>JAYVZN010000011.1:0-16400 GCA_043783305.1 Betaproteobacteria bacterium
AAGGGCTTCCCCAAATTTACAACCGCCGTCGTGTTTTTATTTCATTGCCACTTCCTCATTATTTGTTGCCTATCGCACTGCTCCAGTTGTGTAAGAAGATGGACTGCGAAACTACAAACGGTCCTATTGGGCATCCTGCCCGGACCCTGATGAAAGACGCGCACCAGGGCCTCCATCGTTAGTCGGGAATAACTACTTCCCCTAAAGTTGATCAGGCGCTCCCGGTGCGGGTCCAACCCGCTTCACATCAACACGTGCCGTGCACTGGTGATTCTTGGCCGCCGTCCGGTGTCTGGTTCGATCCTGATCGGCGTGGGCTAAGAGATCGTTGATGCATTGCTTGGAATAACCCGGCAAATTTTCAAGATGCGCGCCGATACTCTGGCGCAGGCAAGTTACCTTTTGCGGCAGGACAATGCCAAACTCGGAAATCAGACCGCGCAATCGGTTATAGGTCGCGGTGCGCTCTGCAACGAAGCCTTGCCGGGTGCGGTGCAGGCATAGGATGATTTGTTGGTGTTCTTCTTTGACCGGGACAAAGCGCATGTGCGCGCGGGTGATGGCCTCAGCAATGGCGGCGGCATCCGCCGCATCGTTCTTGCCGCGTTTACCGCTCATGCGGTAGGGGGTGACGAACTTGGGGGCGACCAACTTGACGGTGTGGCCGTGAGTCCGAAACAGGCGGGCCCAGTGGTGCGCGCCGGAGCAGGCTTCCATGCCGATGGTGCAGGGCGGCAAGTTGGCGATGAGCGGCAGCAGCTGATCGCGGGATACTTTGGGTTTGACCAGTTCGGCCCGGCCACTTTCATTCACGCCGTGCACCGCAAAAATGTTCTTGGCGAGATCAATTCCGATGGTGATAATGGGCATGACTTTTCCCTCCCGTGGGTGTTGATGAAATCGAGAAATTCCATCATGGCACTTTTGATGCCGTTTGCGGTGACTTCGCCGCCGCCTTGGGACGGGAAAGTCCCTTTCATTCGTTAGGAGTTACTATGGGCAAGCGGCTCAACGAAGGATTAATCCCATTCTGTGAGTCCAAAGGACTTAAGGAAGTACGCCGCTTGCGCCACGTTGTTAGCCATTTCAACGCCGTAGAATATGCCTTGGTGGACAACTGGATCGCCGTCAAAGAGGCGGAATTACGGGATGAAGCCATATCCATTAGTCGCTGGGCTCTTCGTACAAGCATCAGTGCTTTTATATTTAGCATCATCGCAATAGCCATTAACAGCAGTGAAAAGATTTCCCAATTCATATTATGGTTCTCCAAATAAAAAATCCTAACTTTTCACTCAAGCGGGGTGCGCCAAAAACGGCGCGCCCTTGTAATTGGACGTTCGGTTCGGGTAGTCGGCATCACTTTAATTGCCTCCACGCCGTGCAACGCTGACAGCACAATTCACCCAGATAAACTTCAATTAGGAGAGCGCCAATGATTATTTTTTATACCATGCACAGCGAAAGTCCAAATATGCGGAAAATTTCAATCATGCTCGAAGAAATCGGTTTGCCCTATACCATCAAGCGTGTGGAGAAACAAAGTAATGGGGAGTTTGCGGCTGATTTTATCGCGATAAATCCTAATGCCACCGTACCTGCTTTAGTAGATACAGACACGGGCATTACCCTCTTCGAGTCCGGTGCAATCCTGTACTATCTTGCGGAAAAAACTCAAAAATTGTTGCCAACCAATCTCAAGGCTCGAGCCGAAGTCGTTAAATGGTTGATGTTTGAAGTTGCCAATATGTGCCCCACAATGGTGGAGTTGTACCATTACATGCTGATAGATTCTGGGGAAATTCCCGATGCCATTCTTCAACGGTATAAGGACAAGCTTGTTCGATACTGCTCTATCCTGAATCATCAGCTTGATGGTCGCGAATATCTCTGCGGTGAATACTCTATCGCCGATATCGCTCTATACCCTTGGTCTGTAATTTTAGAAGATATGGCCGAGCTCAATCTGGATGATTACCCCAATCTGAAAAACTGGGCTACTACAATCAGCGCCCGTTCCGCCGCACAACCGAGTGCTCAAGTTGGAGCATAACGGATTAACGTTAATTGAAATATCGGATTGGGCGGAATACATAAAAGAGAAATTACGACATCCATTATATCGTTCAATTCTGAACCACGAAAAACACATATTTGGCATTTCGCTTCAAGAATTTTGGGTCAAAAATAGAGTAGCTATAGAATCAAATCCTGCCGACCCATTCGTTTGGTAATTCGGCAGAAAATCGCTAGGATCAGGCCTTATGTTTGACAATCAAATCACCGAGTCTGGCCCTGATAATGTGGCCCAATCTGGCCTTGCCCCCGCTGCTCTGCTGTCCGGGTGTGAGCCCGATCCAGGCCGCCACCTGACGACCGCTCTTAAAGTCATGCCCGTTGCCGATGCTAGCAAAGAGCGCACTGGCGGTGATGAGGCCGAAGCCGGGGCGCTGCCATCAGGCGTTTACTGTGCGCGTTTTCGCGCCGCTTGTACAATGTAGCTGATCGCCTCGGGACGAGGAGTCCCTTTCATCCGTCGGGCATCGCAAGTGGTCGCGCCACTGTGAGCGCCACTAGCTATGATAAACTATGAATTGTCAGCATCTACCACATTGGGGGCAGCGTGAGTACGAACTTGGAAATTCTGGAAGCCGAAGTCCTGCGGTTACTCCCTGTTGAACGATCACACCTGCTTGAGCGGCTAATCGCCAGCCTTGATTCAGACCCCGAAGTCGAGGAAGCTTGGGAGCAAGAAGCTGATCGCAGGGAAGCCGAACTGGAATCCGGTTCGATCTTAGCAGTTTCAGGGCAGGATGCCATCGCTCGGCTTCGAGCAAGACTTACGCGATGATTTACTCGCTCCACCCTGGAGTGGAGCATGACATTGCCAACGCTCTGGATTTTTACAAAGGACAAACTGGCCTTGTGGTTGCTGAGCGTTTTCTCGAAGAATTTGAACGTGTCGTCAAGCTCCTAATTGAATATCCCGATCTTGGAACGCCAACGTCGAAGGGGCGACGAATATTCCCGCTGAAAGTTTTTCCGTACTCGGTCGTATATCGAAGTTTCGAAAGTAGTATTCGAGTCCTAATTGTGCGACATTTGCACAGGAAGCCCAGCTACGCTGGTGCTAGGCGGTAGCTCTTGTACACAGCCCAGGGATGCCCAACCCGGCGTTCGAGCGGGATGCCGCAGAAACGCGACACCCCTCAACTTTACTACAAGGGCTTCCCCGTTAGAGAGCAAAAATGAATAGGCGAAATTTTATCCTGACAGGCGTTGCCACTCTGACTGGATGCGCCGGTGGCTATGCAACACGAGAAATTAGTTCGGTAGCGGCATGCTGTTCGCTTCTGTGGGAGGCCAAATACGTCGACTATGCCATCGGTAGCTTAGCTGTTGTCGAAATCAATGAAGCCTCTCCAACATTTACATTCCCTACGGGGAAGAGTCATTTTTTCGGCGCTCGAATATTGGGCCAGTTACCCAGCAACGCTGTCTTAGAGGTGGTTAGCGACTATGAAGGGGTTTGGCTGCCCTCCGCAACGCTGTTTGTCCCGCAGTTTGCATTTCTTGATGAGCAATTCAATATTCTGTCTACGGTTGAGCCTGACCTGTATCAAGTTCAAGGCAAGCTTTATAAGTCGGGCATAGTACACCGTTCGTTCTATGGCGCATGCTTGGCACCCGTCACAAGTGCGTACGTTGTAGTTTTCACGAATATGCCATCGCTTTCATCGAAGCGTACGCAACTGCTGAATCCTGGTGGATTGGGGGCTTCCAATTCACTAAATCGTGCAAACCAATCCTATCTGCAAACGGACAAGCGCGATTTCGCGCTGGGTAAAGTTGAACATCTCACGCCCAATTCTGGGTTCGCCACATTCGATTTGCCGAGGACACCAGTTGGCGAGATTCGCTTAACAATTAGCTAATGACACCTGTTGCCATTGCAAGAAAAGGGTTTAAAAGTGGAAATGGCGCGCACTAAAATTTGACCACCCGCGCTCATTCAAAATTGACCAGGTAGAAATGCCGACCCCAGGAGGTATTGGCTGTGGATAAGTGTAGCTGATCTACGGTTGAGATTTCTCCTTTTGGTTAGCCGGTGGTTCGGGAGATAGCTTGCCAGCGCGCTTTTTCTTCTTCTCTTGATTTAATTCTTCCCTTCGCGATCGCACTGCAATGACGGAACCGATAAGATTCATTCCCAGTTTCGACGATATGGCAGTGATGCGTGAGTCGATCCAGCAGCCCCGTGGTCAACTTGGCATCCCCGAACACGCTGCTTAATGTAGAGAACGTCAGGTTGATGGTGGTGACGCTGGTGCGATCAAACGGCTTGGACAGCAAATGGAACAGCAAGGCTCCGCCGGTTTGCGAGAAAGGCAGGTAACTTGAATTGCAACCCTGTTCAGAGCAAAATTTGCACTACCGCCGAGCCGTCTTACATGGTGATCCGTCTATTGGTTCGATTGAAAGAAAAGCATCCGGTGAGGGACTGGCTTCCATCAAATGTTATTAGGCATCAGAATGCGGCACTCATTTTTTCCATCCGACGATTCACTACCGACCTGGCTGCATACCTTGCTATTGCTCCTCGTTGTGTCACCGTTCTCGGTTTTTCTACTTTGGGTTGGTGCCGACGCAATCGCCACAGCGCATTTGGAACCGTTAGAAGGGCCTGATTTTGGAGAGTTTTTCTTTGGGCCTACCGCTATAAACGGCGCGGCTGCCAAAGTAGCGGGGGGCTCTCTCATCGTGCTGGGTTGTGCTTTTGCCGCACTGACTTTTAACTACTCGCGGTTCGCACACATGAGTAGATTTTTGCGGCTACTTCCCTGGATTTTGGTAGCTATACACATTGCAATGTCGTTTTGGGTACAGTCGCTCATGTAAATGCTACCTCTAGCCCGACACCCAACCCCGCTCCCCTCGTTTGCTGTGCTGTTCCTCGCCATGTTTGGTGATTGCTCCCCGGGCCCATTGAAGCTATCGGCACCACCCGGGCAATATCAAGCGGACGATCTAGGTACGCCAAGAAACAAAAATCGTTTCTTTGGAAAACATTGAATTAAATAAGCCCGTGGATATTTTTATGTCCCTCTCCAAAGGCACCGTCACCCTAAGACTCAATCATGGTCAGCCCATCGAAATACATACAAACCTCACCGTTGCTACGCCTTATGCATCGGTCTCTTCTGGAGCGGCTGAGTTTGATAACCGCACCGAACATCTTTTTTCAGAGTATCGTTTAGACTAATTATTAGCTATTTTTAGCCCCTAGGAACCGCCCATGAAACTTTACATCGATTCACACTACACATCACCCTACGCAATGTCTGTCTTCGTTGCGCTCCACGAAAAAAAATTGCCCTTTGACGTTACGACGCTGGACTTATCGAGCGGTGTAAATCACGGCACGGCCTACTCTAAAGTTTCTATGACCCATCGCGTTCCCACGCTGGTTGATGGCGACTTCTCATTATCGGAGTCCTCTGCAATTACAGAATATTTACATGAGGCTTATCCTGGGCAGCCGTTGTACCCCAGCAACATCAAGGCCCGTGCCCGCGCCCGGCAAATGCAAGCTTGGTTGCGCAGCGATTTCATGCCCATTCGCTCCGAGCGCACTACTGTCGTGTTGTTTTACGCACCCAGCGCGACACCACTATCCGTCGAGGCGCAGGGTGCCGCTAAAATATTATTCGCAGGCGCTACGGAGTTGCTGTCGCACGGTGAGCCCTATTTATGCGGCGCAGAGTGGTGCATTGCCGATGTCGATCTTGCCGTTATGCTCAATCGCTTAGTGCTCAACGGCGATGCGGTTCCGGAACATTTGGCCGCCTATGCAAACCGACAATGGCAAAGGCCTTCCGTGCAGTTGTGGGTTAATCTGAAACGCCCACCGCTATAAAATTGCATTTTTATTTTATCGTTCTTTTCTTCTCTAATTTCAATCGTGCTATCTCAGTTGTATCCGAGAAGCGGCGAGGCCATATCGTTTGGTATAACGGTACGGTAACTATTTCTAAACCTGTTTTTCAAAGTAAGCGGTTTAGCAGTTGAATTTAGGATCGCTTTATCCTAAAGTGAAAATAGGCAGCAATTTCTACACCTATTGCAACTGGAGGATCAATAATGAAAAACCATACGGTCTTATTCAGCCTTATCTCTGCTTTACTGGCTGCACTGTTTTTGATGGGTATAGGAAGTACACCGTCGCTTAGAGGTGCGCGATATGCCGTTTCAAACGTCAGCTTGAATGGCCCTGCGTCTATCCCCAATGGTGGGAGTGCAAATTACACGGTCACAGCCGCTATTGTTCGCGATGGCATTGCGGCAAATGCGCAAATTGTAGGTACGCAAGGCCCGCCGCCACCGCGTATCCGCCCCTCTCTCTATTCCGGCGGCACACAACTGACTTTTGCCGAGGTCAACGTTCCACCCAACGTCAACACCATCACCGCCACGCTGACGCTGACTTGCACCAATAATGAAGTGCGCGGCAACAATGCCGGGAGTGGTCATGGCGGTAGAGGCCAATTTCTCTGGTGGCATTGGGACGACCCTGCCGAGATTAAAGGGCATTTGAATGAAAAAGAGTCTACAGTGATTAGGGTGCTGTGCCGACAAGGTTGATTTTTCATGCGCGCTGCCGATATTGGGAGCGCGCTAAAATAACATTAAATACTCCGTGACACTTCCACATCTCTATTCATTCAGGCGTTGCCCCTACGCTATTCGCGCGCGCCTCGCGCTGCACGTCAGCGGAACTTCATACACGTTGCGTGAAATCCAATTGCGCGATAAACCACCCGATCTACTGGCGGCATCGCCCAAAGGCAGTGTACCTGTGCTGGTGCTGGCGGACGGGCAAGTCCTCGACGAAAGCTGGGACATTATGCAGTGGGCGCTACGACAGCACGACCCGGACAACTGGCTTGGACACAATGACCAGCATCTTGCCGATGCCGCAACACTCGTAGCGATCAACGACGGCCATTTCAAGACCGCACTGGATCGCTACAAGTATGCCGACCACCACCCCGAACACCCGCAAGCCGTTTACCGCGCCGCGGGCGAGATATTTTTACAGCAGTTAGAAACGCGCTTGCAAACCAACGCCTTTCTATTAGGCGATCAATTCTCCATCGCCGATGCAGCTGTAATTCCTTTCGTCCGACAATTCGCAGCGGTTGATCCGGTGTGGTTTGACCAGGCGTATCCCAAACTGCGCAATTGGAATACGGAATTCATCCATTCAAATTTATTTACCGCTGTGATGCAAAAACACGCCGTGTGGCAAAGCGGACAACCGCCTGTTGTCATTCAGGACAAAACGAGCGATAAATATTTATCTCAACAGTACTTGCACAGTGATTTTGATAATTTTTAAGCGCACCATTCGGTTTTATAGTGGCTGTTTTAGCAAAAAATGAATGGGGGCTATCGACGCATATGCGTCCTTCGAGCTAAAAACCTGAACGGCAGAAATACAGTGATAGGAGTGGGCCGTAACTTCCAAGAAATTAATGCCTTCAACGTGGTAGCAATTGCTTTGTGTTTGTGAAAAATCGGCCATTATCTGAAGTCATGGGCAAGGTGCCGAAATCGCCCTTGAGGGTCTTAGCACTGCTGCCATTGCGCGTGTTGCCGCTGTCGTTGTCGTGCCCTGCGTGGCCCAGGTGCGTCGCTAGCTCGGCTTGCAGTGCGCGTTCCACAACGGCTTTGGTGAGTTGCTTTAGAATCCCGCTCTCGCCGAGCAGGTCTTCCGGTTTCTGGTAATCGGCGAGTAAAAGATCAACCAGGTCGTGCTACTTTGCGTTTGGCCTATCCTGTTACTTGCTTCAATCCACATTGGGCAAGCCCCGTACCGGCTTTCCCGGTCACGTTTTCTTGGTGATTCGCTTTGGTACAGATGCCGGCCTAGCCTTAACGCGCTGTGCAACCATCGCCATTTCCAACGCTGTTTCCAGGCGCACCACGCGCATCGTTAGATCCTCGATGCGCACCTGTTGATCCTTGATTGTTCCCGCCATACGCTCCACCTTGTCATTCATCTTAATGACGGTCGTGAGCGTGTCCCAAAGCTTCTCCGGCAACCCCATCAGGCGGCCTTCTTGTCTTGCTCGGACGATGCAAGCTTCGCCAGCCGCTTCTCTGACGCAGCGACATAAGCCAAAGCGTCGTCGATTGCCTTCTCGGCCTGTTTGGTCGTTTTGGCGACCTGGTTTAACAGCCCTTCCAACAGCGCCTCGTCTTCTGAGGGGCTGTAACCCTCTCCAGCCCGACGTAGAAATTCGCCAGTAGATAGCCCGGCTGCCTTGGCGCGGGCCGTTAGCCGTTGTTTTTGGGCTTTAGTTACCAGAACCGGAATACGTTCGGTTGCAGTGTTCATGCGTTTGCTCCTATGGGTATGGTCAGCACATGGTCACTATAGCACAAAAACGTAGCCATATTTGGTGCCGTTAGCGTTGCTTTTATCAAAACGTAGTTACAAACGCGCGCCCTTACAAAACAAGAGTATCGCGCTTCTAGTCCTCCTAAACCTACAGCGTCATCAAACCGTCATCGTTGTGTCATTTTTCTGCCAAGCTGACTCCGTAATGTGCCTTCGTCGAAACCACGATGAGGGTCATCATGTTAAGAGAAGATTATCGGCTATTGGCCGAGCAAAAAACGCCTCGCTTAAGCGTCTCATTTGCCAAGAGTAAAGAGGAAATCCGCGAAGCGCTGCGCCTGCGTTATCAGGTGTTCCACACGGAGATGGGCGCACGACTCCAGACGCTGCTCCCCAGAACAGACCCGGGCATTGATCGCGATATGTTCGATGCCTATTGCGAACATCTTTTAGTGCGCGACAATCAAACAGGGGCCGTGGTCGGCACTTATCGCGTGTTAAATCCAAAGATGGCGCAACGCATCGGCGGTTATTATTCCGAAACAGAATTCGATCTCACCCGCATCGCTCACTTGAACGACGGTATGGTGGAGGTTGGTCGTTCCTGCGTGCATCCCGATTACCGCAGCGGTGCGACCATCGGTTTACTCTGGTCGGGTGTGCTGCAATACATGCAGCGTCAGGGCTATCAATACTTGATCGGCTGCGCCAGCATCAGTATGCAGGACGGCGGCCATGCGGCGGCCAGCATTTATCGTCGCTATAGCCAGGAATGCCTGAGTCCTAAAGAATGGCGCGTTTTTCCCCGGAATCGCTTGCCGTTGGAGTCTTTAAACAGTACGCTGGACGTTCCCTTGCCACCGCTGATCAAAGGCTACCAGCGTTTAGGTTGCCTCGTTTGCGGAGAACCGGCGTGGGATCCTGATTTCAATAGCGCGGATTTATTATTGCTACTGCCGTTTTCACTCATGAATAAACGTTACGCAAGGCGCTTCCTCGATCCAACATGACCCTAGCCCCAACCCCCAAGAGCCTACGGTTCATTCGCATGCTACGCGTGGCCTTACACCTAACTTGGGGCCTGTTCATTGCAAGCGTCTTGTTTCGCCTTACCCCGGTCGCGCAGCACAACCGTCTGTCGCAACGCTGGTCAAAAAAAATGCTGGCGATTTTCGGTGTTGAAGTTCAACTCCACGGCGACATGCCGAATCTGGACACGCGGGGTGTCATTATTGTCTCCAACCACATGTCGTGGCTGGACATTTGGCTCATTTATTCGATTCGCCCGGTGCGTTTTATTTCAAAAGCCGATGTGCGCGACTGGCCGGTGATCGGTTGGCTGGCGCAACAAAGCGGAACGCTGTTTATTCGCCGCGATCAGCGCCGCCATACCGCCGCGATTAATCGGCAGGCGGCGGAATTGTTAGCGCAGGGGGATTGTATCGGCCTCTTTCCGGAAGGCACGACGACCGACGGGCTGAGCATGCTGCCTTTTCATTCTTCTTTGTTTCAAGCCGCTGTTATCCACCAAGCACCTGTGGTGTTGCTCACTATTCGCTATCTATTACCCGATGGCAGTATTGATACCGCACCGGCTTATTATGGCGGGCTGACACTGCTCGATTCGTTTCGCTCTGTGCTAACGCGGCGACGTATTCACGCAAAGGTGACTCACATCGGCACCCTAGACACGCACGGTAAATCCCGACGTGAAATCTCTTTAGCCGCAGAAACCGCTATCGCCAAGCATTTAAATCTGCCTGCTCCACACAAGAAACCTGGAACACCTGCCGATCTTCCAGACGCAGCGCCGTCAAATGCCCACCCCACAAACAGCCCGTATCCAACGCCACATGCCGACTCCCCACACTAAGCCCCAACGCCGACCAGTGTCCGAAAATGATATGGGCTTTAGCACTTTTACGCCCCGGCACTGCGTACCAGGGTAAGGTATTTTTGGGTCGATCCTGCACCGCGCCCTTGTGTTTAAAATCCATCACGCCCGCTGCGGAACATACACGCAGCCGCGTCATGGCATTGGTGATTACGCGCAAGCGATCCATACCGCTTAAGCCGTCATCCCAGTGATCCGGCTGATTGCCGTACAAGTGCTTCAGAAAATCGCGGTAGTGATCCGCACGCAGCGCCGCTTCCACTTCCCGCCCTAAACTTAGCGCTTTTTTCACACTCCATTGCGGCAGCAAACCGGCATGTACCAAAACCCAATCGCCTTCGGCATAAATCATGCGCTGATGGCGTAACCAATCGAGCAACTCAGCACGCTCCGGTACGGCCAAAATTTCATCCAAGGTATCGCCGCGACTCAGCGCGGCAAAACCTTCGGCTACCGCCAACAAATGTAAATCATGATTGCCCAATACCGTCACCACGCGCTCGCCTAAACGCATGGCCCACTGTAAAACCTGCACAGAATCCGGCCCGCGATTTACCAAATCACCGACCAACCACAAACGATCTTGAGCGGGATTGAATTGGATTTTTTCCAATAACTGGGTCAGCGCTTTAAAGCAGCCCTGGATATCGCCGATTGCATAAGTGGACATAAACACTTGCTCCGGTTGAATCCGCGTATTTTACCGGCAGCCTTTGCTTCTGCCCATGTTAGAATTAGCACGTGTCTCAGCAACAATCCCGCACTCCCTCCCACTCGCCTTTTGATGGACTCAATGCCGAGCAGCGCGCCGCGGTTAAATACCTCGATGGGCCGCTATTGGTGCTGGCCGGAGCCGGCAGTGGTAAAACACGCGTCATCACGCAAAAAATCGCCTACCTTATTGGAACCTGCGGCTATCATCCCACGCATATCGCGGCCATTACCTTTACCAACAAAGCCGCGCGCGAGATGCGCGAACGCGCTTCGAAACTCTTGGATAAAAAAGCCATAGACGGTCTTACCGTCACGACTTTTCATTCGCTAGGCATGCAGATTTTGCGCCAGGAAGCGCCGCGCATCGGTTATAAATCACAATTTTCCATCCTCGATGCTGCCGATAGCCTGCATGTGCTGTCCGACATCATGAAGACGACCGATAAAGCCGAATTAAAGCGCGTGCAATATCGCATCTCACGCTGGAAAAATGATTTAATCGCGCCCGAGTTTGCCGCACTGAATGCCGAAAATACGGCGGAACACGCCAGCGCTAAACTCTATCAGCGCTACCAAGATACTTTGCGCGCCTATCAAGCGTTTGACTTTGACGATCTCATTCGGATGCCGGTTGAAATTTTTGAGCGTGAGCCCGAGGCCTTGAGTAAATGGCAAGATAAACTGCGTTATCTCTTGATCGATGAATATCAAGACACCAACACCTGCCAATACCAACTACTCAAGCAGCTCGCCGGGCCGCGCGCCGCCTTTACGGCGGTGGGTGACGACGATCAATCCATCTACGCTTGGCGCGGTGCTAATATTGATAATCTGCGTTTGCTGCGCGACGAATATCCGAAATTATCAGTGATCCTATTGGAGCAGAATTACCGCTCCACGGTGCGTATTCTGGAAGCGGCCAATCATCTGATCGCGCACAATCCAAAACTGTTCGAGAAAAAACTTTGGAGTGAGCTCGGGTACGGTGACCCGATCCAAGTTATCGCCGGTAAAGACGATGACGATGAAGCCGAAATCATCGTGCGGCGCATGATGGCGCAGCGCTTTGAGCAGCGCGGAAAATGGTCGGATTTTGCGATCTTGTATCGCGGCAACCATCAGGCGCGCATTTTTGAAGAAAAACTGCGCGCCGAACATATTCCTTACGTGCTCTCCGGCGGCCAATCGTTTTTTGATCGCGCGGAAATTAAAGACATCATCGCCTACCTGCGTTTACTGTTAAATACAGACGACGACCCGGCTTTTATCCGTGCCGTTACGACACCCAAGCGCGGCATTGGCACACAGACCCTGGAAAAACTCGGCCACTACGCCGCCAGTCGCAACGTCAGCTTATTTGCAGCGGTGTTTGAGGCCGGTTTAGCGGCGCAATTGCAAACGAAACAACTGGAAGCGCTGGCCGAGTTTTGCAATTTCATTAACAATATCGAATCGCGTGCAGCACGCGAACCGGCTGGAATAGTACTCAAGGATATGGTGCGCGCCATCGGTTATGAGTTGCATCTTTTCGATAGCGAAGAGGCGCGGGTCGCCAAAGTGCGCTGGGAGAATGTCACTAGTTTCACCGACTGGTTGACGCGCAAAGGCGAAGAAGACGAAAGCAACCTGCTGAAGTTAGCGCAGACCGTAGCGCTACTTTCGCTCATCAACAGCGGCGAAGAAGAATCCGATGCGGTACGCCTGTCCACACTGCATGCCGCCAAAGGTCTGGAATTTCCCCACGTATTTTTGGTGGGCGCGGAAGAAGGCATCCTGCCGCACCGCGAAAGCATCGACAACGGCCAAGTGGAAGAAGAACGCCGCCTGATGTATGTCGCCGTTACGCGCGCGCAACTCACCTTCACCATCAGCTATTGCGAACGCCGCAAACGTGCGCGCGAAATGCAAAGCTGCGAACCCTCGCGTTTTATTAACGAACTCGGCAGTGAGCATGTACGCAGCAAACAAACCGTTACCGACCCAGTTGCGGCAAAACAGCATGGCAACGACCGCTTAGCGCAACTAAAAGCCATGCTGGCGAACAAGCTGCCTACTGAGTAAATAAATAGCGTAACGGGGGCCCTCCGCGCTTAGTTGCGTCACCTTCTATTGATTAGCTTGTCCTTGAAAATTGGCATGGAAATCTTCATATAGATGACTGTTGCATGCCGGTATTTGCTATCGATCTTCATGCCGCCCATTTCCTGCCATGACTCGCATAGTCAAGCATCAGGTGAAACACATTGTCGCATTTCTCGCGGAACAGCACGCGGTCGTAGCTTTCAGGTAAATTACTATCCAGCACTTTTTCAACGGCAGAGCGCACTTGTTTCTGGGTCTGCGTATCTTTGTACCAATCCTGCACTAGCACTCTTGGGTGCTCTTCCAACAAGCGAGGCAGCAGTGACTTAGCTGCGAGTCTGACCTTTTGCGTTTCCTCCTGCGTCATCTTGTCTTTCTTCAGCAAGTCAAAAATTTCCAGCTCGTCTTCCGTCAATCCCTCACGGATGTGCCGCTCCGCCTCCGCATGCAGCTCTTCGGCGTATTTTATCAAGTCTTCGTAAGCATTTTCTGCAGATGAACCACCAGAATTGTAGGTGTCAATAATCTGCTGCAAGCGTTGCGCAAAGTCGGTTCGTGTCGCGTTTTGCTGCAACATCAAATCGATCTTGTGTTGCAAGAAGGCGCGCAAGTCAGCAATTTCAATGTTTTTATAGGGTGCCTGCTTGAACTCCTCACGCAACTTGTCGAAGTTGATCTTGCTCAAGTCCCAGGTCTTACCCTTCTGGATGATTTGATATTCCGCATCGTATTGCCGCGCCTTGAATGCCTCTGCGTCGTTCACCACCACGCTCTCATCCAGCAGTTCGGCAATCCTCAAGCTAATCGCGTCTATGTCTTTCTGCTCAATGAGGCTGTCTATCACCCCACGCAGATACTGAAACGCCGCCACCTCGCGCCCTTTGCCGCGCCCTAGGATCTCTGGCTTGCATGCCTCATACAGCGACGAGATGGTATTTTCGTAGACGTTAAAACCCTTGCGCCACTCGTCATTCGCTAACAAGGTATTGGCAAAGCTATTAAAGCGACCCAGCTTTACGAATACATCGTCGCTAACCAGCACCTCGCGCAGCGCAACCTCTTTCTCATGGCAGAACGCCAGGCCCTGCTCAATCGCATCGTCCAACAATCGGAACAACTCTGCCTTTTCCTTCACGGGCGAATCAGCTTCATCACCACCCTGCGCGTAATCCTTCAGCGCCAGTTTCATATTGCGGAACACGTTGTAATAATCCACGATCTCGCCGTTGCGTTTCTCTACTCCGTTGATCTTCCATGACGTAACGCGATTAGCGCGGGCAATGGTTTGCATCAGGGTATGCCCCTGCATCGGCTTGTCCAGATACAGCGTCGAAAGCGTAGGCGCGTCAAAGCCCGTCAGCCACATGGCGCACACGAACACCAGCCGCAACGAATCATTCTCATCCTTGAAATTAAACTCAATGTCATGGCCGTGCGCATCCAACTTGTTCATGCGCTCGCGGTGCGGCTTGATATCAAGCTTCTGCTCCGCGAATTTCTTTTCTTCGTCAGCGTCTTCGCTGACCACCACCGCCATTTCCACCGCGCGCATGTATTCGACAATCTGTTTCAACCGGCGCTTCTCGATGTCGTTGGCCGATTTGCTGATGCGCCCCAGTAAATCTTTAATCTCTTGCTTCCATAGCCGCTGCACTTTGTCGTACATCTTCACGGCGGTGAATTTATCCAAAGACACGACCAGACCCTTGCCCAAGTAACCACGTCGGGGAAAGTGATAGACGATGTCCAGCGCAATTTTATCTAGCCGGTCGTCGCGCTTGATGACCTCCACTTCCTTAGCGAAGCGCTTCTCCAGCTTGGCCTGCTGCGCTTCATCCAGGTTTTCGTCTTCCAGAATTTCGTAAAACTCTGCGCTTAAATCGGCGTTTTGGTTTAACACCTCCGGCACACGCTTCTCGTAAAACAGCGGCACCGTCGCACCGTCATCCATCGACTGCTGGAAGTTGTATTCCGAAACATAACCGCCGAACCACGCATTGGTCCTGCGCTCGCGCCCCAGCAGCGGCGTACCGGTGAAGGCCAGATAGTTTGCCCTGGGCAAACCCTTGCGCATATTCTCCGCCAGCGTCTTGTATTGCGTGCGGTGCGCCTCGTCCACGATCACAATGATGTCGTTGCGCGGTGAAAGCTCGGGATATTCCCGGCCCTTATCCCAGCGGAATTTCTGGATCAACGTGAACACCAACCGCTTGTTCATGCCCAGAAACTTACGCATCTCCTCGCTATTCTTGGGCTGCGCCGCCTCGGCCTCACTGACCGTGCGCGTGTTCAAGAAATTACGATATATCTGCCCATCCAGATCGTCGCGGTCGGTCACCACCACAAAAGTGAAACTTCCGGTTTGCTTGCGGAAGATTTTGCGCGCATAAAAAATCATCGAGAAGCTCTTGCCTGAGCCCTGCGTGTGCCAGAACACGCCGAGCTTGCCCGCCAGCGCCTCGCGCCTGAGGAATGCGTCATAAGCCCGGTTCACGCCGATGAACTGGTGGTTCTGCGCGATGATCTTCGAGCTATCCTTGTAGTAGAGAATGAAATTCTCCACGTAGTCCAGCAACCTCTTCTTTGGCAGCAAGCCTTCGATCACGCCTTCCAGGCTGATGCCCTGTTCGCGGATCGCGGCGCGGTCGATCTTCTGCTTCTCGTCCTCCGCGCGCAGCCAGTTGAAAAAATGTTCCCACTCCGCCGTGATGCTGCCCACCTTGGTTTCGATAGCGTTGCTTAGCACACAAAAAGCATTGGTCAGAAATATCTGCGGAATCTCCGCCTTGTAAGTCGTCAGATTGTCATCAAAGGCGTTGCGCAGTTTTACGTTCGAATTTTTCAGCTCGATGAACACCAGCGGCATGCCGTTAACGTAGAGCAGAACATCCGGCCTGCGGAAGCCGCGCTCGCCCTTGATCCAGAGCTGGGTTACAGCCAGATAGCGATTGTTATCCGGCGTGTTGAAATCCAACAGCCGCACCAGCTCTTGCTGCCGCACACCCTGCGCGTTATCAAATTTCACCGGAATGCCATCGCGCAGCAGACCATAGATTTCGCGGTTCGCAGCGATCAGCGTCGTCGCCTGCCGCCGCTCACACAACTTTTCCAGCGCATCCTCAATGGCTGTTTGTGGGATGTCCGGGTTCAGGCGAATCGCCGCTTCCCGTACCCGCTCCACCAGAATCACATCGCGCTTGTTGGCGCGGTTCGAGCCGTCATTCAAGTCTTCCGCATTTTCCGTAAAACAGTCGAGCACGTCGAAGCCGTGCAGATGCTGGAGTTTTTGCACCAGCGCTCGCTCGA
>JAYVZN010000012.1:0-42523 GCA_043783305.1 Betaproteobacteria bacterium
GCGATGCCGTCTTTAATCAAGGCGCGTAATTCTTCGACGATGAATTGCGCCTCGTCGAAATCGGAGCTGGCGGCGTACAGGCGAATCGGCTCGCCCGCACCTTCGGCGGTCCATAAATTTTTGCCCAGGCGCTCGCTGTTGTGGCCGATGAGGATATTCGCAGCGTCGAGGATGTTGCCTTGCGAGCGGTAGTTTTGCTCCAGCTTGATGACTTTTTCGACGGCGAATTCTTGCAGGAAGGTTTGCATATTACCGGCATGCGCGCCGCGAAAGGCGTAGATGGATTGATCGTCGTCGCCCACGGCGAACACGGCGTTTTCCTTTCCGGCCATGAGTTTCAACCACGCGTACTGAAAGCGGCTGGTGTCTTGAAACTCGTCCACCAAGATATATTTGAAGCGTGCCTGATAGTGCTGGCGCAGTGGTTCGTTGCGTTGCATGAGCTCATACGAGCGCAGCAATAGTTCAGCAAAATCCACCGTGCCTTCGCGCTGGCATTGTTGCTCATAGGCTAGATAGATCTCGCGGTAGCGCTGGGTCATGTCGTCCGGCGCATCGACACCGTTGGCGCGCAAGCCTTGCTCTTTGGCGCTGTTGATGAAGTACACCACTTGCTTGGGCGGAAATTTTTCGTCGTCGATGTTGAGTTGCTTCATCAGACGCTTGATGGTCGATAGCTGGTCTTGCGAATCGAGGATTTGGAACAACTGCGGCAAGCTCGCTTCGCGGTGATGCGCGCGCAGCAGACGGTTGCACAAGCCGTGAAAGGTGCCGACCCACATGCCGCGCGGGTTGATCGGCAGCAGGCTGGAAATGCGCGTGAGCATTTCTTTCGCCGCCTTGTTGGTGAAGGTCACCGCCAGCACGCCGCCAGGGCTGACTTGCCCGGTTTGGATCAGGTGTGCGATGCGGGTGGTGAGCACGCGCGTCTTGCCACTACCGGCACCGGCTAAAATTAAAGCTGATTGGCGCGCCAAGGTAACGGCGGCGAGTTGTTCCGGGTTGAGATGTTCGAGGTATGGGGCGGTGGTCACAGGGCTGGGCCGGATAGTCTGGAATAAGCGATTATAAAACAAGCGGCGTATCGCCGCCTTTGCCATGCTCTACAGCGTTGCTATACTAAAGGCATATTCATCTTTTGTTTCATACCCCACGCCTGTCGTGTGCCCGGCTGTGTATGATGAGTTCAACACCCTCGACACGTAAAGGATGATGTGCGCATGACCTTGCTTATTCAAATCTGGCGACATTTAACACGGCCTCCGAGCCGGATAACCGACTGCCGACGTCACCGTCAATTGCAATTATTGGCTGGCTTGCAGTTGTTGCTTATTATCCTCGGCACGATCGCCATTACCTTGGAGCGCTACTTACTTCTCAGCACTTTTATCCCGACCTATACGGCGGTTAGCATTGGGCTCTTTCTTCTGTTGGGGGGTTATATTTTTGCGCGCCGAGGGCGTTATAACATCGCCGCCATAATCGCCGTCGGCGTTACTGCACTGACTTGTTTTACGATCATCGTTCTTAACCCACAGAATAGCGCGACTTACGCATTTTTAGCCTTAAGCCTAATTTTGGCCTCTTTGTTGTTTGAGCGCCGCGGATTGCTGCTAACGGCGCTCTTTCTCTTGCTTGGTGTCAGCTTGGGTTTGCCGTTTCTGGGAGCACCGGCACCAAACAACAATACGATTATTGTGCCGATTTTTTTAATCGTGGTGAGCGCGATATTGCTAGCCTACCGCCAGCACCTACACGCCACGGCGCAAGATCAACAGACGGCACTAACCCATCAAAGCACAAAATTGCGCGCGATCGTTGATAACGCTTTCGATGCCATTATCTCGATTGATGCCGTGGGTACCATTGATGCCTTCAATCCGGCGGCAACGTCTTTATTCGGATTTTCAGCGCAGGAAATCGTCGGTAAAAATATTACGTGGCTGATTCAATCGCCGTTACAAGAAGTGCTTTTGTATAAGACACCGCATGAACTTATCGCGCGGCACAAAGAGGGGCTCGAATTTCCTGTGGAGTTGAGCGTCAGTGAAATGCATGATGGCGAACAGCGCATGTTCACCGCACTTATCCGTGATATCACCTTACGCCGAGCATCCGAAGAGCACGTTTTACAGCTCAATCGGCTGCTGCGCACAATTACCGCCATCACCCAAATGGTCGTGCGAGAACGTTCCCGTGAACGCTTGCTCGCGGAAGCTTGCCGCATTATCGTCGAGCATGGCGAGTATCGTATGGCTTGGGTCGGTCTGGCGGATATCGAACAGGGCACGGTACACGTCGCGGCTAAAGCCGGCCTCGATAACGGTTACTTGTCGCGCGCCGGAATTCGTTGTGATGATTCGCCGCAAGGCAATGGCCCGACCGGGATTGCCATTCGCGAGGGCCATTATGTGGTCAATAACAATAGCCCGATTAACCTGCACTTCGCGCCTTGGTGCGAACTCGCGGAGGCACACGGTTTTGGCTCATCGGCCGCCTTTCCCTTGCGCGTGCGCGATCAGGTAATTGGTGCGGTAAACGTCTACGCGGACAAGCTCGATGCTTTCCGGAAAGAAGAAGTCGCGTTGTTGTCGGAAATGGCCGACGATTTAAGTTACGCCTTGCAAATGATCGAAATGGTTGCGGCGCATGAGCAAGCTGAGCAGGCCCTGGCACAGAGCGAAGCCAACTTCCGCAGCCTCACCACCAATGCCAACGTCGGAATTTTAGTCAACTGTCAAGGTTTGCATGTTTACGGCAATACTCAAATCTTAGAAATGCTGGGCTACACCTTGGACGAGCTGCGTCAAACCGGAATGGGGGAGTTGGTTCATCCGGATGAGGCGGCGGCGGTTATCAATCGATTCGGCCAAGGTCTTTTAGGAACGGCCACCGAGCAAGTTTATGAAACCATTTTTATAACCCGCGACGGACACACGGTTCCCGTGGAAATTTCCGCCACCAAAACTATCTGGGAAGGCGCACCCTGCGGCCTAATATTCATCCACGATATCCGTGCGCGGCATCAAGCCGAGGCGCGCATGCGTCAACTCTCCAGCGCGCTGGAACAAACCGCCGATGCCGTACTAATTACCGATACGGCCGGGGTTATCGAGTACGTTAATCCAGCCTTTGAGCAAATTACCGGTTTTCCTCCGGCAGAGGTGCTGGGACAAACCCCCCGCTTGATCTGTTCCGGTAAACACGGCGTGGCATTTTATGAAAATTTGTGGCGAACCATTTTAGCGGGTCACGCGTTTCGCGATGTGTTCACCAACCGCCGTAAAAACGGCGAATATTATTTCGAAGAAAAAACCATTACCCCGCTTAAAAATACAGCGGGGCAAATTACGCACTTTATTTCGACCGGTAAGGATGTAACCGAGCGCATGCAGGCGCAGGAACGCTTGGAGTACATTGCGCAGCACGATGCGCTGACCGCGTTACCAAATCGCTTACTGTTGCTGGATCGTTTGAACCAAGCCATCGCGCGCGCGCGATGGCATCACCGTGTTGTTGCGCTGCTGTTCGTCGATTTGGATCGGTTTAAAACCATCAACGATACGCTCGGCCATGAAACCGGAGACCTAATTCTGCAGCAGATTGCCCTCCGCTTAAACACCTGTGTGCGCGAAGGCGATACCGTAGCGCGCTTTGGCGGCGATGAATTTGTAATCCTGTTGGATGATGTGGCCAATGAGAGCGATATCCGCGGTATTTCTAAAAAAGTCTTAGAAGCTTTACTGCCGCCGTTCAAGGTTTCAGTACAACAATTTTATGTTACGGCGAGCATCGGCATTAGTCTGTATCCGAACGATGGCGCGGATGCTTCCACACTCCTCAAAAACGCCGATATCGCCATGTATCGAGCCAAGGAACAGGGGAAGAATGTTTTTCAATTCTATTCGGCTGAAATGAGCGCGCGCGCTTTCGAGCGCTTAACCTTGGAATCAAGCTTGCGCCATGCGTTGGAGCGCGGTGAGCTGTGCTTGTATTATCAGCCGGTGGTCGATGCGGCAAGTGGTGTCATCGTGAGTGTCGAGGCCTTACTGCGCTGGCAGCATCCTGACTTCGGTTTGGTCTTACCAAGCGACTTTATCCCGCTCCTGGAAGAAACCGGGTGGATCATCCCCGCCGGCGAGTGGGTACTGGAGACCGCCTGCGCGCAACTGCAAGTCTGGCACGAACTGGGTTGGCCGGAGCTGCGTTTGGCGGTTAATCTCTCGTCGCGCCAACTGCAGAGCGAAAACCTGTTGCGTGTTATTGAGGCGTGTCTTTCGAAACGCCCTTTCCGCACCGGGCAGCTGGAACTCGAAATCACCGAGGGTATGTTGATGGATCAAGGCGGCGCTACAACCGAAATATTGGGCGCATTGCGCGCACTCGGCGTGCGGTTAGCCGTCGACGATTTCGGTACAGGCTACTCTTCGCTTAGTTATTTGCGTCGCTTTCCCATTGATACCTTAAAAATTGACCGCAGTTTTGTGCATGATATTCCAGGCGATGCCACTGATAGTGCCATTACCACCGCCATTATTGTACTGGCGCAGAGTTTAAAGCTGAATGTGGTTGCCGAAGGCATCGAAACTCTCGCGCAACGGGATTTTTTGCAAAGTTTAGGTTGCTACAACATGCAAGGTTTTTGGTTCAGTAAACCCTTACCGCCCGAAGACATCACCCACCTACTCGAAAAGCGTAATCCGCACCCGACCCGCACCTGATTTAACCTCAAGCTTGATGGCCCTGCGGCCTGTCCAGTTTGAGGTGCAGGCAAACGCTGCGCCGAGTATAATGCGCGCCCGCATCTTATCTTTGTCTTGTTATGGCTATTCTCACTTTTCGCGATATCGTTCTCGGTTTCGGCCACCCGCTGTTACTGCAAGGTGTTAGCTTTCAAATTGATCGCGGCGAGCGCTTATGCCTGATCGGACGTAATGGCGCGGGTAAATCCACGTTGTTGAAATTAATCGCGGGTGAGATTCAAGCGGACAGCGGCGAAATTGTACGCGCACAAGGTTTACGCGTTGCCCAATTAGCACAGGAAGTACCCCTAGGCACCAGCGGCAGTATTTTTCATGTGGTCGCCGAAGGCTTGGGTAAGGCCGGTACGCTAATCGACCGCTACCACCAGTTAGCGCACGACGTGGCCGATGACCACAGCCTGATGGATGCGCTGGAAGAATGCCAGCACGAGCTCGAAACGGTCGATGGCTGGGCGCTGACGCAGCGTGTGGATACCGTGTTAACCAAGCTCGGCTTGGATCCGGAAGTGGACGTGGGCAGTCTCTCCGGCGGGATGAAGCGACGCGTGATGTTGGCGCGCGCATTGGTGGCTGAACCTGATTTACTGCTGCTGGATGAGCCTACCAACCATCTCGACATCGCAGCGATTACGTGGATCGAAGAATTTTTGCTGAACTGGAATGGCGCGTTGCTGTTTATTACCCATGATCGCGCGTTTTTGCAACGCTTGGCAACGCGCATCATTGAGCTGGATCGCGGCAAGCTGACGGACTTTCCGGGTGACTACGCCACATACCTCACGCGCAAAGAGGAAATGCTGGTGAATGAGGAAAAACAAAACGCGCTGTTCGACAAGCGCCTAGCGCAGGAGGAAGTGTGGATTCGCCAAGGTATCAAAGCGCGTCGCACCCGCAACGAAGGCCGGGTACGCGCCTTGGAAGCCATGCGCAGGGAACACTCAGAACGCCGCAATCGAACCGGCTCGGTGAATATGGGCATACAAGGCGGCGAGCGCTCCGGTAAGATCGTGACGGAAGCCGAGGGCGTTGGTTTTGACTACGAGGGGCGCGCTATTGTGCGTGATCTCACGACGACTATTTTACGCGGCGATAAAATCGGCATTATCGGTCCCAACGGCTCCGGTAAAACGACACTGTTGCGTTTACTGTTGGGTGAGCTGGAGCCCGCACGCGGTGTACTGCGCAGCGGCACGCATTTACAAATTGCTTACTTCGATCAGTACCGTGCGGTACTCGACGAAGAAAAATCGGTGGTGGATAACGTCGGCGAGGGCAGCGACATGGTGACTATCAATGGCCAACCCAAACATGTACTGAGTTATCTGCAAGACTTTTTGTTTGCGCCCCAGCGCGCACGCCAGCCGGTGAAAGCGCTCTCCGGTGGTGAACGCAATCGTTTGCTGCTGGCCAAGCTTTTCACCAAGCCCTCTAATCTGCTGGTGCTGGATGAACCCACCAACGATCTCGACGCGGATACACTGGAACTCTTGGAAGAGCTGCTCATCGATTACAAAGGCACCGTCCTTTTAGTCAGCCATGACCGTGCATTTTTAAACAATGTCGTCACCAGCACGCTCGTGTTCGAGGGCGACGGCGTAGTGAACGAATACGTCGGCGGCTACGACGATTGGCTGCGTCAACGTTTCACCCCTGCGGCGACGAAACCCGGCGCAAAGCCTGTGGAATCCAAATCGCCACCGGCCATTAAAGACAAGGCTAAAAAACTTTCTTTTAAAGATCAGCGCGAGTTAGAAGCGATACCGCAAAAAATTCAGGTGCTCGAAGCCGAGCGCGAACAAATCAATGTGCGTATGGCTGATCCCGGCTTCTACCAACAGGAGAAAAGTGTGATCAGCGCGGCGCAAAATCGACTTGCCGTTATCGATAAAGATTTGCTAGCCGCCTATGCGCGCTGGGAGATGCTGGAAGCCGCGCAGGGCTAGAAGCCCGAAGAAGCCTCTGCTTGAATTAGCGCTAAAAATACACTTCCGTACGATGCTAATTTGCGTTCACCCACGCCGGATATATGCGCGAACGCACTCAAATTTTGCGGCCGTAGCGCAACCATCTCCGCCAGCGTTGCATCGTGGAACACAACATACGGCGGTATGCCTTGTTTTTCCGCCAACTGCCGCCGTAAACCACGTAATGCCTCCCACAAACTTTGGTCGCGCGCATTGGTAAAAACACTGGCGGGGGCACGCGTGCTTTTAGTTTTTTTGTGGCGCGCAGGTTTGAGTTCGCGCCGTAGCCACAAGGCTTCTTCACCGCGCAATACCGGACGGCAGGTATCGCTTAAACACACCGCGCCGTGGCCTTCGATATCCACCGTGAGCAATCCTTGCGCGATGAGCTGGCGATAAATGCCGCGCCATTCTGCGGCAGTAAGGTCGCGACCAATGCCGAAGGTCGTAATCGCGTCATGCCCGAAGCGTTGAATACGCTCATCGTTTTTGCCCATCAAGACATCGATCAAATAATTGACACCAAAACGTTGCCCGGTTCGATGCACACAGGACAACGCTTTTTGCGCCGGTACGCTGGCATCCCAGGTTTCGGGCGGTGCAAGACAGTTATCGCAATTGCCACACGGCTCCGCTAAGCTTTCGCCAAAATAACCCAGCAAGGATTGGCGCCGACACGTGGTGAGCTCGCACAAACCAAGCATGGCATCCAGTTTGTGGCGCTCGACGCGTTTATGTGCCGCATCGGATTCCGACGTTTCCAGCATTTGGCGCAGAGTGATGACATCCTGCAGGCCGTAAATCATCCACGCATCGGACGGCAAGCCGTCGCGCCCAGCGCGTCCGGTTTCTTGGTAATAGGCTTCAACGCTTTTAGGTAAATTCAAGTGCGCCACGAAACGCACGTTGGGTTTGTCGATGCCCATGCCGAAGGCAATGGTGGCGACCATGATTACGCCTTCTTCATTTAAGAATCGCGTTTGGTGCGCGGCGCGTACGCGGTTGTCCAAACCGGCGTGGTAGGGCAATGCGCTCAAGCCTTTCGTCGCAAGCCAGGCCGCGACTTCGTCTACGCGCTTACGCGATAGGCAATACACGATACCGGCATCGCCCGCATGCGCCTCATGGATGAAGCGCAATAATTGTTCATTCGCGCCGCCTGGATTTTGCGCAATGCGATAACGAATATTCGGTCGATCAAAGCTGCTGATAAAAACCCGTGCCCGCTCCAGGCCTAGGCGCGTGATGATTTCGCGTTGCGTTGGTTCATCGGCAGTCGCGGTGAGCGCGATGCGCGGTACATCGGGAAAGCGCTGATGCAGTAGCGATAGCTGTATATATTCCGGACGAAAATCATGCCCCCATTGCGAGACGCAATGCGCTTCGTCGATGGCGAATAAAGCAATCGGGGTTTGTTCCAGCAAATCCAACATGCGCTCCATGAGCAAGCGTTCGGGCGCGACATACAGCATGTCGAGCTTGCCTTGTAGCAGCTGCTGCTCGACCGCGCGCGCCTCGGTGATGCTTTGCGATGAATTTAGAAAAGCCGCGCTGACACCAGCCTGCTTGAGCGCCATCACCTGATCTTGCATGAGCGCGATCAGCGGCGAGACGATAATGCCGGTACCGGCGCGTGCCATCGCGGGGATTTGAAAGCACAGCGATTTGCCACCGCCGGTGGGCATGAGCACTAAGGCATCTTGGCCTTGCAGTAGGGTGTCGATAACTTCCGCTTGCGGCGCACGAAATTGTTCATAACCGAAGGTGTTGCGTAGAATCTGAAGTGCGTGCTCGTTCATACGATAACCGGCTTGCGGTATCGCTTATTCTTCCGGTGGTGCCGGCGGGGCTATCAGTTCAACGTAGCCGCATTCTTTTTGCGCACATACTTTTTCCGTGCCGCGACGCTTGGTGATTTTGATGGTGAGCAAGGGCCATTTACATTTCGGGCAAGGCTCGTTCACCGGCGGATTCCACACGGCGTATTTGCAATCCGGATAGGTATTGCAAGAGTAGAACAATTTACCATATCGACTCTTGCGCTCGATCAAGCTGCCTTTTTTGCACTCGGGACACTCCACGCCGGAATCTTTGGGTTTTTCCAGCGGCTCGATAAAGCGGCACTTGGGATAATTTGAGCAGCCGATAAATTTGCCATAAGGGCCCGACTTAAGAACCAATGCGCTTTCGCATTTTGGACAGACGCGGCCTTCCAAAATTTCTGGCCCCGGCGCAGCAGCGCGCTCGGCTTCGGTTTCGTTGGCGTTGCGCGTGTAGTCGCACTCTGGATAACCGCTGCAGCCTATAAAGCGACCGCGCTTGCCTAAGCGCAGGTTTAAAGGCTTGCCGCACTTTGGGCAAGCTTCGTCCATCGCTTCGGTGGTGATGTCTTTGCGCTCGATGTTTTTCTTTTCTTCGAGCTGCGCCGAGAATCCATCCCAGAACTCTTTTAGTACCGGCAGCCATTCGAGCTTACCTTCAGCGATGAAGTCGAGCTGATCTTCGAGCTTGGCGGTGAAGTCGTAGTCGACGTAGCGCGTGAAATGTTCGGTGAGAAACTTATTCACGATGCGGCCAACGTCGGTCGGCATGAAACGCTTTTTATCCAGAACCACATATTCGCGCTTCACTAGCGTGGACATAATACTAGCGTAGGTGGAGGGACGGCCAATGCCGTGTTCTTCCAGGGTCTTGACTAAGCTCGCTTCAGAATAACGCGGGGGCGGTTGGGTGAAATGTTGGTCGCCAAACAACTTGTCAACCGGGATGGCTTCGCCTACTTCCAGTGGCGGCAGCTTAGCTTCGCCTTCTTCATCCGAGCTCGGCTCTTCATCCACATCTTCTAAATAGACGGCGATGAAGCCGGGGAACACCATCACTTGGCCGCTGGCGCGGAATAAATTTTCTGCGCCGCCGAGACTGATGTCCAGACTGACGGTGTCGAATTTTGCAGGACTCATTTGGCACGCCAGCGCACGCTTCCAAATCATTTCATAGAGTTTGGCCTGATCTGGGGTGAGCGATTTTTTCATCTCCTGCGGCGTGCGCAAGATCGAGGTGGGGCGCACCGCTTCATGCGCTTCTTGCGCATTCTTGGATTTATTTTTGTAAGTGACAATCGCCTTGGGTAGATATTCCGGCTCAAAATTGTTTTGAATATAACCGCGAATTTCTTCCAGCGCTTCACCCGCCAAATTCACCGAGTCGGTACGCATATAGGTAATCAAACCGACGGCACCACCGCCGATATCAATACCTTCATACAATTGCTGCGCGACGCGCATGGCGCGATCTGCGGTGAAGCCTAGTTTGCGCACGGCTTCTTGTTGTAAGGTGGACGTAGTAAACGGGGCCGCCGGTTGACGCGTTTTTTTGCGCTTTTCAACGGCTTCAACGATGGCTTTATCACCAGCCGTTTTCAGTTTGGCTAATACTTCATCGCTACGGCCAGCGTTGTTGATGTCGAACTGGTCGAGTTTTTTGCCTTCGTACTGAAACAATTTGGCGGAAAACTTCTGTTTTCCTTTGCGCGAATCAAGATGCAGGCTCCAGTACTCTTGTGAGGTAAAGGCTTCTATTTCTAATTCGCGCTCGACAATGAGACGCAAGGCAGGGCTTTGTACACGCCCTGCCGACAAGCCGCGGCGTATCTTGCGCCATAACAACGGCGATAGATTAAAGCCGACCAGGTAATCCAGCGCGCGTCGCGCTTGCTGCGCGTTCACCATGGGCATGGCGATTTCGCGCGGCGCTGCGATAGCCGCTTTGACGGCTTTTTGAGTAATTTCGTAGAACACCACGCGTTTGAGCGGTTTCTTTTTGAGTAGCTTCTTTTCTTTCAGCAGCTCGACGATGTGCCAAGCGATGGCTTCGCCTTCTCTGTCCGGGTCAGTTGCGAGCAGGATTTCGTCGGCACCCTTGACCGCCTTGGTCATCACGTCGACGTGTTTCGCGTTGCGCTCCACCAGTTGATACTTCATGGCAAAGGCGTTTTCGGGGTCAACAGCACCGGTTTTGGGCACGAGATCGCGCACGTGTCCATAAGACGCAACGACTTCAAAGCCATCGCCGAGATATTTCTTCAGCGTCTTGGCTTTGGAGGGTGACTCAACAATTAGTAGGCTATAAGACATGCACGCGGTATTTGTTGTGGGCCGAGCGCAGGATATTAAGGGCTTTAACGCACTCGTGGCAAGTCAAAGCGGTTTAATGCAGGCGCGGTGCTTCGTCGCTGGTGAGAAAGTCTTCCATAAACACATAGTCTTGGCCATGACTCCAGAGCACCATTAATACGATCCATTTTACGTGCTCTAGGCTGACATCCGACTCCGCTAAGGCCAATACGCGGTCGATGACGCATTCGCGTTGAATCGGGTTGAGGATGCCGGATCCTTCCAAAAAGGCCAACAATCCCTGGGCCTGATGATCCAGGCGCTGCTGCTCTTGCGGCGCATAGCAGCGGGTACCGATGCTGGCGGCAAATGCCTCGGGGTACGTGGCATTCTCCGACAATTGCTCTAAACCGGTAAACCAGTCAAAAGCGCGGGAAATCTCATCGGAGTCAAAACCTGCGGCGGACAGCTCACGCGCTAACTTGCCATGATCAGGATGTATTTCCGCCTCAAAGTAGTTTTCGAAGAGGTATACCAAGATGTCAAACATGGATTCTCTCATGGCGGTGGTAGGTCATTTTTCTAGTAAATTCAATTAATTGCTTGATAAAGGCCGCCCGGCAATGTGGCTACCCGTCCACCCATTTCAAGCTCCAACAGAATGGCGGAAACCCGTTCCGCCGTCAACCCTGTACGCGTTACCAGGGTGTCGATGGCGCACGGGTTGTGTCCAAGCTGCCGAACGAACTCCTGGTGCGCGGTTTGTTTAACGTCGCCAGCCTCTCCGATGTCCTCGATAGGCATAGAGCCGCCGCTTGCTGGTGGGCTGTGGCCCAACTCTTCGAGAATGTCTTGAGCGCTTTCAACCAACTTTGCCCCTTGTTTGATCAGACGGTGACAGCCTTTAGCCAGCGGGGAATGAATCGATCCTGGAATGGCGAAAACCTCTCGCCCTTGCTCGCCAGCTAACCGTGCGGTAATTAATGATCCACTGCGTAGCGCTGCTTCCACCACCAATACGCCGCGCGCTAAGCCGCTAATGATACGGTTTCGTCGTGGGAAGTTTTGCGCCATTGAGGGCGTACCCAAGGCAAACTCAGAAATAATCGCACCTTGTTGCGCGAGCTGATGCGCTAAATCACGGTTACGTGCAGGGTAAACAATGTCCAGACCCGTGCCCACCACGGCGATAGAAGATGCCGAGCCCTGTAGACCGCCGCGATGCGCCGCTGCATCGATGCCTAGGGCCATGCCGCTGATAATCGTAAATCCCGCCTCTGACAGCGCCTTGGCAAAGGCTTCGGCATCTTTTTCACCCTGCGGCGTAGCGCGACGGCTGCCGACAATCGCAAGTGCCGCTTTTTGCAGTAATTCCACGCGGCCCTTTACGTATAAGAAAGGCGGTGAGCCGGGAATTTCAAGCAAGCCGCGCGGGTATTCTGTGTCCGCCAAGGTAACGAGGTGATTGCCGGGTTCAGACAACCATTGCAGGCTGGGAGCAAGCGCCGCGTCGTCAATCCCGGCGCTAATCGCGTGTGCGACTTTGGTGTCGCACACCGCGCGCAATTGCGCCGGGGTCGCCGCAAAAATGTCTGGGGGGAGGCCGAAAGTTGAAAGTAAGCGGCGAAATGTTTCGCAGCCCAGGCCGGGAATTAGGCTTAATGCCAGCCAGTAACGCGCTTCATCCTGATCGGCCATACACAAAAATCAAGGTGTTTCAACCGCGTCGCCGATTTGTACCGAGAGATCCGATTTCATCACCAACGCGTAGGAAACATTATCAAAAACGCGAAAAATAAGCGCTAAACCGATGCGCTCTTCGGGTAGCTTTACCACCTGATTTGCCTCCCCACTGAAATGGGAGGCAACGACCCCGGCACGCAAAATTGCCAGCACATGGCCCGGCTCTAAACCTTGTTTAGTTCCGAGATTAAGCGTGATTATAGAACCGCGCCCCACCTCCGCAACACCACCATAAGCCGAAATAATCTTTCCGTGCAGACCTGCCGAAGGCGCATGCGGAACAAAGTTCGCTAAATCAACGTCTGTTGCCGCCACCAAACGGTCATCGCGCAAAATCTCCTGAACCGATTTGATTATCTCAATCGTTGCGGGATCACCGTCTTTTATTACGCGAACATCCCCGACATAGATGGCTTCGTAACCTAAAACCTTTTCAGTATCGGGATCTTTTAAGACTTTTCCGGGACGGAAAACATGCCACTGCTTCTGTTTTCCGGGTGTTAAGCCTTTTACATACGCACGACTCCCGGCCCCAATTACAACGCGACTCCCTTCATTAGCAATAATGCGTGGCGCGCTTTCTAATCCACCTTCCTCGATGACGAGCGGCTGACTCAAGAACGGCCCGATATCGGCGGGGGAAATAACCGGAATAGCCAAGCTCCCACTACGCTCAATCCGTGTTTGCGGTTCACGTTTTTCGAAACGGCTCCCACCGTATTTTTCGTTTTTGGTTAACCGTAGCGTTCCGCTGGCCCGGTCTAATACCACGACATCCCCTGGATAGATCCAGTGCGGATTTTTGATTTCTTCTTTGTTAAGCTGCCAAATCTCCGGCCAACGCCACGGACTCTTCAAGAATCGCCCTGAAATGGCCCACAGGGTGTCGCCCTTGACCACAATATAGCGGTCCGGGGCATCCTCTTTGATTTGCAGTTCATCTGCAAAAATAGATGCTGATAACAGCGTACAACAGCTAAGCAAGGCTATAATTATATTTCGCATGAGCGACCTCGGTCACAGTGGGTTGCGATTCCACGCTAGAATGCACCGACCTTTATGCAAACCAGATCGTGGACTTTGCTTTAAATTCTGCATGTAAAAGTTTAATTAAGCAAGCCTTTTAAGATGCCCATATTACCCATTATTCATTATCCGGATAAGCGCTTACATTACGTAGCCGAACCCGTAACCATTGTAGACAACCGGATTCGACAGCTCCTTGCAGACATGGCCGAAACAATGTACGCCGCGCCGGGAGTCGGCCTCGCGGCGACTCAAGTCGACATGCACTTACGGGTTATCGTAGTCGATATCTCTGAGAATCGTCGACAACTGCATTCTCTCATCAACCCGGTCATTGTTAAGTCAGAGGGTCACGCGGTGCACGATGAGGGCTGCTTATCGGTCCCAGGAATTTATGAACCCATATCGCGCGCTACGCATATTACCGTTAAATTTTTGAACGCCGAAGGAAAGGATGTCTCCTTAGAGGCCGATGGTATGCTTGCGGTATGTATCCAGCACGAAATGGATCACTTGCAGGGTAAGGTATTTGTTGAATACTTATCGCCACTCAAACAATCCCGAATCCGGCAAAAACTCAAAAAACGTGCGCGCGAAACCCTGTAGATGCGCCTAATTTTTGCTGGCACGCCCGAATTTGCTGCGACCGCGCTGTACGCTTTAATTCAAGCGGGACATGAAATAGCCCTGGTGTTGACGCAACCCGACCGGCCGGCTGGTCGCGGTATGCAGTTAAAATCGAGCGCGGTAAAAATACTGGCAGAGCAGCATGGGCTCCTGGTTGCACAGCCAAAAACACTTAAAGATCCAACGATACAAACGACGCTCACCGATCTTCAGCCAGACGCAATGATCGTCGCCGCCTATGGCTTAATTTTGCCGCCCGTGGTGCTCGGCATTCCGCGCCTGGGCTGTCTTAACATTCATGCTTCGCTATTGCCGCGTTGGCGCGGTGCAGCACCCATTCAGCGCGCCTTATTAGCGGGCGATACGGTAACGGGCATTACGATTATGCAAATGGATACTGGCTTAGATACGGGCGCTATATTGTGGCAAAAAAACACGGACATCACCGTGCATGACACCGCTCAGACCTTGCACGACAAGCTTGCCGTTTTAGGTGCCGCCAGCATTGTCGAAACTTTGTGCCGATTACAACAAGGCCCGTTAATTGCCGAGGCCCAGCAAGAATCCGGTGCAGTGTATGCCGCCAAAATTACCAAGGAAGAAACCCGCGTCGATTGGAATCAAACCGTTGCCGTGATTGAACGTGCGGTACGAGCGTATAATCCCGTGCCCGGTACGTTTGCTTTGCGCGCCGGTGAACCACTGAAGCTGTGGGCGGCAACGGCGACCCACGATCAAGGCATCCCTGGCACCGTTCTCTTCGCTAATAGAGATAGCATTGTTGTGGCTTGCGCCAGCGGTGCGCTGCGCATTACGGAATTACAGCGCGCTGGGGGTAAGCGTCTGGGGGCGGCGCAATTTCTCGCGGGTGTACCGATTACGCCCGGCGAAAGCTGGGTTTAAATTATTTTTTGCGCGCACTTTTTAACTTAAAAAAGTTGGGTATAACGCATGTTTAGCAACGAGTTTAAAATAGTTTTATGTGCGCGGGAATTGGAAGTTAGCCGCGGTAGAGCACAAATCCGCGGCGGCCCTGAAACCGCGCAGATGGTGATTATCGGCCCTCTCACGGCTAGCCGTATGTGTAGCTTATTCAGCAAGCGCCCACAAACGGATGAACGCATCGCACGTCTAATGGACATGCCGCGTGCTTGAGCCACAAGCCTTGGCCTCTGGCGTGCTGGTCGAAGTTCTCGCGGGTCGAAATCTCAATGAAGTCTTGGCCGAGCTTTGGCCGCGCCACCCCGATATGCTGCCGCGCCAACGTGGTGCAATACAAGATTTAAGCTATGGCACGCTGCGCTTTTTTTCGCGCTTAGACTTTTTGTTGCAAGCCTTAATTACACGGCCCATCAGCCATGAGGGTGTTCGCTGTTTATTGCTCGCAGGCTTGTACCAACTCATTTACTCCAAGACCCGTCCTTATGCGGTGGTCGATCGGGCGGTGGAAGCCGCGCGCGCCTTGGATGCCCCTTGGGCGGCGCGCTTCGTCAACGGCGTATTACGCAATTTTTTGCGGATGAAGCCAGAACTGTTGTTACGCGCAAATGATTTTGAGCCCGCGTATTTTAGTCATCCACAATGGTGGATTGATCGCCTTCGCAACGAATATCCGAAGGATTGGATGGCAATCCTCATGACGAATAACAGCCACCCGCCGATGACCTTGCGTGTCAATCGCCGGCAGACAAGTCCGGAGCAATATTTGATGCAACTACAAGAAGCCGACCTAAAGGCCGATTTACTCGAGGGGGGTGCCATTCGCTTGAAAACACCGGTTGCGGTAGATAGACTTCCCGGTTTTAGGCAGGGGTTGGTTTCCGTGCAGGATGCTGGTGCGCAATACGCCGCCGACTTGCTTGATCTGGCCGCCGGTCAGCATGTTTTAGATGCTTGTGCGGCCCCGGGCGGGAAGGCTGCTCATATTTTAGAATGCGCTGACGTTGACTTGGTTGCCCTGGATAAGGATGCCTTACGGCTCCATCAGGTCGGCGAAAATTTTCAGCGTCTACAACTTCAAGGCCGCACCCTTGTCGGCGATGCGGCAACCCCGGACCGTTGGTGGGATGGTCGCCTTTTTGACCGTATATTGGCGGACGTGCCTTGCTCCGCTTCGGGTGTGGTGCGACGCCATCCGGATATCAAGTGGCTACGCCGACCAACGGATATCGCGCAATTTGCAGCAGCACAACGGTTAATTCTTGCTTCCCTGTGGCATCTACTCGCGCCCGGTGGTAAATTGTTGTACGCAACATGTTCTCTCTTCCGGGAAGAAAATGAGGAAATTGTCGCTGAATTTGTCGCAAATCATGCTAATGCCCATCGCCTTGCGCTTGCCCCTTTCAATGGCCAACTACTACCAAACGATACCCATGACGGTTTTTTCTTTGCCTTGCTGGAAAACCATTCGCTGCCTATTTAGTGCTTTTTCAATCACGTTAGCCAGTCTCGCGCCGCTTCCCAGCAATGCCGAAGGCCTCAGCGTTAAAAAAGCGGATTTGGTTGCCTCGGATGAAGCCTATTTACTGCGCGCAGACTTCGAAATTGATCTAGGAAAGCCCATCGAAGATGCTTTAGAAAAGGGGATTACCCTTAATTTCTTGGTTGAGCTTAATATTACACGACCGCGCTGGTATTGGGTCGATGAATCCATTACAACGGTACGCCAGCATGTCCGAATTAATTATCACGCGTTAACACGTCAATATCAATTGATCAGCGACAGCAGTAACCTCTCCTTTAGCACCTTGGCCGAAGCTCGGGAGGAATTAAAGCACATTGTCGGATGGACCGTGTTCGAGCGTAGCTTACTGAAAAAAGGCACGATCTACCATGCCGCGCTACGAATGAAACTCGACATTAAACAGCTTCCAAAACCACTGCAGGTGGAAGCATTGGGTAACAAGGAATGGGATCTGGCTTCCGAGTGGTTTCGTTTTACACTTACGCCTTAAAGCCTCGTGTCTAAACTCCGTTACGTCGTTATTGCCTGTGTCAGTCTCGGTGCGGTACTGTTGTATTTGTTGTCGCGTGCCAGCAGCAATACCGCCGCCTTCGGTCAACACTACACGCTGCTGATCGTTTTAAACAGCTTGCTCGCTGTCGTGTTAGCCGGTCTGATTGTGTATCAGATTTGGGTCGTCAGTAAGCGTATTCGTGAGCGGGTTTTTGGTGCGCGCTTAACCCTGCGTTTGATTATATTATTTGCCTTAATGGCGGTTGTGCCGGGAACGCTTATTTACGGAGTATCCGTGCAGTTTTTAACACGATCCATCGAGTCTTGGTTTGATGTGCGGGTCGACAGCGCCTTAGAGGGCGGCATCAATTTGGGGCGCAGCGTGCTGGATGCCCAGCTCCAGGATTTGGTTAAAAAATCCGAGGCGGCGGCGTTAACCCTTTCTGATGAACCTGTAAGCACACAATTTACGGCGCTGAATCGACTGCGCGAACAGACGGGGGTGCAAGAAGCTACTTTATTTTCATCACGCGGCCAAGTTTTGGCCTTCTCTAGTACGGAAACCACCTCCTTGATCCCGCGCTTTCCGGCAGCCTCAATATTGCGAACTGTGCGCGCTCAAAGACCATATAGCAGCATTGAAACCTTGGGTGGCAAGGGCCTTTACATGCGCGTAATTGTTCCGGTGAACGTTCTATCGTTAAGCGAGGATATTCGCATTTTGCAACTACTTCACCCCGTACCGCCAAAAGTTGCGCGTGATGCGGAGGCCGTGCAAGCCGTTTATCGCGACTATAAAGAGCTTTCTTTTTCACGCCATGGATTAAATAAAATATTTTCATTGACCTTAACAATGACACTGCTTTTTTCTCTTCTCTCAGCAATTGCCCTAGGATTTGTTCTATCGCAACGAATGAGTGCGCCGTTGGGATTATTGGCCGAGGGAACGCGCGCCGTGGCAAAAGGTGATTTCAGTCCCATGCAACCGGTTAAAGCGCGCGATGAATTAGGCCAATTAATGCAATCATTTAATTCGATGACGCGGCAGCTTGCGGAAACAAGCGCCGATGTTGAGCATAAGCAATTGGAATTAGCCGCGTCAAAGGATTATTTAGAAAATATCCTGGCGCATTTATCCAGCGGTGTTATTGCTTTTGATGAGGGGTTTTTACTTAAAAGCGCCAATCCAATCGCAACGCAATTGCTTGGTATTGACTTGGATACCATACGTCATTTAAGGGTTTTCGATTGGCATCAACAACTCCCTAAACTCGACGCGTTCGCCGCATCGCTGACGCGTCACCTGCGCAGCAATGAGCAAAAGGAGTGGCAAGAACAAATTGAAGTTCCTTCCGAAATGGGATCCAGAATCTTAATGATGCGGGGTAGTCGCCTTCCCACCACCATCGATAGTGGCTATGTTGTGGTTTTCGACGATGTAACACACCTAATTCAAGTGCAACGCGATGCCGCCTGGGGCGAAGTTGCGCGCCGCTTAGCGCATGAAATTAAAAATCCGCTAACCCCCATTCAACTTTCGGCTGAGCGCCTGGCCCTCAAGCTCGCGGATAAATTGAACAAGATCGATGCTGAAATACTGGAACGCTCTACGAAAACCATTGTAAATCAAGTGGCCGCACTGAAAAGCATGGTCGATGAATTTAGCCAGTATGCGCGCTTACCATCGCTTAACTTACAAGCCCTCGATTTAAATGCACTGATAGAGGAAGTCCTTACGTTGTATGAAAATTCCCCTGTTCCCATACATACCTTTTTGGCGAAGGCATTGCCTCTCGTGAATGGCGATCCAAAATTACTACGTCAAGTATTCCATAATTTATTGCAAAATGCGCAAGACGCTTTATTGAATCAAACAAATGCCATGATTATGGTACGCACAAGCATTGAAAATAATTTTGTTCTTCTGCGCGTCATCGACAATGGCAGCGGCTTTTCGACGGATATTCTTCCGCGTGTTTTTGAGCCTTATGTCACCACCAAACCTAAAGGCACGGGACTTGGTTTAGCCATCGTTAAGAAAATTGTTGAAGAACTTCAGGGTGTGGTGGAAATTCGTAATATTGATGAAGGTGGTGCCTGTGTTTGTGTAAAGCTTCCCTTACCCGCATTAATTTCAGCATAGTTGAGGGCGTATGAGTAATATTTTAGTGGTTGATGACGAGGCTGGCATTCGCGAATTATTGCAAGAAATTTTGAATGATGAAGGCCACCAAGTTCGTTTAGCAGAAAATGCCGAAAGTGCTCGACTTGCTTTTGATAGTCATACCCCAGACTTGGTATTACTCGATATATGGATGCCCGATACGGATGGAATTACTTTACTAAAAGAATGGAGTTCCAGTGGCCAACTTTTTATGCCTGTCATCATGATGTCCGGACACGGCACCATCGATACCGCTGTAGAGGCCACAAAAATTGGAGCTTTTGATTTTTTGGAAAAACCCATTGCACTTCAAAAGTTATTACACACCGTTGGCCGTGCTTTAAAGCATGTTTCAATGTTAAGTAAACCTTTTTCGGGTCTTGCGCCTTTGGGTAAAAGCAACATCATTATTGAATTACAAAATCGTTTACAGCAAATCGGCAAGTACCGTGGATCCATTTTACTGGTGGGTGAAGCGGGTTCTTATTTTGAACTCGTCGCGCACGCCTTACACCAAGGAGACTCACCTTGGGTTGAACCCGAGGACTCCGCTTGGTTGTCGAATAATCCTTTGGGTATTTTACAAAAAGCAGAACATGGAACACTTTATCTAAAGGAAGATATTACTCGCCTTGGTAAATTAGAACAGCGCGGTTTATCTCTTTTAATTTCACGTTTGGACAAATTTGATGCTCGCGTTATTTGTTGTTCGAGCAAAGCATTGGCCCTCCGGGTATCTGAAGGCCAATTTGATCCGGAACTATTTCAATCTTTGAGTCGATTAGCCGTTACGATTCCCAGCTTGCGTGAGCACCGTGAGGATATTCCTGAAATTGCTAAACAGTTGTTGCTTAATATCATTGCGACATCCGGCGTTTCTCCTAAATCTTTTGATATTGCCGCGCTCAATCTTTTACGCTTGTACGATTGGCCGTTTAATTGGGATGAACTGCAAAATGTGGTTCGTAACGTGGTGCTCGGCTGTTTATCCGACACAATTTCTGCGGCAGATGTAAAGCGCGTTCTTTCGCAATTTGAGCAAGCCGATACACAAAAATCGCAGGGATTGTTTAGTTTTGATTTACCACTGCGCGAGGCGCGGGATTTATTTGAGCGCCTTTATTTCGAGCACCACCTGGAAATTGCTTCTGGAAATATGAGTCGGATTGCGGATACCGTGGGCTTGGAGCGCACGCATCTTTACCGTAAATTAAAGCAGCTGGATATTAAATTTTCACGTAAACCCGATTAGGAGTCCACATGAGCGATGCACTTAACTATCTTTTAGCAGTTCGCGGCGATGCGCTCGGCCATTATTTTAAATTTTTAAAAGATGCCGGCAAACATCTCGACCCGAAAACCCGTAATTTGATTTCCGTTATCAGTAAAGTCCATTCGCAAACTGAGGGGGGTTTTAAACAGTATCTTATGCGTGCTTTGCGTGAAGGTGCAACGCCGCTAGAAATTATTGATGCTTTGATGATGTCATTTCCTACGTTAGGTTTGGCCAAAATTGTTTGGGCAACCGATATTCTCCTTGAAATGGACATTCCTGAATTTCATCCCGACTCGATTAATAGTACCCCGAGCTGGCATGAAGTAGGCGCTGCAAGTGATTTTGTGGATGGACAAACTGCGCGTCTAAGCTGCGCTTCGCGTGAATTGTTCGTTTATCGCTGTGGCTCAGAATTTAAAGTCTATGATAGCCGTTGCCCGCACCAAGTCACCAATATCCCACATTTAGCGTTAGATGGTAATACACTTACTTGTCCAAAACACCATTGGAAATTTGATATTACCAACGGGGCATGCATTGAAATTGGAACACAACCACTGAAGACATTTAAAACCAAACTCGATAATGATCGTGTTCTGGCTTTTTGGTAGTACTGGCGGTGGCAAAAAACTTGGCACAACGCTATAATTTCCCGTTTCGTTCGTAATTTTAGGGAGTTAACATGTCGGCAAAGCACCCCGTTATCGCAGTTACGGGATCATCCGGGGCTGGAACAACTACAGTCAAACGTGCCTTTGAGCACATTTTTCGTCGTGAAAATCTTGAAGCTTTAGTGGTTGAGGGTGATAGCTTTCATAGTCTTGATCGTAAATCTTTTAAATCCGCCGTTACCCACGCCGAGAAGGCAGGAAATGCAGCTCCATCACATTTTGGCCCAGAAGCTAATCATTTTGACCTAATTGAAAAATCTTTTAAAGACTACTCCAGTAAGGGCGAATGTCAGCGGCGCTTTTATTTACATAATGACGAAGAGGCTCGGCCGTTTAAGCAGGAATCCGGCACCTTTACTCCCTGGGAAAAGGTAGGAAAGGGAACAGACATTTTGTTTTATGAGGGGCTGCACGGTGGCGTTGTTGCCGGTAAAATAAATGCCGCAAAACACGTAGATTTACTTGTCGGTGTCGTTCCTATTGTAAATCTTGAGTGGATTCAAAAAATTCATCGTGATGCGGCTGAACGCGGTTATTCCCCTGAGGTTATTGTAGAAACAATTTTGCGGCGCATGCCGGACTATGTTCACTACATCACCCCACAGTTCTCACGAACGCATATTAATTTCCAGCGTGTACCAACCGTCGATACCTCAAACCCATTTATTGCGCGCGATATTCCTACACCGGATGAAAGCTTTGTTGTTATCCACTTTAGTAACCCCATTCGCGACAACGTTGATTTTCCGTATTTACTCAACATGATTCATGATTCTTTCATGTCTCGACCCAATACCATCGTCGTCCCCGGTGGGAAAATGGGGTTTGCAATGGAGGTCATTATTACCCCCATGATTCATGATCTGGTTGCACGAAAGAAGAAGGCAAAATAAGCTTAATCAAGCTGGCCGCAGCGCACGAATGGCGCTAATGGTTCATCGGGCAATTATAAAGAGGGCGCTTATAGATAAGCGCCCTCTTTAAATAATTTACGATAATCGCATTTATAACTTTTTATTATGTGCTCAAATATCTATATTTCTCGCTATTAGCGCATTTTGCTCAATAAAAGCACGACGCGGCTCAACAACATCTCCCATTAATGTTGTAAAAATCTCATCGGCTGAAATGGCATCCTCAATTTGCACTTTTAAGAGTATGCGAACCTTTGGATCCATCGTCGTTTCCCAAAGTTGACTTGGATTCATTTCCCCCAAGCCTTTGTAGCGCTGAACAGCCATATTGCGCTGCACATCTTCCAGCAACCAGTCTAGCGCCTGTTTAAATTCGCTGACAACAACTTCTTTTTCACCCCGCCGCACACTCGCACCGTTGTTAATAAGTCCGTGCAAAATATTTGATGTCTTAACAATTTGTTGGTAGTCACCACTTTCAGTAAAGCCCCTGTCCAGCGCTGATACCTGGATATTTCCGTGGTAATTCCGCTGAATAATGATTCTGCAACTTTCGGTTGCCTCGTTGTACTCTGCTCGAAGCGTTATTGCATCATCGTTTATGGTTTTTTGTAGTAAGGCAGCGCTTGCTTGCGCTTTTACTATATCGGCCAAGTCAATGTTCGGCTCTTTTAAAAGCGCAAAAAGGGTTGTTTTGTCAATTACGCGAGATAATCGATCAATAACGGCTTCCGCTAAGAGATATTCTTTTGCAAGCCCTTCAAAAGCAACTTGTGTTAATGCCTCTTGATTTGCGCCTGGTTTAAATGTAGCACCATCAAGCGCTTGATTTAATAGATATTGCTTTAGTTCATGGTCATCCTTCAAATAGCGTTCATTCTTACCGTGCTTTACTTTATAGAGCGGTGGTTGGGCGATATATATAAACCCCCTCTCGATTAATTCCGGCATTTGTCGAAAGAAAAATGTTAGTAAAAGCGTGCGGATATGTGATCCGTCTACATCGGCATCGGTCATTATTATAATGCGATGGTAGCGTGCTTTATCCGCTGAAAACTCGTCTTTCCCAATTCCAGTTCCCATTGCTGTAATCAACGCTAATATTTCTCCGGAAGAAAGGATTCGATCAAAACGAGCCCGTTCAACATTTAAAATTTTCCCTTTTAACGGCAAAATGGCTTGAAATTTTCGGTCTCTTCCTTGTTTTGCTGAACCGCCAGCCGAGTCCCCCTCTACGATATATATCTCTGATAATGCAGGGTCTTTTTCCTGACAGTCCGCCAACTTCCCGGGTAAACCCATACTATCTAAAACACCCTTGCGCCTTGTCATTTCACGCGCTTTACGTGCGGCTTCGCGTGCTCGTGCCGCATCAATGATTTTAGAGGTAATTGTTTTTGCGTCTATCGGCCGTTCCGCTAAAAAATCTGATAATTGCGCCGCGATGATTTCCTCTACCACAGGACGGACCTCGCTTGAAACCAGCTTGTCCTTGGTTTGGCTAGAAAACTTGGGGTTTGGCACTTTAACGGAAAGTACACACGTTAAACCTTCACGCATGTCATCTCCAACCGTTTCCACTTTTGCTTTTTTAGCAATTTCACTTTTCTCAATATAACTATTCAGCGTCCGCGTTAGCGCGGCGCGTAAGCCCGTTAAATGACTACCCCCATCTCGCTGTGGAATATTGTTTGTAAAGCATTGGACTGTTTCTTGGTAACTGTCATTCCACTGCATAGCCACATCAACGGTTATGCCATCTTTTTCAACAGATGCAAAAAAGATGTTTGGGTGTAGAACCGATTTACTACGGTTCATATATTCTACAAAGCCCTTAACCCCGCCTAAAAAAGCAAAATGTTCCTCTTTGCCGTTTCGCTGATCCAGCAACGCTATTTTTACACCATTGTTTAAAAATGATAATTCTCTGAGACGTCTGGCTAAAATGTCGTAATGAAATTCGACGGAGCCAAATATTTCTTTATCCGCCATAAAATGTACTTCGGTTCCACGAAGATTGGTTTCGCCAACAATTTTAAGCGGCGCTACAGCATCTCCCTTTCTGAAGTCCATTGAATGCGTTTTTCCATCTCGCCGTATCGTTAACTTTAGCCAGTCGGATAATGCGTTAACCACAGAAACACCGACACCATGCAGTCCTCCTGAAACTTTGTATGAGTTGGCATCGAATTTACCCCCTGCGTGCAATATTGTCATTATGACCTCTGCAGCAGATCGGCCTTCTTCTGGATGAATGTCTGTCGGTACACCGCGCCCATTATCAGTAACGCTAATAGAGTTATCTGTATGAATAATAACTTTTATTTCGTTGCAATATCCAGCGAGGGCCTCATCAATCGCGTTGTCTACAACTTCAAACACTAAGTGATGTAAGCCGGAGCCATCACTAGTATCACCGATGTACATACCAGGACGCTTGCGTACAGCCTCTAAACCCTTTAAAACCTTGATAGAAGAAGAGTTGTAGCTCTGTGCTTTTAATTCTTGCATTCTTTTTAGCGCATCTTCTTCTGATGAAAAACACCCCAACTTTTCATCTTCCAGGAAAACACACCAATTCTCGTCTTCTTTTCTAACCTCGTGCTGATTATTACTCATCAAAAACTCTCTGTTTCACGTGAAACATTAAATGCGCATCGGCATAACAACATACTTAAATGTGCTATTCCCAGGCAACGTAAAGACCCCGCTACTATTTGAATCTCCAAAAGAACATTCTATTTCTTGGCTATTTACATTATTTAAAACATCCAGTAAATAACTGACATTAAAACCAATATCGATCGCAGCACCACTATATTTTATTTCAACGTCTTCTTGCGCCTCTTCTTGTTCGCTATTACTAGAAATAACGCTAACATTGTCTTTTGTTAAAACCATCCGAACGCCGCGAAATTTTTCATTACTTAAAATTGCTGCACGCTGTAGTGCTTGGAGCATTGTGACGCGATCAACTGTAAACATATTGTTATACGATGCAGGAATTACCTTGGTGTAATCAGGGAATTTTCCTTCAACAATTTTAGAGTTCAAGGTAACTTTATCGAAAGAAAATTTTATTTGGTTTTTCCCGATACTTATCTGAAGATTGTCATCGCTTTCGGCAAGCAACCGTAATAATTCTATAACCGTTTTTCTTGGAATAATCACCTCAGCATCAATGTCTAAGGAACTACTTAGCTCTGCCTCTGCGTAGCTTAAACGATGCCCGTCAGTAGCAACCACGCGGATTTTCCCATCTTTCAAAACAATCAACATCCCGTTCAAATAGTACCGAATATCCTGCTGCGCCATAGCAAATTGCACTTCGTTCAGTAGTTTTCTAAAAACTTTCTGTGCGATTTCAAGTTTTTGTTCGTTCCCTTCGGTCGATGGAAACTTTGGGAAATCCTCTGCTGGGAGCGATTGCAAATTAAATTTACTTTTTCCCGCCTTCACTAAAATTTTCCCATCTTTTTCATCTAGCGTGATTTTTATACCTTCTGCTAAAGCACGCAAAATGTCCTGAAGTTTTTTTGCAGATATCGTGATTGCAAAATCATTTTCAAATACTATTTCACCCGAACTAGCTTCAACTTGAATTTCAAGGTCAGTCGCTGTAAATGAAAACCCGTTTTCCTTACCCTCCAACAAAACATTGGAAAGAATTGGCAGTGTGTGGCGTCGTTCTACAACACCTGTTACCGACTGCAATATTTTAAGTAACGTGTCTCGATTTGTTTGAATTAATAGCATTGATAATTCCTTTTGATAGTAATTAATAATACTACCAATTATTGTGTATAAACTTAAATATTAAATATATTCAATAACTTATATAAATTTAAGCTTGTTGATAAAGACGGTTTAACAAAATAAAACAAAGTGGATAATAAATTTTAAAGTTTATTACTTCCTGTTATCCACAAGTTACTAACAATAAAAACCAGACTTGTTAACAAACATATTAATTTCGAAGTGTTTGTACTAAAAAATTAAAATCTCGCGCGATATTTGGATCTAAACCGCGTAATTCTTCTATTTTACGGCAAGCATGAATAACTGTCGTGTGATCTCTTCCCCCAAAAGAATCACCAATAACCGGAAGACTTAACTGGGTTAACTCTTTCGCTAACGCCATCGCGAGTTGCCGCGGACGAGCGACTGCACGCGTTCGTTTTTTTGAGTACATTTCGGCCACTTTAATTTTGTAATAATCAGCCACTGTTTTTTGAATGTTATCGATAGAAATTTGGCGCATTTGAACAGCTAACAAATCTTTAAGAGCTTCTTTAGCCAGATCTAGGTTAATAGGTCGACCAGTAAAACGAGAAAAAGCCAGAACCCGCTTAAGAGCACCCTCTAGTTCGCGGACATTTGATTGAATTTGTTTTGCAATAAAAAAAGCAACATTCTCATCTAAGGACAGTTTATCTAAACTAGCCTTTTTAATTAGAATGGCAACGCGCATTTCAAGCTCCGGGGGTTCAACCGCAACGGTTAAACCCCAACCAAAGCGAGAAACCAAACGATCTTCAATTCCCTGCATTTCTCTTGGATAAGTGTCACAAGTAATGATAACTTGTTTGTGCCCTTCAGTTAAGGCATTGAAAGCATAAAAAAATTCTTCCTGCGTGCGATTTTTTCCGGCAAAGAATTGAATATCATCGATAAGCAATAAGTCGAGCGAATGATAATAGCGCTTAAAATCATTAAAAGATTTATGCTGATAAGCACGAACAACATCGGAAACATAACGTTCGGCGTGGATATAACTAATTTTTGCGTTATGGTTTTGCTCATAAACTAAATTGCCAATGGCTTGTATTAAATGTGTTTTACCTAAACCAACGCCACCATATACAAATAAAGGGTTGTAAGCAGTACCCGGATTTTCGGCAACTTGCAGAGCCGCTGCTCGGGCTAGCTGATTTGCTTTTCCTGGAACAAAACTAGTGAAAGTAAAAGAAGGGTTTAAACCGGATTGATTTTTGGTTTTTACAATGATTGCTGGAGAAAAGCTTTTGGATTTAATATTCTCTGGCAGGGTCGAGGGTGCTTCGAAAGGTTGTTCAGTTTTACTAATTACATCAAGCTTTAAATGAACAACCGTTACTCGCCCAAATTGGCTTTCTGCTAAAGCCTCAATCTGCACTAAGAATTTTTCTTTGACCCACTGTAATACGAACCTATTCGGCGCGAGCAAGAGGACAGAATCATCGACTTGACGTGCTTTTAGCGGTTTTATCCAGGTATTAAATTGTTGAATTGTAAGATCTTTATGGAACTGATCTAAACAATACTGCCAAAATCCATCCATTCTTTTACAACCAAGGGAAATGAGAAAGATAATAGAAAACTATATTTTATTATTAAAATAATTAACGCTATCTTGAGAAAACAAGCGAGCCATTCTAGCCCTTTCAATAAAAGTTATCCACAGGTAGATTAATAATTTAATCTTGACAAGAAAACGCTAAAAATGGTTAAATTACAGGTTAATTGATCGAATCATTTTTCCAAGGACTATCATGAAACGCACTTACCAGCCCTCCGTAATACGTCGTTTGCGTACACATGGTTTTCTCGTACGCATGCGTTCCAAGAGCGGGCGAGCCGTTATTAATGCGCGCAGAGCTAAGGGACGGAAAAGCTTGGCAGTTTAAAGCTGGATTCTCTGCGCGGCCAAGCACGTGTCCGGCAAGCCAATTGCGCCGACGTTCAAGGATAAAAAACGCGGACACCTTCGAAAAACGGACGAAATTTCGTCCGTTTTTGATTTTAAATGCCGGATGTCTAGTTCGCATTTCTTTATACTGGGAAAGCCGAATAACCGTTCTTATCCGCGAATAGCTATCATGGTGGCTAAAAAAACAAGTCGGTTCGCAGTACGAAGAAACTATATGCGGCGTGTAATGCGAGAATTTTTTCGGAAAAATAAATTGGATATTGCACCACTGGATATTGTTGTCGGTATAACAAAGCCATTTGTAAAACAAGATGCCGATGAAATAAACCAAGAAATTACAATGATATTTACAAAATTAGTAAAATGTCGCGCCCCTTAATTTTTCTTATCAAGGCCTATCAATATATTGTCAGTCCAATGCTTGGCACTAACTGTCGATTTACACCAAGGTGCTCACAATATGCCATTGACGCACTAAGTGAGCATGGCTTGATAGCGGGTTTATGGCTAAGTATTAAACGGATTCTCCGCTGCCATCCATGGTGTGGCGGTGGCTATGATCCCGTACCAAAAAATAAAGAAGCCTAATGGACACACAACGTTTAATCCTTTTTGCGGTTTTTTCCCTATCCATATTCATGCTGTGGGATGCTTGGCAACGAGAACACAATCCCGTGCCAAGTATTACCCAAGCGGCTAATAATACACCGCGAAAAAATAATGAAGTTCCAGCACCCCGTAATAATCGTGTTGCGGAAGATACCGCTGGCAATATAAAACAAACAGAGCTTGAAAAAGGCCCACGAATTAATATTAAAACCGACGTTATTAGCGCGGAAATCGATTTAAACGGCGGTGATATAAGAAATTATACGCTTGTTAAACTCGGCAGTAGTAAGGACAAAACAAAACCATTTGTATTTTTCACAGAGGAAAAACCACATTTTTATGTTGCGCAAAGCGGTCTAATTGGCCCAGGATTTCCTTCGCACAGAGCGCTTTTTACAACATCCGCGAAAGAATATACATTAGAAAAAAATGCCGATGAATTACACGTACGGCTTCGGTGGCAAGGCGAAAACAAGGTTCAAGTCGATAAAATTTTTACCTTTAAAAGAAATAGTTATGTAGTTAATATTTCTTATGAAATAACAAATGGTAGCAAACAAGCTATTACACCAGATGCGTATTTTCAATTTCTACGCGATGGCACGCCTCCCGAGGGGGATTCCCGGTTACTACCTACATATACCGGCCCTGCGGTCTACACAGAAGAACACCAATTTCAAAAGCACCCCTTCGATAAAATTGGTGGAGACCCGGCTAAAGACACTATCAACGATAAAAGTGGTTGGATCGCCATGTTGCAACATTATTTTATGGCCGCATATTTGCCACAAGGGAAAACGCAACATGAGTTCTACTTCAAAAAAATCGGGGAAAATCTTTACACAACCGGAATTGTTCTCTCTGCTGGAGCAATCGCGCCGAACACCACTAAACTTATTAGCATGCAAATGTATGCGGGTCCAGAAGATCAAGAAGTATTAAAAAATTTAGCGCCCGGACTTGATTTAGCCGTGGACTATGGTTGGCTAACTGTTGTTGCCAGACCAATTTTTTGGTTGCTGAGTTTTTTACATAAAATATTCGGAAACTGGGGGTGGTCAATTATTGTGCTAACCATCCTGATTAAGTTGGCATTCTACCCGTTGTCGGCCGCGAGCTATCGATCAATGGCAAAAATGAAAGCGCTCGCCCCACGCCTACAACGACTGAAAGAGCAATACGGGGAAGATCGTCAAAAACTCCATCAGGCCATGATGGATATTTACAAAACGGAAAAAATAAATCCATTGGGCGGATGTTTGCCGGTTGTTATACAGATCCCGGTTTTTATCGCGCTTTACTGGGTGCTACTATACAGCGTAGAAATGCGCCATGCGCCGTTTGCATTTTGGATACAAGACTTAACCGCACAAGATCCATACTATATTTTACCCGTGCTTATGGGTATTTCCATGCTTGTGCAGACCCGGTTGAATCCAACACCACCGGATCCAATACAAGCTAAAATTATGATGATAATGCCCCTCGCATTCTCAATAATGTTTTTTTGGTTCCCTGCCGGTTTGGTAATGTATTGGGTTGTAAATAACACGTTATCAATCGCCCAACAATGGCGTATCAACCATGTAATGAAAAATGTACCCAAAAAGGTCAAGAGATGACACGATAAGCGCAATTGCCACCGCACCTGGGCGCGGTGGTATTGGCGTTGTGCGGGTATCTGGACCACACACAAAACAAATAGCAGTCGCGGTACTTGGCAAACTTCCCGGCATCCGCAAGGCACACCTAGCAAATTTTTTAGACCACGACGGCACAACGATTGATCAAGGTATTGCGCTGTTATTTACCGCGCCAAATTCATTTACCGGTGAAGATGTTTTAGAGCTTCAGGGGCATGGCGGACCTGCGGTATTGCAAAACCTACTGGCTCGGTGCAATGCACTGGGTGCGCGTCTAGCCCAGCCCGGCGAATTTACACGTCGCGCCTATTTAAATAATAAAATTGATTTAGCCCAAGCGGAAAGCGTAGCTGATTTAATAAATGCCGCATCAACACAAGCCGCGAAAAGCGCAATGCGCTCACTACAGGGCGATTTTTCTCGGCACATACATGCCCTAGTTAATACCGTAATAAGCATACGTCTGCTGGTTGAGGCAACACTGGACTTCCCGGAAGAAGACATAGATATATTAGAAGCGGCCCAGGCTAAAAACAAATTAGAAGAAATCCGTGCAGCGTTAAACGGGTTATTAATACGCGCGAAACAGGGTGTATTACTGCGAGAAGGTTTGCAGGTGGTCTTGATCGGACAACCAAATGTCGGCAAATCCAGTTTACTGAATGCACTGGCAAAGGATGAAGTTGCAATCGTAAGCCCGGTTGCCGGCACAACGCGTGATACGGTAAAAGAGGAAATTCAACTTGAAGGCATACCGCTGCATATCATCGATACCGCAGGCCTACGCGACACAAACGATGAAGTGGAAAGAATTGGAATTGCCCGAACATGGGCCGCTATAGAAAAAGCGGATTTAGCGTTAGTAATTATTGATGCTGTAACAGGTCTTGCAGATGAAGACTTGGAGATTTTAAAAAAACTGCCGCCAGCCCAGCCGGTGCTACAGATTTATAATAAGGCCGATCTTCTAAAACAAATTCCCCCCGTAGAAGAAAAACAAGCCCTTTATTTATCAGCAAAAACCGGGCAGGGAATAGCGTGTTTACACAGCCGTTTGCTGGCATTGGCCGGTTGGCAGCAAACGGGAGAAGGCCTTTTTATGGCGCGTGAACGACATGTAAATGCGCTGAAACAAGCAGGCGAACACTTAAAACAAGCAGATCAAAATTGGCAACAAATAGAGCTACTAGCCGAAGAACTGAGCTTAGCGCAAAAAGCCTTAAGCAGCATAACCGGAGAGTTTACGGCGGATGATTTATTAGGAGAAATTTTTGGTCATTTCTGTTTAGGTAAATAATAAAGCAGAAAAATTTATTCAACCTCGGTATAAATATACGATTCAGAAACGGACATATTGAGAAGAATTTTTTTTATGGCCGCCACGGCTAAACCCGGTCCCGCAATATAAATATCGGAACGATTTAAAGTAGAAACGCCAAGGAGCTTCGGACCCAGATTACGGACCACCGCATTTTCTTGGCGCGAAGGGGTCGCGTCTAAGTCACCGCCGACCAGGACGGGGATATAGTAAAAATTATCCAACGCATCCGCCCAGGCACGCGCTAAACCGGGCAAATAAAGTCCGGATTCTTTCGTTGAAATCCACAGCAGATGAATCGACTCCGCATGGTCCAAGGCCATGGCATGCTCCATTAAACTTTTTACCGCAGCAAAACCATTACAAAAAGCCAAAAACACGATGGGTCGATGTGATTTTGTATTGAGCACAAAGTGCCCAAACGGGCCGCGTATTGCAACCGAATCACCGGGCAGAAGTTGATCGAAAACATAATCGGAAAAAAGGTTACCGTGGATCCGCCGCACATGAAACTCCAAATGCCTATCTTCACAAGGACAGCTGGCGATAGAAAGAGGCATAGCTAAGCTACTACCTAAAGTTAAACTAGCGCGCTGTCCGGCAAGGTAACGCATACGCTCGCGCAGAGGGGTTTTAACATGGATAACGGCAATTTCACTCGTTGGGTGGTCAATGGCGCGCACGTCACCACGAAAATACTGTTCGGTTAACTCGCCCGGCGCGAGTGCGACCTCGCTCTCGATCACTAAATCTGAAATGGCGGTGCAAGAACACATTAAGGCATAGCCCTGTGCCTGCTCCAGAGAAGAAATAATGTATTCATGCGGTCGTATTTGCTTAACTTCACCCGAGATCACACGTGCTTTGCACTTACCGCAACTGCCGCCGGAACAACCATAAGACAAAGAAATTCCGGCACGTAAAGCGGCCTCCAGCACGGTGTCGTTGCCCTCGACAAAAAAATCTTCGCCAGAAGGACGTACTCGCACTTGTGCAGAAAAAACACGCAAAAAACTATCGCGGATCATCAGTGAGCGTGCTATAGCCGATGCTGGCGGTGTCTGCATGCGTTGGGCGTGCAGCCAATTTTTGAGCACAGCGGCGAAAGAAGGCTTTGGGTTTTCATGAGAAATCTCGATATCAAGCTGCTGGTCTAATCCGTCCAACATGCTTTGAGCGTGTTTTAGCAGCGCCTTGGTTTCGATGAGTTCCCGGCTTAAATCATGCAAGCGCGCCGCAAGTACTTCTTTGTCCGGCAGGGCCCGTTCCATGACGCGGTGCCCAAACGCGAGGTCCTTAATTTGTTGTAGTTGCTCAAGTACCGTGTTGTCCTCGAGGATGGCTTCGGGATAGGCGCGATGTAATTCATCCAACGTAACCATACCTTCGTGGGTTGTGAGATCACCATCCTGGATCTTCTTTTGTAACGCGCCGCGCGTTACACCAACCAAACGCGCGGCACGATGCACATTTAATAGTCTTGCCATGTGTATAGTTTATTCGCTATTGGCTTGCTAGCGAAAGCGGTGTCCGAATCGCCAAGCTAAGTGGCTGTTTCCACAAGGCTCCAATGAGTCGCCAAGCTAACGCTTAAGGGGTAAATCGCGTATCATGGACATCTTTTTTTAAAATATGCGAGCAATCCATGGGCTTTCCTCAAATCTTTGATGTAATAGTCATCGGTGGCGGTCATGCGGGAACTGAGGCGGCTCTTGCCAGTGCGCGCATGGGCCAAAAAACCGTATTGTTGACACACAGCATTGAGACCTTGGGCCAAATGTCCTGTAACCCATCTATCGGTGGTATCGGCAAAGGGCATTTAGTAAAAGAGGTAGATGCCTTAGGCGGTGCCATGGCAGCCGCGACGGATGAAGCGGGAATCCAATTTCGTATCCTGAATTCCAGCAAAGGGCCTGCGGTGCGCGCTACACGCGCCCAAGCAGACCGCCTTTTGTATAAACAAGCGATTCGTGGTCGCTTAGAAAACCAAACAAATTTATACATTTTTCAGCAGGCGGTCGACGATTTAATTTTAGAGGGCGAGCAAGTGGCGGGGGCGGTGACGCAACTTGGTGTCGAGTTTCGCGCTCGCGCGGTGGTTTTAACGGCCGGCACTTTTCTCAATGGCCTAATCCACGTAGGGCTGTCTAATTATCGCGCTGGTCGTGCCGGAGACCCGGCCTCAATCAGCCTGGCGGCGCGGCTAAGGGAGCTACAGCTACCCGTAGGTCGCCTCAAAACCGGAACCCCACCACGCATCGACGGGCGTAGCTTGGATTATTCAGTAATGACAATGCAGGCGGGGGATAACCCGGTACCCGTGTTCTCTTTTCTGGGAAAGGCCAGCCAGCACCCGCAGCAATTGCCCTGTTGGATTACTCACACCAACTTGGAAACGCACGCGATAATTCGCCAGGGATTGGATCGATCCCCCATGCATACGGGTGTAATCGAGGGGGTAGGCCCACGCTACTGCCCATCGATCGAAGATAAAATTCATCGTTTTGCTGATAAAGATTCACACCAAATTTTCGTTGAGCCGGAAGGTTTGCATACGCACGAAATCTACCCTAATGGAATCTCGACCAGTTTACCGTTCGACGTACAACTGAATCTAGTGCGCTCGATTAAAGGTTTTGAAAACGCCCACATTACCCGCCCCGGGTATGCTATTGAATACGATTATTTTGATCCGCGTGGTTTAAAAAGCGCGCTTGAAACCAAGGCCATTAGAGGGTTGTACTTTGCTGGCCAGATTAATGGCACTACTGGCTATGAAGAGGCCGCTGCCCAGGGGTTGCTGGCCGGGATTAATGCCGGACTTTACGCGCAAGAAAAAGAGGGCTGGTGTCCGGGTCGTGGCGAAGCCTATTTGGGTGTGTTGGTCGACGACCTAATCACTCGTGGCGTGCAAGAACCGTATCGCATGTTCACCAGCCGCGCCGAGTACCGCCTTAGTTTACGCGAGGATAATGCAGACCTTCGGCTCACCGAAATTGGTCGGAAACTGGGCGTGGTGGACGATGTGCGATGGGCTCATTTTGAACAAAAACGAGAAACTATTGCGCGCGAACAAGAGCGATTGAAAGCTACTTGGGTAAACCCCAGCTTATTATCAGGGTTCGATACGGTTGCCATGCTAGGCCAGGTGATAGAGCGTGAGTACTCGCTCAGTGATTTATTGCGGCGCCCGCAAGTAAGTTACGGCAGCCTAATGACCCTACCGGGTGTTGGTCCTGGCGTAAGCGATCCGCAGGTGGTGGAGCAGATAGAAATACAAGCCAAGTACGCCGGATACATTCTGCGTCAACAAGACGAAGTGGAGCGCAGTCGCGGCCAAGAGGGACTTAAATTACCGCTGAATATGGATTACCGCGAAGTGCACGGATTATCCATCGAAGTAAGCCAAAAGTTGAATCAAAACAAACCCGAAACACTGGGCCAAGCGGGGCGCATTTCAGGTGTTACCCCTGCGGCGATTTCCCTGCTTTTGGTTCACTTGAAGCGTGGTGGTAAAAAGAAAAGCGCATGAATTCAGCCCCATCGCTCGCCGCCGGGCTTAACGCGCTTGGCTTAGATCTGGGCACCGAGCAACAGCAACAGCTGCTGGATTATGTGGCGCTTATTGCTAAGTGGAACCAGGTTTACAATTTAACCGCAGTGCGCGATCCGCAAGCGATGATTACTCAGCATCTGCTGGATAGCTTGGCGGTACTACCTTATTTGGAAGGCGTAAGCCGTATCATTGATATTGGTTCAGGCGCGGGTCTGCCGGGCATTCCCCTGGCCATTGCGCGCCCAGAATTGGAAATGACCTTGCTTGATTCCACCCATAAAAAAACCACGTTTCAACGCCAAGTCTGTCTTGAGTTAGGGCTCACTAATGTTAAAGTGGCTTGTGAACGGGTTGAGCACTATAAATCCAACGAGGATTTCCAGGTTGTAATCTCGCGTGCGTTTTCCGATTTAAGCGAATTTGCGCGCCTCAGCGCGCATTTGTTGGCAAAAGGCGGTAAGCTTTGCTCTATGAAAGGCATCTATCCGCACGAAGAATTGGGGCGGTTGCCGCAACGGCTTAAGCTACAAGAGGTCATCGCGCTGATGGTGCCGGGGATGGATGCTGATCGGCACTTAGTCATTCTGAGGGTGGAGGAATAATGACCAAAATACTCGCTATCGCCAACCAAAAGGGCGGTGTAGGCAAAACCACTACCAGTGTTAATTTAGCGGCCAGCCTAGCGGCCGCTAAGCGCCGCGTACTGCTGATAGACTTGGACCCGCAGGGCAACGCTACGACAGGCAGCGGGGTGAATAAAAGCGAACTTAGCGCCACGGTTTATCATGTGTTGTTGGGCAGCCACAGCTTGCGCGAAGTGCGTGTGAGCGCAAAGCAAGGCGGCTACGATGTTATTCCCGCCAATCGCGAGCTGGCGGGTGCCGAGATCGAGCTAGTAGACGAAGAGCAGCGCGAGCAGCGGTTGAGCCACGCGCTACACACGATGGTGGAAGAATACGATTACATATTAATTGATTGCCCTCCTGCGCTGAGCTTGCTCACGCTCAATGGGCTCGTGGCGGCGCAATCGGTGATGATTCCGATGCAGTGCGAGTATTACGCCTTAGAAGGTTTGAGTGACCTGGTCAACACGGTTAAAAAAGTTCGCGCCCACCTAAATCCGGATTTGGAAATCGAAGGGTTGTTACGCACGATGTTTGATCCCCGCAACGCCCTGGCAATTCAAGTGTCGGACCAGTTACAGCGGCATTTCGGCGATAAGGTTTACAGTACGGTGATCCCGCGGAACATCCGCTTAGCGGAAGCGCCGAGTTACGGCGCACCGGTGTTGTTCTACGATAGCGCATCAAAAGGCGCTTTAGCTTATGTCGCTCTTGCGGGCGAGTTTCTACAGCGACGCGAAGGCGCGGCTATTCCCGTTTAATTATTCAGTTGTAACCCGGACCGATCAGAAATGGCAAAACAGAAAGGCCTCGGACGAGGCTTAGATGCCCTCCTTGGGGATAGTGCTGGCGTTAACATGCAACAACCCGATGTTTTACGCGAACTCAATGTGCATCAATTGCAATCGGGTAAATATCAACCGCGTACTCATATGGATCAAGCTTCGCTCGCGGCCTTAGCGGATTCGATAAAGGCTCAAGGTGTTATGCAACCGATCTTGGTGCGTAAGCTGCAGTCGAGCGGCTATGAAATTATTGCCGGCGAACGACGCTGGCGCGCGGCGCAAATGGCTGGCTTGAAGCAAGTGCCGGTGGTGATTCGCGAAGTGGCCGATGAGGCCGCCCTGGCGATGGCGTTGATCGAAAATATTCAGCGTGAAGACCTAAACCCCATCGAAGAGGCGCTCGGGATTCAACGCTTAATTAACGAATTTTCCATAACACACGAAGGCGCGGCCGAAGCGGTAGGTCGTTCGCGCTCTGCCGTGAGCAATTTACTGCGGTTACTTAATCTACCGAAAACCATACAAGATATGGTGTTGCACAGCACTCTAGACATGGGGCATGCGCGCGCCTTATTGCCGCTGGCAATGGCCAAGCAACTGGAAGCGGCACACCAAATTACCGAAAAAGGTTTATCTGTACGCGAAACCGAAAAGCTAGTTGCCAAATGGCTTAAGCCGGAAGTTTCCCAAAAAGTACTTAACCCGGATCGTGACATCCTGCGCTTGCAGGAAGAATTAGCACAAACACTCGGTGCAAAAATCAGCATCAAGCATGATAAAAAAGGCAGCGGACAATTAACCATAGGCTACGCAGATTTAGCCCAGCTAGACGGGATAATTCAGAGGATAAAAGGCACGGCGTAGATCCACCGCTGTTCGGCGCACCGGAAACAACAAAAGAGCCGTATTTACGGCCTTTTTGCATTATAAACGACGAATACACACAATAACATTGGCATAAACGTATTCAAGTAATAGAATACCCACACCTGAACGCCCGGGATTGGACAATAACCTCAAATCTTAAGGAACAAGTATGCAACGTTTAAAAACCATCATCGCTATTTTCCTGCTTTCATTTCTTGCCGTATCTGGAACACAAGCAGAAAGCTACAAGGACTGGAAAAAAATTGATGTCGCTCCGGGCACCTATCAAACAACCGACGGCAATGGTGTCGCGCGGGAGATCGCGCCAAGCTGTTCTGGTGGCCCAGTTTGCACCACTGATGCTTCAGGCAAACAGAACTGCCGTTTGGGAAATAAACAATTCTCTTTCTATTTCAAACCGGGCAAGGAAAAAGAAAAACTAGTGGTTTTTTTTGACGGAGGAGGTGCCTGCTGGGATACCAATACTTGCGTAACCGGACAGCAAACGCCGATATCGGCGTATGTTCCGGAACTGAAGGGCATTAGCTCCCAGGGTCTGTTTGACCAGAGCAATCCAAACAACCCCTATCGCGACTGGAATATCGCCGTTCTGCCTTACTGCACCGGGGATATCCACTGGGGATCAAAGGACCAAGATTACGCAGATATAACGGGGGCAATAACCGGCAGGCCGAACGGCGTGGTTACGATACACCATCGCGGGTTTGATAATTTTCTGTACGTACGCGACTGGTTAATGCATCAATTTGCGGAAAAAGAGGCAGGCAAAGAAAAGAGCGAGAAGGGTGAAAGCGAAAAGGACGAAAACGAGTCACTTAAAAAACTTTTGGTTACAGGCTCTAGCGCTGGCGCTTACGGCGCGGCACTTGCTTACCCGCATCTTAAACAAGCATTCCCAAGTGCGCGTGGATATTTACTGGCGGATGCCGGGAATGGTGTGATTAGCGATGCCTTATTACAGCAGGCTGTTCGAGCGCCTGATGAGCGTTGGGGCGCGGCACAAAATTTCGTACGCAATATCCCGGGAATGGACGGCATTTATAATCAGCCAGCAGATCGTTTTGCGCCGGCCTATTTTTCCGCGTTAGCTGGTTTTTATCCTAAAGACCGATTTTCACAATATAGTACATTGTTCGATATTATTCAGGTTTTGGTTTATAACATTTCGTTGAACCAGAACAATATACCGGCATGGGGTGCAATAACGCCGCAGGTCTATAGCGCGTGGACAAATCAAATGGTAAACAATGCTTTTATTACAGCAGCTAATCCCAACTACCGTTTTTATATTGCGAGTGGTTGCAACCACACCGTATTGCGATTTAACGACGCGTTTTACAACACACAAACGACACAAACGCCGACATTCTTATCCTGGTTCAAAGCGTTAACCAAAGAAGGTGAAAAGGGGGCATATCCATCCAACTGGATTAACAGCTTCTGTACCGGGTGTGCGATACCACCAACGCCACAAGAAGTTGGTGCTTGTTTGCAAAGAAGCGCGGGTAATTAATGTCGAAAGATTCTGTTTATTACCTGTGCAGCGGCGATGAACAGAATTCGAGTACCACTAAATCGAAAATATTCTCCGGGGCTTGCTGAAGCGCAAGCCCCGCTAGGCTTGGCGGCACACAATTTCTTGGTATTTCACAAAGGTGCGCAGAGCAACAACGCGGCAGTGTAAGTTTTCAAATAAAAACTCGACTTAGTTTAATTAATGTCTAGAAGGAATTTTCATGTCGGCTAGTTCCGGAATTCGGCTTAGCGTCGTATCCCTGTTGGACAATTTACATAGTGTATTTTCACCCCTGATCCTGCGCTTGCTGCTGGCCTATGAATACTGGGAATCCGGCATCGTGAAATTTAGAGGGGAGAATTGGTTTGCAGATATTCAAAATGCATTTCCTTTTCCTTTTAATTTGATTCCCGCCAGCGTGAACTGGCAACTCGCCACGTATATCGAATTGATCGGTGCCGTTGCGCTTGTCGTCGGCTTAGCAACGCGCTTCTTTAGTTTTTCATTAATCGTGGTAACGATTATCGCCTGGGCCGCTGTGCATGCGGGCAACGGCTATAACGTCTGCGACAATGGTTGGAAACTGCCGCTCTTTTATTTGGCAATGTTTTTGCCGCTGGCATTGGGTGGTGCGGGCAAATTGAGTCTGGATCATTTATTTTTCTCGCGACGCGTTTAGTGAAATTAATAACCAGACATCTCATCTTAGAATTTATTCGGGCCGGATTAAATAGACCCAGTGCCATCGAACGTGCGTTAAATGGCCCTACGCCAAGAGTTTTAAATTATTATTTTCACCGGACGATTGATTTAGGTGTCTTGGACTTGATTCAAGCACTGCAGCACGAGCTTGAGGGTCGCGATAAATAGTCTTCTTAAGCTTAATGGAGAGCCGTATAAAATGAGCGGCGGATGCGATAGGGTTTAGGCGTTAAGGGTCGCCAAGGTTTTTTCGATACGCTTGGCAAACACGGTCATTTCCTTCGCGGCCTGCTTATCGCCGCGTTGCTCAGCGACGGTAATCCCGCTTTGATAAGCCGCTAAAGCGGCTGGCAATTGGCCGGACTCATTTAAGGCTTTGCCGAGCAGCTTCCAGGCGGCCGAGTAGTTGGGGTCGAAGGTGACGGCCTGTTGTAAATGCGTAGCCGCCTGTTCGAATTGACCCAGCTTGGAAAATTCATTGCCCAAACTGAAGCGCAGTAAAGAACTGTCACGGCCAGAGGCGAGTATTTTTTCCAGATTTTGTATCACGGCGTTCATAGGGCGGTGTCCTTGCTGAAGGCTTTAGCGGGTATAATCGCGAGCTTGATTTGTAAGGGATTCCAGATGCAATCGCATTATTCACCACGTGAAGTTGAAGTTCAAGCGCGCGCCAGTTGGGAACAAAGTAAAGCCTTTGCGGCCAGCGAAGATAGCACCAAGCCCAAATACTATTGTTTGTCCATGTTCCCCTACCCCTCGGGCAAGCTGCACATGGGCCACGTGCGCAACTACACCATCGGTGATGTGCTGACACGATACCACCGCATGCAGGGCTATAACGTGATGCAACCAATGGGCTGGGACGCTTTTGGTTTGCCGGCGGAAAACGCCGCCATGGCATCCAAGGTCGCGCCCGCCAAGTGGACTCACGACAACATCGCGTATATGAAGACGCAGTTGCAGTCCTTGGGCTTCGCCATCGACTGGTCGCGCGAATTGGCGACTTGCACACCGCAGTATTATCGCTGGAATCAATGGCTATTTCTGCGCATGCTGGAAAAAGGCATCGTGTATCAAAAAACCGGAGTGGTGAATTGGGATCCGGTGGATCAAACCGTGCTCGCCAATGAGCAGGTCATTGATGGTCGCGGCTGGCGCACCGGTGCAGTGGTCGAGAAGCGCGAGATTCCCATGTACTACATGGCGATCACTAAATACGCGGATGAACTGCTGGCGGAATTAGACTCTTTACCCAATTGGCCCGAGCAAGTAAAGCTGATGCAGAAGAATTGGATCGGTAAGAGCTTCGGTGTGCGTGTGGGTTTTCTGCATCAGATTGACGGTGGCGGCATCTTGTGGGTATTCACCACCCGCGCCGACACGCTGATGGGCGCGACTTATGTCGCCGTCGCCGCCGAGCATCCGCTGGCGACAATGGCGGCGCAAAGCAATCCAGCGTTGGCAGTCTTTATCGAAGAATGCAAAAAGGGTGGCGTTACCGAAGCCGAGGTCGCCACGCAGGAAAAGAAAGGTATGGCCACAGGCCTGACAGTCACTCACCCGCTGACCGGTGAGCCCTTGCCCTTGTGGGTCGCGAACTATGTATTGATGAGCTATGGTGAGGGTGCCGTGATGGCGGTGCCGGCGCACGATGAGCGGGATTTTGCGTTTGCGGGTAAATACGGCTTGCCAATTAAAGCAGTGATCCGCACCAGTGTCGGCGATGTCACACCCGCACCCTGGCAAGAGGCCTATGCCGAGCGCGGGCGCTGCATTAATTCCGGTAAATACGACGGCCTGGATTTTGACCATGCGGTCGACGATATCGCATCTGATCTTTCTGCGAAGAATCTTGGCGAGAAAAAAATCACTTGGCGCCTGCGCGACTGGGGCATTTCGCGCCAACGCTATTGGGGCACACCCATCCCCATCATCCACTGCGATGCTTGTGGCGAAGTACCGGTTCCGGATGCGCAACTACCGGTCGTCTTGCCGGAAGATTTGATTCCCGATGGTTCGGGCAGCCCGCTGGTCAAGTGTGAGGCGTTCTTGCAATGCGCTTGTCCAAAGTGCGGCAAACCGGCGCGGCGCGAGACCGACACCATGGATACCTTCGTCGACTCCTCCTGGTATTTTCTGCGTTTCTGCTCGGCGGATGCACCGACCATGGTGGATGATCGCACCAATTACTGGATGCCGGTGGATCAATACATTGGCGGCATCGAGCACGCAATCTTGCACCTGCTGTATTCGCGCTTCTGGACCAAGGTGATGCGCGACTTGGGGTTGACCAAGGTATCCGAGCCGTTTGGCAATCTGCTGACGCAAGGCATGGTGTTGAATCACATCTTCTTCCGCAAGGGTGAGAAGAGTGGCATTCAGTATTACGCACCGGAAGAGCTGGTGCTGACGCGTGACGACAAGGGCGAGATTCTGTCCGCTAAGTCCGTGGCCGATGGTCAGCCGGTGGAATACGGCGGTATCGGCACCATGTCGAAGTCGAAGAAGAATGGCGTCGATCCGCAACCCCTGATCGAGCAATACGGCGCCGACACCGCGCGCCTATTCATGATGTTTGCCGCACCCCCGGAAGATACCTTGAAATGGGCCGATGCTGGCGTGGAAGGCGCGTCGCGCTTCCTGAGTCGCTTGTGGAAGTTAGTGCATACACATGTTGCGCAGGGCGTCCTTGCGGCTTCAAGCGGCGCGGGGTTGAGCGCAGAACTGAAGGCGCTACGCTTCCAGCTACACACCACGATACAAAAAGTTGGCGATGATATCGGTCGGCGTAAAACCTTTAACACGGCCATCGCGGCGGTGATGGAGCTGATGAACGCGCTGGCCAAGCTTGACGACAACAGCCCCGCCGCGCGCGCGCTGATGCAAGAAGCTTTGGAGAATATCGCGCTGCTGCTCTCGCCCATCGTCCCGCACATCTGCCATGCGCTGTATGCCGAGCTTAAGCCGGGTGCGGTTTT
>JAYVZN010000013.1:0-2658 GCA_043783305.1 Betaproteobacteria bacterium
CGCACTTCATCCACTACCGGCTCGCGACATTGTTTGTTGCGCGTCGGATCAAAGAACACGCACATGCGGCACACCCGCACATCGGCATTGCACGCCGGGCACACTTCGGCACGCCCGAACGGCAGCAACAAAGTATCCAACGACGCACCACATTTCCAACACACTAACGGATCAGACATCGCACACCTCCTCGTCTTCCCGCCTAAATCCAGCGCGCAGAATCTCCGGAAATTTTTACGATGATATCACCGCATCCCGCCGATGTTAGTGACTGAGCTATGCTCTGCACATGTCGCGCTACCGACCTCCACAACCACCCGCTTCGCCCTACATCACCCCGGCCGGTTTAACGCGCTTACAGGATGAACTCGCCGCGTTGTGGAAACGCCGCGCCAGCGTCACGCAGGCATTGTCCACCGCAGCGGCCGAAGGCGACCGCTCAGAGAATGCCGAATACATTTACCGAAAAAAAGAACTGCGCGAAATCGACCGACGCATTCGCTACCTGCAAAAGCGCCTGCCGGATTTAAAAGTCGTCGCACAATTACCGAGTGATCAAAGCCGCGTATTCTTCGGCGCCTGGGTCACACTCGAAGACGACGAGGGCCGCAGCATGACATATCGCATCGTCGGCTCCGACGAATTCGATCCTGAAAAATACTGGATCAGCTTGGATTCACCCATGGCGAAAGCGCTGTTAAAAAAGTCGTTCGACGACGAAGTCGCGGTGGAGACCCCCAGCGGCACGAAACGGTTTGTGATTGTGGAGGTTAGGTATGGGGAGGGGTGATGGGGGTGGCCGGCGTAGTGGTCCTACGAACCAACGAAGTCAATTCCCATCCGCTTTTTAAAATTGAGTTTTTCTACAAACTCGTTAGAGTCCCCTAGCCAGACGCCATCAGGTTCCGCCATGCCTACAGATGAAATTCCAACCCCAGAATATCTGTACCACTACACCTCTATAGAAACGTTATCTTTAATTTTAAAGACCAAAAAAATAAAGCTGCAAAGGCTCGATAAAGTAAATGACCCCACTGAGGAACTTTGCCAAGACGGGAAACTCGGCAAGTATCTATTTGTTACATGTTGGACCTCTCACGAGCTGGAGGTATTACCGTTTTGGTACATGTATGGTCACGGAAAGCGCGGCGTCCGCATACGACTACCGATGGACTTCATTAAAAGTTATGCGGTACACGAACAGTCACATGGGACTGATGGAATAATCACAACAAATGGTCAGGTTTTCGACTGCGTTATTCCCGAACAGGCAATGTTAGAGTCAGATTATGTGGTCGCAAACTTTAGTGCTGCGTTTAACAAATTCTTCCCAGTGAAATATACCGACGACCCTACACTGCTAAAACCGCCCGTACTTTCGAATGGGGACGATGGGACTCTCAATGTGGCGCTCGGGGCATTAGGAAAGCACAAGCCAACAATCTGGAGCTTTGAACAGGAGTGGCGGTTCAGGTTAATTATCCACCCCTACGGTTTTCGTGAAATGAATCCGGAAGATACTTCCTTTGCTCACCGCGCTTTTGAGGTAAGAAAGGACTTGGGCTTTGAGAGTTATTTTTTGGAAATCACTGACGAAGCATACTCGCGGATGGCAGTGACGCTTGGCCCTTCATGCACCGAAGGTGACCGGACCATTACCGAAGCCCTTATACAAAAATACAATCCAGATGCATCTCTGGTTTCAAGCGTTATAGAAGTCCGATAGTGTAGATCGGGTTAGCACTCTGGGCGTAATCCGACATCGCATGGGTCGGTACGAACACTACGTGTTTTAGTAAAAGTCAATATATGGCACGGTGCGGTACTGGCGCGCACTACGGCGGTGACGAAGCGGCGGCGATGTGAGTCTCCCAATTGCGCACGAGGCGTTACAATAAATCACGCCAAATAATTTTACCGGCCATCGCTCGACATGCATAAACCTCCCGGTACTTTACGGCGCATTCCACCCAGCATTTGGGCTTTGGGCTTCGTCAGTCTGCTGATGGATATTTCATCCGAGATGATTCACAGCCTGCTGCCGGTGTTCATGGTCACGGCGTTGGGCACCAGCGTTTGGGTGATCGGTTTGATCGAAGGCGGGGCCGAAGCGACGGCGTTGATTGTCAAAATTTTCTCCGGCGTGTTGAGTGATCGTTGGGGTAAGCGCAAACCGCTGGCGGTTTTAGGTTACGGTTTGGGTGCGATTTCCAAGCCGCTGTTTGCGCTGGCGACGTCGACCGGCTTTGTGTTGACGGCGCGCCTGCTGGATCGCGTTGGCAAAGGTATTCGGGGTGCGCCACGCGATGCATTGGTCGCCGATCTTGCGCCGCCGGAATTACGAGGTGCCGCGTTTGGACTACGTCAGTCGCTGGATACTGTAGGTGCTTTCCTCGGCCCACTGTTGGCCATTGGGTTGATGTTGCTGTGGGCCAACGATTTCCGTGCGGTGTTTTGGGTGGCGATCATTCCGGCGTTTCTGTCTGTGGCCCTGTTGATGTTTGGCGTCCGCGAGCCCGCGCGACAAACCGGCGCGGCGCGCACCAATCCGATCAGCAAACAAAACCTCAAGCGCCTGAGCTCAGCGTATTGGTGGGTGGTGACGATTGGCGCGGTATTTACGCTGGCTCGCTTCAGTGAAGCCTTTCTGGTGTTGCG
>JAYVZN010000014.1:0-6940 GCA_043783305.1 Betaproteobacteria bacterium
TATAATCCATGCCGCACCTCCCTTTGTGCAGCATATTCTCGCAGCTAAAGCTGACCGGCTAAAGCCGGTGGTTTAAACCTTAAGATGGAAAATTAAGTAATCCTGCCGACAGCCAAAAACTGGTTTCCAACCCGGATACGCCTACGGCTGCCACCCCGGACAACCACGAAGCTCAGAAGAATGCCGATGCGAGCATTGAATCATCCGCCGTTGCGCCGGCGATCAATGAGGCAGCGGCGAATGAAGTCGAGACCGCAAGTACCGGGAACAGTCTAGCTACTTTAGTAGCTAAATTATTCCACAGGGACACTACGGCGGGGCAAGAGTAAGGCGGCTACTTCTTTCTTGCGCCCCTGATACCGGGTAACCGGTGCCGCCGCTAAAGCCCCTTGATTCAAAATCTCGGGGCTTTTTTCTCGTACATTTTTCGTTGCCTCCGGCTCCGGTTTAGCGTGCGAACGTGAACGCTCTCTAGCGCTTCCCCGATTAGGTGGCCGTGCTGTGTTTTGGCTGGTTTCAAAACGATCCGTGTCAAAGCCGGGTAAAGCCTCTAACGGAATGCTACGTTTAATCAATTTTTCGATATCGCTGAGATACCGCTTATCTTCGGGGGCCACCAGGGAAATCGCCTTACCGGTTGCACCGGCACGACCAGTACGACCAATACGATGCACGTAATCCTCCGCATTGTGCGGTATATCGTAATTCACCACACACGGCAGATCATCGATATCCAAGCCACGCGCCGCAACATCGGTTCCAATCAATGCTTGAATTTTCCCCTCTTTGAATTCCGCGAGGGCTTGAGTACGCGCCTGCTGCGTTTTATCCGAGTGAATCGCAACGGCGTTGATATTTTCGTGAATTAGTTGATGTGCGAGTCGGTTGGCACCGGTCTTGGTATTGGTGAAAACCAATACTTGGTGCAAATTTTCACTTTTGATGATGTGCGCTAATAAACGCTGCTTATGATCGACGTTTACAGGGTAAGCCACCTGCAGAATGTTATCCGACGTAGCGTTACGGCGCGCGACTTCAATCAACTGCGGATCGCGCATGAATTCACTGGAAAGTCGCTTAATGTCCTCCGAAAAGGTAGCCGAAAATAAAAGATTCTGGCGCCGCGATGGGAGAAAACTAAAAATACGCCGAATGTCGGGCATAAAGCCCATATCCAGCATGCGATCCGCTTCATCCAAAACGAGAAACTCAACTTGCGATAAATTTACGCTCTTTTGGTTCAGATGATCCAGTAAGCGCCCCGGTGTCGCTACCAGCACTTCTACACCGTTGCGCAGATCCGCAATTTGCGGATCGATATTTACACCGCCGTAAACGGAAGTTGAGCGCAGGGTGAGATGCTTGCTATAGGTGCGCACACTCGCTTCGACCTGGGCCGCGAGTTCGCGCGTCGGCGCGAGTATCAGGCCACGCACCGGATGGCGCGCTGGTGAAGTACTGGAATTTTGGTGCGCTGAGAGCTTATGTAACATCGGCAACGTAAAGCTTGCTGTTTTTCCGGTGCCGGTTTGCGCTCCGGCCATGACATCACGTCCGGCGAGTACGACTGGAATGGCCTGCGCCTGAATCGGTGTCGGCTCGGTATAACCCGTATCGACAATTGCACGCAGAATATCGGGGTGAAGACCTAAATCGTCAAAAGACATTGAGATACCAGGAGAAATGAACAAAATCTGGGGCAAATTATAGGCGATTTAACCTGCTTTTGGGAGAAAAGCTCCAACCTTAGCGGTGCTCCTCGATGAATTGCTTCACCCAACCCTCGGGATGCGCGCTGGAAAAACGCCCTTTTTCTTCGCCATTCACAAATAAAATCACTGTGGGAAAGCCGCGCAAGCCGTAACGACCGGCAATCCGCATATTGTCGCCCTCGTCTACTTCTATCTTAGCCAAGTGGATTTCCCCTGCGTAGCTGGCCACGACTCGCTCCAGTATCGGCGTAAGTACGCTGCAGGGCGGGCACCAGTCCGCCCAAAAATCGGCCAACACCGGCTGCTGATTCGAAGCATCCAGTACTTGGCTCTGAAAATCCGGCTCGTTCACATTAAAAATTAGATTTTGGCTCATGGCTCTTCGCAAAAAATTGGCGATTGTTGGGGAAAGTGCGAAGCACGTCAAGTGCTACTGCATGCCGCCCTTTACAAACAGCCGCCATTTAAAAGAGAGGTTGCTAAGCGATTGGGCGTAAAAAGTTGTTTTCAGAAGTCCATCGGCAAAATACACAAGCGTCGGTAAACCGTCGCCAAAGCATTTTCATCGCCCACATTGCCAGGAAAGATCACCACCGGGATATCCGGCAAGCGTGGATGGTTATGTGGTGTTAACACCACCGAACAACCGGCATGAATTTGCCCTACCATGCGTGCGGACGGCATGGCCAGTCCAAGCGACAGCATGTCGTTAGAGGTAATGCCGCCCTTGCTGATGATATAACCCACGCTGCGCGGCAAGCTATGCACCACGCTCATGAGAAAACCCGATACTTGCTCGCCGAAACGCAAGCGTGTGTTGATATCGGGAAACTGGCGCTCTGCGCGCGAGGTAAAAATTACCGGTGTTTTACCTTCCCGGTGCGCCCGTGTAGTTTGATTAATCACTTCATCCAATACATCGCTCAACTGTTCTGGCAAGCGGTTGACATCCACCTCCACCGGCACGACACCGTCCTGTTGCAATAAAACTTTAAGCTGCTCGGTGGTTTTTTTGACGTGCGAGCCGACCACAATCACACCGGACTGCCCAGGCTTCACATACTCGCGCATGCGTTCGGCTGGAATCGGCTGCGGCGGCAGCTTAGCAAGTGCAGTGAGCAGACTGGCCGCACTGCGAAACAAAAAGCGCTTGCCGTGCTCGACGGCGTTCAGGAGTTCTTCAGCAAAGTGATTCAAGTCGTCCTGGTTTTCAGCATCCACCACGCAACAGGCATTATCGGTAAGGGTCATGAGATGATCGAAACTATTGCCGCGCACTTCTTCGATGAAGAAACGCTCGACTTCATCGGCTTTAATACGTCCGTGCGTTTTTTCTTCCACATATTTCGGCATGAAGCTATTTTTATAACCGAACACAGAATCTTGCGCAAACTCGGTCTCGTGCGCCGGGACATCTTTGCCGCCGATGCGCACAAAGTGAATACCGTGCAGCGTGAAACGTCCGCCTTCAAAAAAAGCCGGTACTAAAAAATGCGCATCAAACGGTCCTAGTTCTTGCGCCATCACGTCCGTCTCGACCGGGTAATGTCCGCGCAGGGTGGAGTCGGAGCGCGATACAAAAATAACCGGGCGATCAAAACCAGCCAAAGCCTGTTTTAAGTTATTACAGACTTCGTGCATAACAGCGGCGGCTTCCGTCGCGCTCATGCCGCGCGTATTGGTAAGCACAAACATTAAAGGCGAAGCGTCCTCCAGGCCCCGCTGGAGCGTACCCACGTCCCAGCGCGTAAGCAACAAACAACTATGCACGGTTTGGGAGCCGGTGGGATCGTCGTCGAGGACAATAATTTTGGATTGCATGTTTAATCCTAAAGTTGGATACCGTCCCGCCCTTACGCCAATAATTCCAATGCCCGATCCGTGATCGCTTGCGCGTTCATGGCATTGAAATCGAACAACTGATTCGGGCTCGCCGTAGTTTCGCCGCGCTTCCAGCAGAATATATCACGCGTCGGTACAGCACTCCGCAACATCAGCGGCTCCAGCATCGCGCCGGGCCCACCGGTGATGCCCAACAACACATCGCCGTGAAACAGTTTGTCGAATTTAGCACGCGACATAAATTTGCCATCGGGTTCGGAGCAGGTATTCCAGGCAACGTCGGTAGGCCGATATAAGCGTCGTGGGTTCACGATGCCAACGATGCGCGTGGCGATGCCTTGCGCTTCCAATAACTGAGACGCTTCGAATACCGGCAGCAACACCATGTCGCCGGTCACGGCAAATACCACACGGCAACTGCCCCCGGATTTGTTCAGGGATTCTTGCAGCACGATAGCGCCCTCTTCAATCGCAGTACGACCTTGCGCTAAAGTCGTGCGTACCGGCAGCGGGCTTTTCGAGGCGGTGATGACGATGCCTTTATTCGACTGCGTGAGCGCCCAATCATAGGCCACTTGCGCCATGTTGGCATCCACAGGGAACAAGGGATACACATTGCCGTTACGCATCATCGCGGCAAAATACGCTTCGATCTCCGGGCGCTGATGGGTCCAACCATTGCGGCCCTGCTCCAAAGCGCCAGCGGTGAACAACGTCACCGCGCACGGTGTTTTGTGCCGCAACTCAGCCATTGCTTGGGTCACGGTTTGCCAAATCGGCAGGCCATTAATGGCGAATGATTCGTAAGAGGCCCACAAAGAGCGCCCACCAAACAAAGCAATCCCTGCCGCTAAACCAGCGCACGCATCTTCGTTCAAGGGTTCATACACCTGGCCGCTGGGGCCTTGGAAGTACAAGTCATCTTGCGACGGATGGCGAATGGTGAGCGCCTTGTTGATATTCGCCATGCTCGATGCTTCGTTACCGTCGGCATTGGTCATGATGAAACTCGGATCACGCTGGCCCACCGCCGCCACAATTTCGCCTAAGGCGGTGGTGGGGATTTTGTTCTCTTTGCCAATCGCAAATTCCGTTAAGGGCAAAGTTCCGAGGTCGGGCAAAGGACGCTCGAATTCCGTCACCACGGTTTTAACAGCGGGGCCGCCGCCGGCATGGCGGAAGTTTTCACGCACGAGGTTCCAGGCGCGCGGCGGCAAGGCGCGGCGTTGCAGGCCGTCGATCACATCTGCGCTCTCCAAGGTATGGTGTGCGTAGAGATTGTGCGACTTCGCACCCGTGGCGTGTACGCCCGAACCTTTTAGCTGCTTCACGATGATCGCACTCATCTCACCCTTGAATGCATTTTTAGCCGCATCTGCTGAAGCTTGGAGCAAGGCCGCGGTAAATGCGAGACGCTGCTTCCAAGAAAAACGCGTGCTGTCGACGTATTCGCCTTCTTGATTGCTGTCGTCGAAATCTTTGGCATTCACCAGATACACATGCTTGAAACCATGCGCGCGCCAGTAGTCTGTCATGCGCTGGTTATCCCACAGCGAAACCATGCTGTGGTGCTCTTGCGAGTAACCGTTCCACAACAAGATCGGCAAGAAGTTGGTGGACTTTGGATAAGCGGTATTGAAATGCTGGAACGCGCTCATGATGTAAGGCTCACCCAAACCACCGTCGCCGATGGTCACCGGGAATAATTTATCCGGATACAACAAAGCGCCGGACATGGCGAAATGCTCGCCCTGACCCAAGGGACCAGCCGGTGCCAGCAGACCAGGAATTGCGCCAGACAAGTGGCCGAGCAAGCCATGCGTTTCGCGGAAACGCGCGCGCATATCCATCACGGTTTTAATCCCCATCGCTTCCAGCGAAGAATCGAGGAACATTGCGCTATAAAAACCCGGCGCGTGGTGGCCGACTTCGGTCAGGATATTGGTGTGGCCCAACATCACCATCGCAGCATACGCTTCCGCACCGGAGGCGAATCCGCCAGGATGGCCGGAGGATTTCGCAGCGGTCACTTGCAAGGTGAGGTAACGCAACGCATCGGCCGCGAGCAAGGTTTGGTAAACAGCTTTTGCATCGCTCGGGTTGCTGATCGCGGCAGTGTTGGCGGATAACACCGGCGCATCGCCCATCTGCGCCAGATCCGGCAAAGACTCGGCAAAATATTGAATGCCCTCGCAAAAAGCGGGGATTTGGTCTAAATCGGTGAACGCAGCGGCTTGATTCATGATGTCCTCTTTGATCAGCATTAAATTCAAAATAACCCTTAATGACCGCAAGATTATTCTGTTAATTAATAATTAACAATGTCACAATTATTAACAACACTGTTAATAGGTGAGATAACAATATGCAGCCAGACCGTTTTACCGCCATGAATCACTTTGTAAGGATAGTAGAGAAAGGCAGCCTTACCGCAGCCGCACGCGATTTGGGGAAAACTCTCCCGGCCTTAAGCCGCTCTTTGCGCTTCCTGGAAGAAAGACTGGGTGCGCGCCTTTTGACCAGAACCACGCGCGCCATTGCCCTAACTGAGTTCGGACAACAATACTACGAACACTGTCGGCGCATCCTGCGCGACATCGAAGAAGCCGAAGGTTTGGCCAGCGAGACCGGGCACGTAGCGCAGGGGTTGATCCGCATCACCGCGCCCTTATTGTTCGGACGCATGCACGTCGCACCGCTGGCCGCACCCTTCCTCGCCGCGCATCCGCGGGTGCAACTGGATATCCATCTGACCGACAGCGTGGTTTCCATGGTGGATGAAAATATCGACATTTCCATCCGCTTCGGCGAATTGCACGACTCATCCTTGATCGCGATTCCGTTAGGGTACGCGGGGCGCGTGCTGTGTGCAGCGCCGAGCTACTGGGTTACACATGAAAAACCCAAGCACCCGCAGGATCTCAAGCATCACAACTGCCTGGCCTCGCGCGGATTAAATCAGGAACGCGGCTGGCAATTCCGCGTGGCGAACGAAGAGCGTTATTGGCCGATCAACACCACGTGTTATTGCAATGACGGGTCAACGCTTATCAGCGTTGCCCAAGCCGGCGGCGGTATTGCGCAGGTCATGTCCTACCATGTCACCGCCGATATCGCCGCCGGCAAACTGGTCACAGCCTTGGATGAGTATGCGCCACTCGCACAGCCGATCCATGCGGTTTATCCGGGCGGTAAACTGCTGCCCGCCAAGGTGCGGGCAATCTTGGATGACTGGGTGCCTAAACTACGAACCGTATTGAGCCGGATGGACGTTTGAACACGCTAAGCGCTAGTGTAGTGTTGCATTCTTGAAGGAACTTAAGTTTATCGCCAGTCTCAAACCCCTCAAGACTTGAAGGGAGAACGCACAAATGCGAGTAGCGATA
>JAYVZN010000015.1:0-6930 GCA_043783305.1 Betaproteobacteria bacterium
CGCGGCATCAATCGGATTTTCGACGATATGCCGCACCAATCCGCCATCGATTTTGAGGAAATCCATCGGTAAATTTTTTAAATAACCGAATGATGACAAACCACTGCCGAAGTCGTCCAACGCAAAACGACAACCAATTTCGCGCAAAGCGGTAACGAGGCGAATGGCGCGATCAAAGTGGGTGATAGCGACGGTTTCGGTAATCTCAAAACAGATGGTGCGCGGATTGATGTTGTATTCTTGAATAGAGTCACGGACAAAATCCAGGAAACTTTCATCGTTCAACGAAGCACCGGATAAATTAATGGTCGCCAAGGTCAAGCTACTCCCTTCCACGGTGATCGCATCGCGGCGAAGCGATGCGCCTTGTGCGGCGAAAAGATGCTGAATGACCCAGCGATCAATGGCGCACATTAAATCGTAACGTTCCGCCGCCGGCAGAAAACTCCCCGGTAACGATAAGCTCCCGTCGACATTCCGAATGCGCAACAGCACCTCATAAAAATGCCCCGCTTGCGTGGACGACATTGCACGAATCTCCTGGCGATAGAGCACAAAGTGATGATCCCGCAAAGCTTGATTGAGCCGTGTAACCCACAGCATTTCGCCATGCCGCCGTGCAAAATCAGCATCACTTTCCTGGTAAACGTGAAAGCGATTACGTCCGCGCTCTTTTGCCATGTAACAGGCAATATCCGCTGCGGATAAAACCTGCGGTAGCGTACCGGAATCTTGATTGATTGCAACGACGCCCATACTGGCGCTAACCTCAAAAGTCTTTTGCTCCCAGATGAAGCGGAAATCACGCGTCGCGACGCGCAACGCTTCGGCAATACGCTTGGCTTGCTCCAACGGGCAGTGTGCCAGCAGCACGCCGAATTCATCACCGCCCAATCGCGCGAGCGTATCGCTGGCGCGCATTTTAAGTTGCAGTAACGCTGAAAGTTGGCGCAGCAGCTCATCGCCCGCGACATGGCCGCATGTGTCGTTTACAATTTTAAATTGATCGAGATCGAGATACAGAAGCGCGTGCTGTTGCCCTTCCAAGTGACTTACACCCAACGCATGTTGCAGGCGATTTTCGAACTCGCGGCGGTTAACCAATCCCGTTAGTGTATCGTGGGTGGCTTGCCACGAAAGTTTTTGCGCCATTTCTCGAGATTTTGTTACATCGTGAAACACCATCACCACCCCGATTATCACACCGTTACGTGCGCGAATCGGAGCCGCCGAATCTTCGATGGAAACTTCACGTCCATCGCGCGTAATGAGTACCGCATGATTCGCTAAGCTGATGATGGCACCCTCGCGCAGACACCGTGCAACGGGATTTTCAATAACCGCATAGTTGGTCTCATTAAAAATAGGAAAAACATCGCTCAGCAACCGCCCTTTTGCTTCGGCCATCGTCCATCCCATCAGCTTTTCGGCCACAGGATTCAAATAGTCAACGATGCTTTGTGCGTTTGTTGTAATCACCGCATCGCCAATCGAATATAACGTGACTTCGGCACGTTCTTTGGCCTGGAACAGCGCCTCCTCGACGACACGTCGCTTTGCGTTTTCCGATTGCAGTGAAACATTTGCTGCATCCAGTGCCACCGTACGGTGGTTCAATACCCTTGCCTCTTCTTGGCGTTTCATTAACTGAAACAACACCGCACCCAGTAAACCACTAACCATGAATACCAACGCGAACAGTTGGTTGCGCAATTCGGCATTGCTCGTGTACACCCCAGCCAAATTGCGCGCCAGACTCAAAGTGGCGTGCCCACGATAGGAATATTCGATCGGCAGCATTAATTTCAATGTGTTAACGGGTTCCGCACTACGATGGTATGTGCTGATGACAAAACCGTTTTGGCCGACAACTTCTAATTGCGTCAAGTCGGTATTGAATGCCCCCCATTCTCTTAGAAGGCGATTTAAACTTTGGTATTGGCCATGCCCCAAAGCCTCTGAAACCAATGAACCGAGTGCATTAATCGCACGTTGCGTTTCTTTATGCGTAGTCGCTAAATCGTATTTTAATTGTTCCCGCAGCATGCCCGTCGCCGCCATCAAAAGCAGCCCGACGAGGACACCGTAAGCGAATAAAGCGCGCCGCTTGGTTTGAATAATCCAGGTAAACATCAGAGTAATCAGTCCTGCGTAGATACAAGTGCGCGCTGTATCTGGCGCAGGTTATCGTAATCCGCATCGACTACCGGTACCATCGCGCTCATGTCTTTATTAATGGCGCGCATAATGCGGATCCCGTTGGGATCGCTTTTTAAATCCAATAATGCTTTTCGCATTTGTGCGATTTGTTGCGCCGGTAGATCAGAACGCGCCACGAATAGGTGCTCGGACACATCCGGCAGTTTCGCCAAGACGCGCAGTCCGCGCGGTGCCATTTCATCGTAAACTTCGCTTTTTATCGCACCTGCATCGTAATCGCCGCTGAGTACGCCGAGCGCAACGTTCCGGTGTCCGCCGAGAAATTGGTACGCACCGAGTGTTTTCAGTTTTATCCCCGCCTGCTGCATGACATAGCGCGGTACGACCATACCCATCGTAGAATCCGGATCGACAAAAGCGAAACGCCGACCACGTAAATCGGCAAGATTGCGCAATGTGCTGTGGGCACGGGTAATGATGTAACCCGATAACCGTGGTTTACCCATGATTTCAATGCGTGCCAACAACGGCTTGCCGCCGTAGCGTTCCGCCAGCAAGACATAGGATGCAGGCCCCATGAAGGCAATATCGACGCTATTAAGTCCGATGGCCTCCACATGCCGGGTGTAATCGTAGCCGACACGCACACGCACCGGATGCCCCAGTTGCCGACCTAAATAATTAGCCAAGGGGGTAAAACGTTTTTGAATTTCCTCATCCGCAAGATAAGGATGTACCGCAAGAATAAGCGGTGCCTGCACTGGCTCTACCGCGCCTACGGTAGACATCCCGACATTCAACAAGCATAACGCCGACCATATAAAGCGATACATGACAAACTTCCCCCAGTAATTTACAGAGGCGCATCTCTAAGCCGCCATCTACCCGGTTGATCGTTGTATTTACACCACTTAGGCAGGTAGCATAGTAAATCTATCGGGTATTACCAGTAATATTAATATCACATTTCTCTTTTAGGCCTTGATTTTTCAGAATAATGAAATATCGACGCTCCGTAGCTAGCCGCCGGAGGATATTGCCGCGTAAACTTCTTTAAACTTGTACGAAGAGTCCGTAAAACGCATACTGTGCGGCACTTTCAGCACAAGACTTAAAAGCAAAAAACTCTCCTGGACGGTGGTCGATACCTAAGCCCGTTTTTGCTTATCGACTTTGTAAACTTAGACTCAGTACGCTTGCTTTACTTTTCGCGATGCTATCCAACCTATTTTCCGACCTTTTCCCTGTAATTACGCAATGGATGCACGGTCGACGGATCGATTCCGGCTGTGTCACCCTGCACCGGCGCCGTATCTACATCCTACCCACACAACGCGGTCTGTTTTTTGGGCTATTACTACTGCTCCTGTTAATGGCATCGATCAATTACGCCTTGAGTTTGGGTTTTGTGCTGACCTTTCTGTTGGCAGGCTTGGGGCATGTGGCTATGCTGCATACCTATCGCAACTTGAGCGGCGTGCAAATCAATGTCGGCGCGGCGGCTCCCGTTTTCGTCGGCGACCGCGCGCAATTTTATGTCCGCGTGGAAGCCCCCGACCCGCGCCCAGCCATTGGTCTGCACTTTAAAAAACAAACACCGGAATGGGTCGATTTACTCGAACCGGGCGCGCAAAGCGTGGCGGTACCCCTAACCGCAACGCAACGCGGATGGTTGCTGCCGGGGCGCATCACCATTTTCACCCATTTCCCACTCGGCTTGTTTTGCGCCTGGAGTTACGTTGATTTCGGTACGCGTTGTTTAATCTACCCGCGCCCATTACCCGGCCGCTTACTCACGCGCGGCGAGCACATCGAAGCAAGCGGCGCACGTAACAGTCAGCAAGAAGGTGCGGATGATTTCGCCTGTCTACGTGAATACCGCCTCGGCGATGCACCGCGCCATGTTGCGTGGAAAGCGTCGACCAAAAGTCTAAATCTACTCACCAAACACTTCGTCAACCCGCGTGCAGCCGTACTGTGGCTGGACTGGCAATCTTTCACCGATACCGACATTGAGACACGCTTATCACGACTCAGCGCCGCCGTGCTGGAAGCGGAACGCACACAGCAGGCCTACGGCCTGCGCATTCCCGGCACAGAATACGCGCCGAGTTTGGGTATCGCGCAGCGCGAGCGTTGCCTCAAAGCCCTGGCGCTCTTTGGACTCGATGATGCAAAACCCTAGCCCCACCTGGCCGCCGCGCCCCCTGCTGTACGGACTCATCGCCTGCCTTGCACTGGTTTTTGCACCGCACGCCGCGCATCTACCGCTGTGGCTCAGTACCTTGGTCGGGGCAGTGCTCGGATGGCGTTATTTAATGGCGCGGCAAAATAGGGCGCTACCGCGCAAGTGGCTGTTATACGCGCTCGCTCTGGCTTCCGTCACCGGTGTTTTGTTGCAATACAAAACCGTCTTTGGGCGCGAAGCCGGTGTTGCGCTCTTGACCTTAATGGTCACGCTGAAATTGCTCGAAGTGAAAGGCGAACGCGATGTATGGATCGTCGTATTCCTAGGTTATTTTCTGATGCTGACGCATTTTCTCTATACGCAAAGTTTATTCATGGCAGCCTACTTAATTCTAGTTGCGTGGTTTTTTACCACGTTGCTCATCGCCTTCAGCCAACCGCGCGCGCGATTGCCTTGGCGTACACAATTAACCCTCAGCGCTAAACTATTGTTGCAATCGGTACCGGTGATGTTGGTGTTGTTTTTTCTCTTTCCGCGCATTAGCGGCCCATTGTGGAGCCTACCCAACGATACCACGACGGGACAAACCGGTCTGTCCGACACCATGTCTCCCGGCTTGATCAGCCAACTCGCACAATCAGATAGTGTTGCTTTTCGGGTTGCATTTGACGGCCCCCTACCGCCGTCCGCGCAGCGCTACTTTCGTGTACTGGTACTCGATTACTTCGACGGCTACACCTGGCGCACACGTCATACCCTGACCCGAATCAATACCTTGCAGGGTCAAGGACCCAGTACGCGTTATACCCTGACCCTCGAACCGCACAATAAACCTTGGCTACCGGTAATGGATTTTGCCGACCCGGCTGCACTCCCCGTGGACAGTCGACTCAATAGCGACTTTAGTGTGACGCAAAGAGACTTAGTGCAGCAGCGTAAACGTTATAGCGCTACGGCCTATGCCAGTCCGGGGAATACACTCAATACGGATGCGAAGGATTTGCCGCAAGCCTTAAAGTTGCCCGATGCCGGCAATCCGCGCGCACGTGAATTCGCCCAACAGTTGCGCCGCGCCAGCCGCGACGATCAGGAATTTATCGACAAAATTCTCGCCCGGTTTCACAACGAAACCTATGTCTACACGCTGAATCCACCGCGCTTGGGCCCGAATAGCGTCGACGAATTTTTATTCGATACTCGGCGCGGTTTCTGCGAACACTACGCCAGCAGCTTCACCTATCTGATGCGCGCCGGCGGCATACCCGCACGTATCGTTACCGGTTATTTGGGCGGTGAATTCAACCAGCTCGGTCATTACCTCATCGTGCGCCAAGCCGATGCCCACGCTTGGAGTGAAGTCTGGCTACCGAATCGCGGTTGGGTGCGCGTCGATCCGACGGCGGCGGTCTCGCCTGATCGCATTGAACAAGGTATCGCCAATGCCCTTCCGGCGGGTGAAGCGCTGCCTTTGTTTTTACGCAATCCCAGTCCGTGGCTGAAACAACTTAGATTTTCCTGGGATCGTTTCAACAATAACTGGAATCAGTGGGTACTCGGTTACGACCAAGAGCGCCAAGTTTCTTTCTTCGCGCGCTTAGGCTTCGGCATCCTCTCTTGGCAAGACTTAGGTGTCTATCTCATTATCGGTATCGGCAGTGTATTCGCGTTACTCGCCCTGTTTACCTTGCGTCGACGACGCGGTGTAACGCGCAGCAAAGTAGAACGCGCCTACGCCCGTTTTTGTCGTCGCATGGAGCGGATCGGGCTCGTGCGCGCACCCTCCGAAGGCCCGCTCGATTTCGCGCAGCGCGCTAAAACAGCACGCCCTGACCTCACCCTCCCTATCGAAACCATTACCCGCTTATACGTGACGCTACGCTACGGACACCGCCCGAACTTAGAATGGCACCTGGAATTAAAACGCGCCGTAGCGGCGCTGCGGGTTTAACGACTTACGCCGCTACAATTCAGACTCGTTGCCGCAAAGATCAACGCCTTTGTCGGGTCTTATTTTTATACCAGTAACCGCTTATCGTTATGCAGATTTAGTTTGCGTAGACCTTCAACAAAGCGCACAAACTCTAATCCATACTGCGCCTCCAAGCGTCGCGCCTTGTTGCGCAAATCTTCCCATTTCGGCATATTCAAACTGCGCTCAAAAGCAAACACAATTATGTTGCCGCGTTGCTCGGCCGGTAAGCATAAAGATAGGCCAGCGAATTGACCGGAAATCATCTCGACAAACTCCGCGAAGCGCGGATCGGAACCCCAAAGATTCACCACCAGGACACCGTGCGGTTTGAGCGCGGCACGACAATTCGCATAAAACATCGGCGTACTCAGCGCCGCCGCTTGTGAAAACTCATCGTAACCGTCCACCAGAATGGCATCGTAGGCTTGCGTGTATTGCTGCACATAATCCGCACCATCGCCCAGAACAATACGTAATCTTTCGTCATCAGTCGGGACATGAAAATAGCTATGCGCAATTTTCAACACTTCCGGATTAAGTTCCACGACGGTAGTGCACACCGCCGGAAGATTGCGGTACACCCACTTTGCCGTCGACCCGCCCCCCAAAC
>JAYVZN010000016.1:0-2627 GCA_043783305.1 Betaproteobacteria bacterium
CCAGCGCATTTTGTAAAGCGCGCCCAGGTCTACGACCGAGGCGAGCTTAGGATCAAGCATCGTCGTGACCAGAATGCGTCCATTAACCTCCACCTCGCGTATCGTGAGGAATTCCGGGTAGCGCGCGTAGTCGTCCGCACTCCAAACAGTGAGTCTTATGTTTTTCATTTCGTATCCATGGAAAACCACGCACAACTTTCCCACGTCCGCCAAGCATGGCAAGCCGAAAGACCGCTAAGCTCTCCAGCAATGAAAAATAGGAGCGGCATGCTCACATCTTGCTGAATGACATCTCTCTTATAAAAGCCTTGTATCGGGTACCGGTATATTACTCACTCCACCCGCTTCCACCCCAACAAGTAAGCATCCAACAGCCAATACCGCCCATCCTTTTGAATAAGCTGTATCGCTCTCGCGTAATTCCCCGGCCATTTCTGATTCTTAAAATTTTGCTCGGCCACGCGCACGATGCCGCGCTTGCGATCAACTTGCAGCACGATCGACGTATGGCCGGTGCCCAAATATTCTCGGCCGTAAATCAGTAGATCGCCGCGCTTGGGTGGCTGCTTAGCTCCATTCTCGAGGGTCTTAAGTGCTACGCTACTTTGATCGCTGAGTTTGGTCAGAGATTTCAACGCCCACATATCCGCCGCCACATCCACATCGCCAAAGGTTAGGCCGTGTTGGCTGATCAACCAGCGGCGTGTCAATTCCACGCATTGCCATTTGATGCCGGTGTAGGTGCCGTTCTCTTGGTTGGGGTCGAAGACGACGCAACTGCCTTGGCAATTGGAATAGGCTTTGATGCCTTCAGCGGTGGTGCCGAGTACTGCGCCGTAGGGTGTTACACAGGTGGTGGTGCAGTTTTGCGGAAGGGTAACAGTGTCTGCTGCTGCGCCATTCGTTATGACAAGCAGCAGCAGGAATGCAAAGCGGTGCAGCTGGAAAAAATTCTTAACCACAGTGGACACAGCATTCACAGAGGAGAACCTCGCCTGGTTAATTCTTTAATGAAATGTATGTGGTTTGTTGGGTTACGCGATCAAGCCGCTAACCCAACCTACATGAATTTGACGCAAGTTTGAGCCCACGCAAGGCTAGAGCATATTTTTTATCGCGCCCGCACACAAGACCATCAGCGGTTGCGGCATGACGCCTAGGGCCAGCAACGCCAGCGCATTCACACTCAGCAGCACGCTCATGTCGGGTTGTGCATGAATTGGCGCGGTGTCCAATGGCTCATCAAAGTACATAAGTTTGACGATGCGCAAATAGTAGTAAGCGCCGATCATCGACATCAATACGGCGGATATCACTAGCCACAGATACCCCGCTTGCAGTGCGGCTTGCAACACCGAGAGCTTGGCATAGAAACCAACCGTGGGTGGTATACCGGCCATCGACACCATCAAGATCAGCATCAAGAAGGCATACCACGGGCTGCGCCGGTTCAGGCCTTTGAAGTCGTCCAAGTTGTCTGCTTCGAAGCCTGCACGGGACAGCAGCAAGATCATGCCGAAGCTGCCCAGGCTCATGATCACATACACAATCACATAGAACATCGCGGCGTTGTAGCCGTTTTCGCTGGCGGCGAGAAAACCCAGCAGCAAGAAGCCCATGTGCGAGATGGTCGAATACGCCAGCATGCGCTTGAGGTTGGTTTGAGCGATGGCGGTGATATTGCCGATGGCCATCGACAGTACAGCCATTAAGGCCAGCATCGGTTGCCAATCCAGCGCCAAGCCGCCCAGGCCATCGACCAATAAACGCATCACAAAAGCAAAGGCTGCAAGTTTGGGTGCGGAGCCGATGAACAAGGTCACCGCAGTGGGTGCACCATGATACACATCGGGAATCCACATATGGAACGGCACCACGCCGAGCTTAAAAGCCAAACCGGCGATGGTAAATACCAGCCCAAACACCAGCACGGTATCGAGATGATGCACGCTCGGCAGGGTCGCCGCGAGCTTGGCGATTTCCAAGGTGCCGGTCGCACCGTACAGCATGGATAAGCCGTACAACAACATGCCCGAGGCAATCGCGCCCAAGACGAAATACTTCATCGCTGCTTCGGTGGCGACCTTGGAATCGCGTTGCAAGGCGACCAGCGAATACAAGCTGAGCGAGAGCAATTCCAAACCGAGGTATAGGGTCAGGAAATGGCTACCGGATATCATCACCATCATGCCCAGCATGGCAAACAGCATGAGCACAAAAAACTCGCCGCGATATAAACCGCGTGCCTGGATATAGCTGCGCGCGTAAATCAGCACGGTGCCAACCACGCCATACAGCATCAGCTTGAGGATGTCGGCCAAGCTGTCGTCGACGAACATATTGCTGAACGCCAGCACCGGTGTTTGCGTAAACGTACTGGCGGTAATCACCGCTGCACCCACCAAGGTGAGCAAGGTCAAGGTATAGCTGATAAAGCGCAATTCGTCCGACAAGAATAAGTCGACGATTAAGATAAAGCACAGCATGCTGAGCACGAAAATTTCCGGCAGCACGGGCAGTAGATCGGTCAAGGCAAAGCTCATGTGTTCCTTATCCTTACCAGGCGCAATCGGCGCCGCATTTGCTCTGCGCGACATGGCTGAGCAGATTGTTAACGGAAACATGCA
>JAYVZN010000017.1:0-6867 GCA_043783305.1 Betaproteobacteria bacterium
CCTTTGCTTCCGGAATCAATTGCGCCTGGGGGTCCTGACGTGGATCGGACGAGTACAGGCCTTTTTGATCGGTCATGATCACCAACGCATCGGCTTCGATTAAATTGGTGACCAAGGCCGCCAAGGTATCGTTATCACCGAATTTAATCTCGTCGGTCACCACCGTGTCATTCTCATTGATGATCGGGATGACATTCAGCGCCAGTAAAGTGCGCAGCGTGGAGCGTGCATTGAGGTAGCGCTTGCGATCAGCAAGATCTTCGTGCGTGAGAAGAATCTGTGCGGTGTGTAAATCATGCTTACGGAAACAGGTTTCATATACCTGCACCAAACCCATTTGCCCGACTGCCGCCGCCGCTTGTAACTCATGCAAGGCATGCGGACGCGTTTTCCAGCCCAGCCGTTGCAAGCCTTCGGCAATCGCGCCGCTGGAAACCAGAACGACTTGTTTACCCATGATTTTTAGGCGCGCGATTTGGTCGGCCCAATGCGCAATGGCAATGGTGTCGAGTCCTTGGCCTTCGTTGGTGACAAGTGTGCTACCGACTTTTACCACCAGGCACTTCGATTTGCTTAAGATAGATTGCATGCTGTATTGGCGCTGCACCCCTAAAAATAACGGGCTATTTTACCTTAGTCGTCCGATTTTTCTTCTGCCGCATCTTCTGGATTAGCATTCGCTTCTGGCCGGACTTGATCTACATGCGTCATGATGGCATGGGTTAAGGCTTTGCAGCCATCGCCATTGATGGCTGAGATGGCGAAGAATGGGCCTTTCCATTTGTAGCGCTTAAGAAAATCCTTCACGCGTTTTTCCCGCTCTTCTTCCGGCACCATATCCAGTTTATTCAATACCACCCAACGCGGCTTATCGTACAAAGATTGATCGTATTTGCGCAGTTCTTCCACAATCGCCTTAGCCTCGCGCACTGGGTCGACACTCTCATCGAACGGGGCCAAATCGATAATATGCAATAGCAAGTGGGTGCGTTGTAAATGGCGTAAAAATTGATGCCCAAGCCCCGCACCTTCGGCGGCACCCTCAATCAAGCCGGGTATGTCGGCAATCACAAAGCTGCGATTATTATCCACGCGCACCACACCCAGATTCGGATGCAATGTCGTAAATGGATAATCCGCGACTTTCGGTTTGGCCGCCGACACCGAACGAATGAACGTCGATTTTCCGGCGTTCGGCATCCCGAGCAAGCCCACATCGGCCAATACTTTTAACTCTAGGCGTAAGGCCCGTTCTTCCGCCACTTCGCCTAAAGTAAATTGGCGCGGCGCGCGATTAGTACTGGATTTAAAATGCAGATTGCCGATGCCGTTTTGTCCGCCTTTAGCAATCAAAATGCGTAGACCATCTTGCGCTAAGTCGGCAATGATCTCGCCGCTTTCGGCATCGCTGATCACTGTACCGACCGGCATGGGCAGCGTTAAATCTTCTCCACCGGCACCATAGCGATCCGAGCCGCGACCATTCTCACCATTTTTAGCACGGTGGGTGCGCTGAAAACGATAGTCAATCAGGGTGTTTAGATTGCGATCCGCGACCACATAGATACTGCCGCCACGGCCACCGTCGCCACCATCGGGGCCGCCTTTAGGAATAAATTTCTCGCGCCGAAACGAAGCGCAGCCATCCCCGCCTTTACCGGCTTGGATTTTAATCAGTGCTTCGTCAATGAATTTCATAGGAGAATTTTATATTGGGCTACACAAACAAAAAGGCCCTATCTCACGATAGGGCCTCGGTTCTACGATGCACGCCTCGGATTAAGCCGATACCGGCTCGATAATAACTGTCTGACGCTGCATCGGGCCTTTGATGGCGAAGCACACTTTACCTTCAATTTTAGCAAATAAGGTGTGATCTTTGCCCATGCCAACGTTGTCGCCCGCGTGAAACTGTGTTCCGCGCTGACGAATAATGATTTCTCCGGCATTCACCAACTGTCCGCCATAACGCTTAACGCCAAGACGTTTAGCATGTGAATCGCGACCATTACGCGAACTACCGCCTGCTTTTTTATGTGCCATACCTGATTTCCTTTACTTGCCGATGCTCTGAATTTCGAGCTCGGTATAGTTTTGGCGATGTCCCTGGTGCTTTTGATAATGTTTGCGGCGACGCATTTTGAAAATCGTCACTTTCGGGCCACGACCCTGGGCTAACACCCGCGCCGTTACGCTGGCACCGGACACCAAGGGCGCGCCAATGGTTACGCTGTCGCCATCGGCAAGCATCAAAACCTGATCCAGGACGATCTCGCTGCCGATGTCGGCCAGTATCTGTTCTACTTTGAATTTTAGGCCGGGTGTTACACGATACTGCTTGCCACCCGTTTTTACGACCGCATACATATTTAGCGCTCCGCTGTTCAACTTCGGAAAGGCGAGCATTATATTGGAAAACGGCCTGCCGGTCAAAAGTTTAAGGATTTAGCCCAATTTTATGCTTATGTCGGCTTTTCTTCTTGACCGATGTTGTGCGTCTTTCTACCATTGGCGCTTCGCTTTTTTGACCCAATACCGTGAATATTGAAGAAATTCGCAAGCTGATCGAAGCCGACATGGCGCAAGTGGATGCCGTGATCCGGGAACGCCTGCACTCCGAAGTCGCGCTCATTCGCCAAGTATCCGAATACATTATCGGTAGCGGCGGTAAACGCCTACGCCCGGCGTTGGTGCTGTTATCCGCCGGTGTTTTTGATTATTGCGGGACGCAGCATCATGCTTTAGCCGCGGTTGTTGAATTTATTCATACCGCTACGCTGTTACACGACGATGTCGTGGATGAATCCAATTTACGCCGTGGACGCCAGACGGCCAATGCGTTATTTGGTAACGCCGCCAGCGTCCTGGTCGGAGATTTTCTGTATTCGCGCGCCTTTCAGATGATGGTGGGAGTCAACGATATGCGCGTCATGCAAGTGCTGGCCGATGCCACCAACACCATCGCCGAGGGTGAGGTATTGCAGCTTCTAAATTGCAACGATCCGAACATCGATGAGCAGCGCTATCTACAGGTCATTCGCTTCAAAACCGCGAAACTATTTGAGGCCGCGACCCGCCTCGGCGCTATCATCAGCCGAGCCGATACGCGGGATGAAGAAGCGCTGTCTAAATACGGCATGCACCTCGGCACCGCTTTTCAATTGATCGACGATGTTTTGGATTATTCCGGCAATCACACCGACACCGGAAAAAACTTAGGTGATGATTTGGCGGAAGGCAAACCCACTTTGCCGCTTCTCTATGCCATGAAACAGGGCACACCAGCGCAAGCCGCGCTCATTCGCAGCGCCATCGAACAAGGCGGTTTGTCGGATTTTACCCAGGTTTTGGATACTATTCATGCGACCGGCGCACTGGCTTATGCGTCCGACCAAGCACAGCGCGAAGTCGACATTGCTTGCGCGGCGATTGCCCACTTCCCGGATTCTATTTACAAACAAACGCTGTTAGAATTAGCGGCCTTCTCGGTCACCAGAAATCACTAAAATTTCGGGGTGTAGCTCAGCCTGGTAGAGTACTGCGTTCGGGACGCAGGAGTCGGAGGTTCGAATCCTCTCACCCCGACCAAATTTTGGTTTTTTCGCGTCGTTTAACGTGTCCCGCCGTTACAGACACCGTGGTAAAATACCGCCTCTATTGTACTAAAGGCTATTACGATGCGTTTTTTGATACTGCTGATCGGCATCGTCATTTTTTACCTGCTCCTGAAAAAATATTTCCGCAATCTACAACGGACGGACGTTCCTATGCGTCCGCCCGCCGCTGAAAATATGGTGCGCTGTGCCCAGTGCGGGGTGAACGTACCGCAAACCGAGGCCTTCTTCAGTCGTGGCGAATATTTCTGCAGCGACGAACACCGTAAGCTCCACCAGCAATAGCTTGGCCCCGGTACCGAGCACGTTCGGCGGTGGGTCTGAATTGCCGGAGCATCCCAACGCGCAATCTGTTGCCCCGTATTGGCGCTCGCTGCACTACTTCAATTTCTACCGCATTACTGTTGCGAGTCTACTACTCCTAGCGGAATTACTATTCCCCGCACATAACCCGCTAGGTGCCCTAAATCCTAAGTTATTTACACTTGCGAGCGCACTCTATCTGCTGGTGGGCAGTGCGTTAGCCGTCACCACCCAGTCGCGTTGGCCGCGTTTTGAAATTCAGGTTTCGGGCCAAGTTGTCACGGATATTTTTCTCATTACCGTGTTGATGTACAGCAGTGGCGGTGTAGTCAGCGGCCTGGGTTTATTAGTGCTGGTGACGTTAGCCGCCTCCAGCCTCATTGCGCGCGCCCAACTTGCCATGTTCCATGCAGCAATCGCCACCATTGCCGTGCTGTTGGAGGAAACCTACTTAAGCTATAGCCCCGACATTAGTCCGGCTGTCAGCGGGAATTATTTGCAAGCGGCTTTGTTGTCGACGACTTATTTTGCAGTCGCCGGACTGGCCTATTACTTAGCCAAACGCCTCAGCGTCAGTGAAGCGATTGCTCAGCGTCAACGAGTCGATTTAGCCAATCTCGATACCGTTAACCGTTTGGTGATTCAAGACATGCAGGATGGCGTTATCGTGGTCGATGGCAACAATCACATACGTCAAATTAACAGCCAAGCCGAACGCTTGCTCGGCACCTTAACGGGGCAGCGCGGCGAAATCACCATCGATGCTTATTCGAGCAGTCTGGCTGAGCGCATTGCCGAATGGCGTGATTCCGGTGATATCAGCCTCATTCCTCTGCGCTCACCCAGTAGCAGCCGCTCCTTCCGTATGCGCATCACGCCCATCGGCACCAAACGCGCCCTCGGCGCGGTTATCTTTCTCGAGGATTTGAGTCGCTTGCAAACGCAAGCACAACAACTAAAACTTGCGGCACTTGGTCGACTCACGGCCAATATTGCGCACGAAATTCGTAACCCGCTAAGCTCCATTGGACATGCCGCCCAATTGCTGCAAGAAGACAATACGCTGGATACCACGCAAAAACGTTTACTGGAAATTATCCACGACAATACGTTTCGCCTCGACCGAATGGTGCAGGACATATTGCAACTGAATCGCAAGGATCGCGGCCAAGTTGAAACACTGCATTTACAAAAATATTTACACACTTTCTGCCAAGAGTTTTGCCATACCGAGCAGCTACCTCCGACACTGTTCCGGATCGAAGTTAATGCCGGGTTTACGATCCAATTCGACCGTTACCACTTGCACCAAGTGTTGTGGAATACCAGTCGAAATGCCGCGCGCCATTGCCAACAGCAGCCGGGTAGTATTCGTTTGCAGGCTCACTTCGTGGATGCCGAAAATGTATTGCACGTCGATATTATCGATGACGGCTCCGGCGTTCCGAATGAAATTCAAGCGCAACTGTTCGAGCCTTTTTTTACCACCGAAAGTACCGGTACCGGCCTTGGTCTGTACATCGCACGGCAATTAGCAGAAGCTAATAATGCTACGCTGGATTATATTGAAAATCCGCATGGCGGACAATTTCGTCTGAGCATTAAAGGAGTGATACGTTGAAGCCAACCGCCACCAGCAATCGCACGCCCACCGTACTCATCGTTGATGACGAAGCCGATATTTTGGAATTACTCGAACTCACATTGATTCGCATGGGGCTTGAGTCACAGCGCGCGATGAAGGTTGCCGATGCCGTCGCACTGCTCCAATCAAATTCGTATGATCTCTGCCTCACCGATATGCGCTTGCCGGATGGTACCGGTATCGAGGTCGTTGAATATATCGGCCAACATCACCCGGAACTTCCCGTAGCTGTTATCACCGCCTATGGCAGCACCGAGAATGCCGTCGCTGCGCTTAAGGCCGGGGCCTTTGATTACATCTCCAAACCCGTGTCTCTACAGCAATTACGCGCCTTGCTCAAATCGGCGCTAAGCGTTTTAGAAAAACCGTCTATCGAAAATCAGCAGCATACTTTGTTGGGAAATTCGCACGCGCTGCAAGCCGCACGCGATATGATCGGCAAACTTGCGCGCAGCCAAGCCCCCGTGTATGTCACGGGTGAATCGGGGTGTGGTAAGGAACTTGCCGCACGCCTCATACACGAGCACAGCGCGCGCCAAGCGCAACCTTTCATTGCGGTGAACTGTGGCGCGATTCCGGAAAATTTAATGGAAAGTGAATTTTTTGGTTACAAAAAAGGTGCTTTCACAGGTGCCGATACGGACCGCGACGGGTTCTTTCAAGCGGCTAATGGTGGTACGCTTTTCTTGGATGAAGTGGCCGATTTACCGTTGTCCATGCAAGTAAAATTGTTGCGCACGATCCAGGAAAAAAAGGTGCGCAAAGTAGGTGCCACACAAGAGGATCCCATCGATGTGCGGATTATCAGTGCCACGCACCAAGCCTTGTCCAACTTAGTTGAGAACGGTAAATTTCGCCAAGACTTGTATTATCGGCTCAATGTAATCGAGCTTAAAATGCCGGCACTGCGTGAAATGCGCGGGGATATTCCGCTACTTGCGCAAGCTGTTTTGGAGCGCTTGGCCAAACAAAGCAATACGCCATTACCCCAGTTAAGCGCCGAGGCGATAACCGCATTAAGCGACTACAGCTTTCCCGGCAATGTGCGCGAACTGGAAAATATTTTAGAGCGTGCGCTTGCGCTGTGTAACGCGCATAAAATAGGGCGTGACGATTTATATCTCAGCCCGCCCGAAACCGCACTCGAACAAGACAATCACGAGCCCGGCTCAAAATGGCCTTTACCGGATTATTTAGATCGCATCGAACGCGAGGCCATCCTAGAAGCTCTAGGTAAAACCCGATTCAATAAAACGGCCGCCGCGAAATTACTCGGTATCACTTTCCGCGCGCTACGCTATCGGT
>JAYVZN010000018.1:0-41670 GCA_043783305.1 Betaproteobacteria bacterium
TAGGCCGTGCGGGATTCGAACCTGCGACCAACGGATTAAAAGTCCGCTGCTCTACCAACTGAGCTAACGACCCAAAACGAAGGCGGCATTATGCGTGAGGCGCAAATTAATGTCAATGAAAAGCCCCGCGAAAAGCGGGGCTTGGTGTTTCAAAAGGCTATAAATAATGAGGTTTAAACGGCTTCTAGTTGGCGCAGGCCAGAGGGCAGTAGCCGAAGGTCAACCAACGCGGTAATGAATGATTTGAAGAAGGTCGCATCCGCTTCATACACCATTTTGTAGTATTGAATTTTCATGGTGAGTGCGCTCCCCAACACAATGCTGATGAGAGTGATGAACGATCCTAGCGCGAGTGTCGACACGCCGGTGACCCCTTGGCCGATGGTACAGCCCATGCCGAGTACGCCGCCGAAGCCCATGAGGATGGCACCGATGAAGTGATTTAAAAAATCTTTGAAGGAAGCAAACCACTCAAAGCGGAAGCTACGGGCAATGAGCGACCAGAGCAGGGAACCGAGAATGACACCGCCGACGGCCATAACACCGAAGGATAATCCGGTGCTTTTCATGCCTGAAGCGAGGTAGCCCAAGGACTGTCCCATCGGGTTAATAAAAGTGTAGGACTGTGGCGCTACGGAGGTGGCAGCCGGTTTTAGGACTTCTGGGGGCGCGTAGAAATCCCATTGACCAACATATTTCAGAATGCCCATTTTTTCACCATCGACCGTGATGGCGACGTTGCTGGTGATGTACCAAGCACCTAATACGGCTAAACCAATAACCAGGCCACCGAGAATGTTGTCAAAGCTGCCACGAAAATCGGACGATTTGAAAGCAATAATGATGAATGCGACGGCCAGTACGCTGCCGATAATCAGGCGCGCCATGACCGCATTCTCGCCGGTCGCGAGCAACGAGCCGAGGTCTTGGTTGCTTTTTAAGGTGATCGCGAGGGGGCGAATCCAGTCATAGAATAAAACGGTAAACAACGTTTTGTCCGAGCCTGGGAAGGGGTTAATCATAAAATAAGCAATGATGCCGATAATCAGTAGCACCATCACGGATTTGATATTACCGCCGCCGAGACGGACTAAGGTCTTGTTGCCGCAACCCGAGGCAAGCGTCATGCCGATACCAAACAGCAGTCCGCCGAGTAAGTTTTCAGCCCAAATGAGTTGGTTGGCGCGGTAGGGTGGGAAGGCGTTGCCAATATTAACCATGCCCATTTTCTCTAGGACAACGACACCTAGCATGGCGATGGCGATAGCAAAGAGCCAAGCGCGAACGCGCCCGGTATCGCCCATATTTACCCAATCGGATACCGCACCCATAGTGCAGAAATTGGTTTTATTTGCGACCAAGCCCATGATTAAGGCAATCACGAATGTCGACCACAGGAAAAATGATTGCGCGCTAGCAAAGCTTTGAAAAATCATGGGTGTGCCCTCCTCTGTGTTGGTGGCGCAATCGGTGAGTCTGCGCCGGAACTATAAGCCATTCGTTAATGCGACGATTTTAATGGTTTTTAGCCAAATGGCAACTAATAAGAATATCAAAAATGTCAATGTAATTATATGCTTGGTAGGTTAATACTATATAACTATACTGTTTTGTCGAAAGTTTTCAGCGGATCATCTTGGGCGGGTTCAGAAATAGCGTGTTGGGTCGGGAATGCCGGCTGCCGCAAAGCCTTGTTTGCGCAAGCGACAAGAATCGCACAAACCACAGGCGCGGCCAGCCGCATCGGCTTGATAACACGAGACGGTTAGTGCGTAATCTACGCCGAGTGTTTGTCCTTGTCGGATAATTTGCGCTTTACTCAGTTTAATGAGGGGGGCGTGAATACGGCACGGCGCACCCTCAATGGCGGCTTTGGTAGCGAGGTTCGCTAATTGTTCGAAGGCGGCGATAAATTCTGGGCGACAGTCCGGGTAACCGGAATAATCCACGGCATTGGCGCCGATAAAAATAGCGTGCGCATTTAAGACTTCGCTCCAAGCCAGCGCGAGCGACAGCATGATGGTGTTACGCGCGGGAACATAGGTAATGGGTATCCCGGTGCCGGCAGTGGTGGGTAATTCCAGGCTGGGGTCGGTCAGCGCCGAGCCGCCAAATGCGGAGAGGTCGATCTGTATGACGCGCTGCGTGACGGCACCGAGCGCTTGCGCGATGCGGGCGGCGGCATCCAATTCAGAGCGATGGCGTTGACCGTAGTCCAAGCTTAAGCAATGGCATTTGAAGCCGGTTTGACGCGCTATGGCCAGCGTGGTGGCAGAATCGAGACCGCCGGACAATAAAATAACAGCCTTACCGGGCACGCGCATTGTCCCAAAGATATTTATGCAATTGCACCTGCATGCGTACCGGTAATTGGTCGCGCAAAATCCATTCGGCCAATTGCGTCGGGTTGACACTGCCGTGCACCGGTGAAAATAAGACGGTGCAAGTTTGGTCGAGGCGGTGTTCGTGCAGGATGGCCTTCGCCCATTCGTAGTCGGCTTCGTCACACAATACGAATTTCACTTCGTCGCCGGTTTGAAGCGCGGTTAAATTCGCCCAATGGTTTTTTTCTACTTCGCCGGAACCCGGTGTTTTGATATCGACGATGCGCGCAACGCGTGCATCGACAGATTCAATCGGGAGCGCACCGCTGGTTTCCAGCGAGACGGAATACCCCGCATCGCACAAGGCGCTGAGTAGAATTAAACAGTTTTTTTGTGCTAAAGGTTCACCGCCCGTGACGCAGATATAGGGCGTGTTGAAGTGCGCAACTTGTTCGAGAATGGTGCCGATAGGCATACTCTCGCCACCGGTGAAGGCGTAACTCGTGTCGCAATAGCCGCAACGCAGGGGGCAGCCGGTGAGTCGAATAAAAACAGTGGGCAGACCGACGCGTGAAGATTCGCCTTGCAGCGAATGAAAAATTTCGGTGATGCGCAGCGTTGTCGTCAACGCTGAATTAGTGTTCGGCACGGGGATTAATCCCACGTTCTAAAGCAGAAATGGCTTCTTTATTCGTGCTGACAATGTCCGCTTGGGGGCAAAAAAAATCATTGTATAACGCGCTATGCTGAGGATCGCGTGTGGGCGAAGCGATCGCCTCCCATTTAGCAAAACGGTTGCGCGACCAAGTGTTGTTTTCACGGCCAAAGGCATACAATTTTTTCTCGCGTGTTTCACAACGGATACCTTCGTAGCTGACATTGAGTACACCGCTGGAGGATTGCGCGATCAAGCTGTAGCGCACGACACCATCCGTGCTCACGGCAATGGATTTCGGATCCACAAAAAATTGTGTGGGTCGTGCGGACGGGACCTCAAAGGGCAGCGCGTGCGCAATATCGGGATAGACTGGCAGTTGCGCCTGCAATTCTTCCCAGGGTTTTTTCTCTTCATCGAATTCTGTATCGAAAATACCCAAGATACCGGCATAGGCCGGCATGCAAATCACGAGCCAGAAGGGGAGCAATAAGAAAAATAGGCGAAGTGGCATGGCGCATTCAGTAAGGATTAGTCGCTGTCAGCGCGCCAAGTAAAATAAGTCGATTCATCATGACTCCAAAATAGTTGGCGCGCGTCGCGGATTGAAGAGCTTAGCGGTGCTGGATAATTTGCAGGCCTTTGAGTAGATTTAAGGCTTGGCTGATCTGGTAGTCGTGTTTGGCGGCGGCTTCCGGATCAAGCGTCTGCGGTTTGCTGGGTTTATCATCCTTGCCTTTTTTCGGCACCGGTGCTTTGACGGCAGCGGCATCGGGTTTTCCGTCTTTGTCGTTGATTAGGTGCCGCTCTAAATCAGCTTCACGCACGGACAGCGCTTGCTTTTCGGTTTCGTTGACAGTGGCATCTTCCACCAGGATGTCCGGTGTAATGCCTTTAGCCTGAATGGAATTACCGCTCGGCGTGTAATAGCGCGCTGTGGTGAGTTTAATGGCTGTGCCATTTCCCAGCGGCAGAATGGATTGTACCGATCCCTTGCCAAAGGATTGCGTGCCCATGATGATGGCGCGTTTATGGTCTTTCAAAGCACCGGCGACGATCTCCGAAGCGGATGCCGAACCGCCGTTTACCAGTACGATCATCGGTACGGTTTTGGTCCACTCCGGCAGATTTTTCAAATAATCACCCTGCGTACCGCGCACATAATATTCCTTGCTGGCGCTGAGGCGCATTTTGGCATCTTCGGTGCGGCCTTCGGTGTAAACCACCAACGCATCTTTTGGCAAAAAGGCGGCGGAGACCGCGATGGCACCGTTCAATAAGCCGCCCGGATCATTGCGCAAATCCAGCACCAAACCTTGCATGGGATTTTTATTTTGCTTGGTGAGGCCATCAATAGCTTTTACCAAGTCTTCGCCGGTGTGCTCTTGAAATTGAGTAATGCGGATATAAGCGTAATTGGGATCGAGCATGCGCGACTTAACGCTCTTAATTTGAATCACGGCACGTGTCAAAGTCACGACAATGGGTTTGAGTTCACCTTTGCGAAGCAGCGTCAGGGTGATTTTAGAATTCGGTTTGCCGCGCATACGTTTTACGGCATCCCCTAAACTCAGGCCTTTGACCAGGGTTTCATCGAGCTTGATGATTAAGTCACCGGGTTTAATCCCGGCCAGAAAGGCCGGTGTGTCTTCAATCGGAGAGACCACTTTAACAAAGCCGTCTTCCATGCCGACCTCAATACCTAAACCGCCAAACTCGCCTTGGGTTGAAACCTGCAAGTCTTTAAAAGCGTCTTGATCGAGGTAAGCCGAATGCGGGTCAAGGCCGGACAACATGCCGTTGATGGCTTCGCTAATCAATTTTTTATCTTCAATAGGCTCCACATAGTCGCTTTTGATTTTGCCGAACACCTCGGTAAAGGCGCGCAACTCGTCAATGGGTAATGGTGACTCGGTGTCCTTATTAGCTACTGCTGAAAAGTGCAAACTTACGGCGAGTCCGAAAATGGCGCCGAAGGCGATCAGGCTGAAATTACGCAATTTGCCGCGCATGAGTGAAAACTCCAAAAAATAAGAAAAGATTAACGTTTGCCGATCCACTGCAACGGATCAATGGCACGACTTTGATAGCGCACCTCAAAGTATAAACCGGATTCGGCATTCCCGCCGCTGTTGCCGACATTAGCAATCGTATCGCCAGCCGCGACGGTTTCGCCTTCTTGTTTGAGCAAAGTCTCATTATTACCATACAAGCTCATATAACCATCCCCATGATCCACAATAATGAGGTTCCCGAAACCTCTTAGCCAATCCGCGAAGACCACTTGCCCCGGCCCGAGTGCTTTCACAGGGCTACCGCTGCCGGCGCGTATAAATAAGCCTTTCCAGGTGGTTCCGGTATCGCTGCGACGGCTACCGAAGCGGTTGCTGAGTTCGCCCGCCACGGGAAGTTTTAAATGACCTTTTAATTTAGTAAAGTCGCCACCGGCGCTGTTCGTCCGTTCTCCGGGTTTGCGGTTTCGTGCTTTGGTTGGTGCTACCGCGCGCGCCAGACGTTCTACTAGACGAGTTAAACGCTTTTCGTCGCGTTCGAGCTGCGCGACTTGTTTACGTCGAGCACCAATTTGCCGTTCCAGCTTGGACAGCATGCGCTTGCGGGTGTTCGCTTCGGTCTGCAAAGCGCGCTTTTCGGCGACCTGGCGGACTTCAATCTGCGCTAATTCGGCGTGCTTTTCTTTGACCACTTCTTCGGCGGCCTCGACTTTTTGGAGATCGCGGCGCAAACCCGCAATTAGCGCTGCTCGGGAGCGCGATAAATAGCCGTAATATTCAACTTGGCGTGCCATTTCATTCGGGTTTTGCAAATTCAGCACTAGCCGCATGGTGTCCTGACTGCCGTTGATGTACTGCTGATAGAGCAACTTTGAGAGGAGTATTTGCTGGGCTTGAATGCGCCCACGCATTGCTTTGGATTGCTGCTGTGCTTCGCCGAGCGTGATCGTAACTCCTTTTTGATCGTGCGCCAGTTCGTGTAAACCGCGATTAATTTGGCTAATGGCTTGTTCCGATTGTTTTAAGTCATCCAACACATCGGCTTTATTTTCTTCTGCATTGTCGATTTCGCGCTTGAGGTTATCGATGCGCGCACGCAGTTCGGAAAGATCTTTTTGCGGCGGTTTTTTGGCGGCGGCCTGCAGTGGCGTACAAAACAAAGCGATCACAGCAGCGCAGACTATTCCGCTAAGCGCGCTACGCTTCACGAATGGGAGGTGAACTCGACGAGTGGCCGCCCCGTCATTTCTTGCGGTTGGGGTAGATCCATCAACTTGAGCATAGTTGGTGCAACATCTTCCAGTGCGCCGGTATCGGCCAGAATAGCGGGTCGTCGCCCGGCATAAATTAGGGGCACTAAGCTCATGGTGTGCGCAGTGTGCGCTTGGTGGCTGGAGTCGTCCATCATGCGTTCGGCGTTGCCGTGATCGGCTGTGATTAGGACTTCACCGCCTACGTCCAGTTGCGCATTGACGACGCGACCAATACAGGCATCGATGGCTTCAATGGCTAAAATAGCGGCGGCGAGATTGCCGGTGTGTCCGACCATATCGGCGTTCGCGTAGTTGCAGATGATGGCATCGTATTTCTGGCTCTTAATGGCGGCGATGAGGTGGGCCGTTACTTCAAAAGCACTCATTTCCGGTTTCATGTCATAGGTCGCGACATCCGGCGAAGGCACTAAGATGCGATCTTCGCCCGCATAAACGGCTTCTTCGCCGCCGTTGAAAAAGAAGGTCACGTGTGCATATTTTTCCGTTTCCGCGATACGCAATTGTTTCAAACCTAATTGCGAAATATATTCGCCGAAGCCATTGCGAATTTGCTCCGGTGGATAAGCAATATCGACGTTGAAGTCTGCACTGTAGCCCGTCAGTGTCACCATTTTAGCTAACTTCGGTCGATGCTCGCGCTCAAAACCGTCGAATTCTTCTTCCAGAAAAGTACGCGAGAGCTCACGCGCACGATCAGAACGGAAATTCATAAAGGCGATTACATCACCATCTTCCATGCGTACACGGGGTTCGCCGGGAGGTGAAATGGCCGTGGCCTTGACGAATTCGTCAGATTCGCCACGGGCATAGGCCATTTGCAAACCCTCCAGCGCGGTATGTGCATGAAATTCGGCTTTACCTTGGGTCAGCAAGTCGTAGGCATCTTTTACGCGCTGCCAACGCCGATCACGATCCATCGGGTAGTAGCGCCCGATAATAGAGGCGATACGTCCTGCTTTAAGGGTGCGCATTTTTTCATCTAAGCGCAGCAAGGATGGTTCAGCACTCTTGGGCGGTGTATCGCGGCCATCCAGAAAGGCGTGCACGAAGACTTTTTTGAGGCCATTTTTAACCGCCAATTCGAGCATGGCGTGGATATGTCGTTCATGGCTATGCACACCGCCATCGGACAATAAACCCATAATGTGCAGGGCACGATTGCCGTTTTTGGCCGTCTCCACAGCTTTCATGAGGGCCGGGTTAGCGAAAAAATGCCCCGATTCGATGGCGCGGTTAATCCGCGTGAACTCTTGGTACACAACGCGACCCGCACCGATGTTTAAATGGCCTACTTCAGAATTTCCCATTTGCCCCTTGGGCAGCCCGACCTCGGCTTCGGAGGCATGGATCAGCGTATGTGGAAAATCGCTCCAGAGCTTGTTCCAATTGGGTTTTTTGGCTTGAAAGATAGCGTTATCTGCGCCATTGGCGCGACAGCCGAAGCCGTCCAGAATGATCAGTAGAACCGGGGTTTTCATGTTTCCGTGTAATTATTTAGGACAGTGTGACAAACTTGATGCATTATTTTAGTATATTTTGATAATGGGCGCATCAAAGGTGTTGCGTTTGCCTTGAGTCGGTTGGAGGAAACAATGTCTGGGAGCATGCAATTGGATCAAGTAGAACTGATTGATAAGGATGAGCACATCGAGCAGGCATCACGTGCGATGAAGGCGATGTCACACCCGCTGCGTTTGAAGATTTTATGTGTTTTAGGTGATCGCGAGGTGTCGGTGCAGGATATCGTGGATGCGGTGGGCACTTCCCAAAGCAATATATCGCAGCATTTAGCGATTTTGCGCGACAAAGGCGTACTGCGCACGCGCAAAGATGCCAATCGCGTTTTTTATCGTGTTGGCGATACCCGCACGCTCAAGCTGATTAGCATGATGCGTGATGTCTTTTGCGGCTTTACTAAATAATCGAGCGTACCTTATGCGTTAAGCCGCCGGGAGCAGCAATCTTAAACCGTGGAACTACGCCCATTGTTTCAGCTTGACGTAGGCCGTATATTAGCATATTCTGATCGATGATTTTTCGGAGGTCTGCCTGTGCTGCGTATCCTGATTTTCCTACCGTTATTTTTTTCAAAGTTTGCGTTCGCCGCACTTCCTTTCCAGTTAGGAACGGTGGAATTACGCGAAATCGATCAAACGTACGCCGCTGATGGCTTAGTCGAGGCGGTAAATCAGGCCACGGTTTCGGCAGAAATTTCCGGGCGCATCATTGCACTAAAATTCGATGTCGGCGATTACGTGCAAAAAGGCATGGTCATTGCGCGTATTGACGAAAGTGTAGTGGGGCAACAATTGGCGGGCAGCCAAGCGCAGGTTGCGCAAGCACGCGCCTTATTGGAAAACGCCCGGGCGCAGTATGAGCGCACGAAACAATTATTCGCACAAAAATTCATTAGCCAAGCGGCCTTAGACAAAGCCAGTTCAGAATTCAAAGCGGCGCAGGCACAGGCGCAAGCCTCACTTGCCGGGGCGGGACAAGTGGCGGCAACGCGTAAATTCGCAACGATTCTCGCGCCGTTTAGCGGCGTGGTGGCTGCACGACACATCGAATTGGGGGAAATGGCACAGCCCGGCAAGCCTCTGCTCACGGGGTTTGATCCAAAAGATTTGCGCGTGGAAGTTTCTGTGCCGCAATACAAATTAGCGCAAGTGCGCGCATTGTCGCGTGCTTCGATTGAAATCCCATCCCGGCAAAAGTGGATTAAAGCAACACAAATTACGATACAGCCTGTGGCTGATTCGAAGACACACGCCAGCCGCGTGCGTCTGGAGTTGCCGGAAAATTTGCGCGATGTCTATCCGGGGATGTTTGCACGGGCGCATTTTGCGGTGGGTCGGGCCACCAAACTCTTGGTTCCGTCCGCCGCCGTGCTGCACCGCAGCGAGTTAACAGCGGTGTATGTTGTGGACGCAAAAGAGCAAGTGCAACTGCGCCAAGTACGATTGGGCGAACCCGCAGGAGAAGGGCAAGTAGAAGTACTGGCGGGGCTGGTGCAAGGCGAAAGCGTAGCGCTGGATCCCATTAAAGCCGGCATTTACCTAAAACAAGCAAAGTAGGGCGGCGTTATGACCGACCTGAATAAAGATGCTGACATGGGCGTTTCCGGGCGCATTGCTAAATATTTTTTAAGCTCTCAACTCACGCCACTGATTGCAATAATGGCCGTGCTCATGGGGCTGTTCGCGATTCTGGTAACGCCGCGCGAGGAGGAACCGCAGATCAATGTAACGTTGGCGAATGTATTTATTCCTTTCCCGGGTGCATCCGCCAAAGATGTGGAAGCTTTGGTGTCAATTCCAGCGGAGCAAGTTCTATCACAAATTACCGGGATCGAGCATGTGTACTCGGTGTCGCGTCCTGGTTTGGCCATACTCACGGTGCAATACAAGGTCGGCGAAGAACGCATTGGTGCGTTGGTTCGATTGTATGACACCATTCAATCGAATCGCGATTGGGTTGCACCTAATTTAGGCGTTCAGGAGCCGATCATCAAGCCGGTTGGTATTGACGACGTACCGATCGTGTCGCTCACCTTATGGACATCCGATCCCGAGCGCGCCGCTTTTGATTTGGCGCAAGTGGCACACGCGGCGGAAATCGAACTAAAGCGCATTCCCGGGACCCGCGAAGTGACCACCATCGGCGGCCCCGGTCACAGTGTGCGGGTGATTATGGATGCCGAGCGTATGAATGCTTATCACGTATCAGCGCAGGATATTCGCAACGCGCTCAAGCTAAGCAATGCTTCACAACCGACAGGGAGCTTGGTCACTAATAATCAAGAAGTGTTGGTACAGACTGGCGCCTTTTTAGCTTCCGCGTCCGATGTGCGCGATTTGGTTGTGGGCGTTGATCAGAATAAACCGATATTTATGAGCGATGTGGCGAATATTGTCGATGGCCCCGATCAGCCGAGTCGCTACGTTTGGACGGGTTCCGGCGAAGCACGTCAAGCCAAAGGCATTAAACAAGCCGGTGAACATCCCGCCGTCACCATTGCGGTCTCGAAAAAACCAGGTGAAAACGCCGTTGATGTGGCGCAACGCGTCATCGCACGTGTAGAGCAACTTAAAGGCACTGTATTGCCCGAAGGAGTGCATGTAACCGTGACGCGTAATTACGGTGAAACAGCCAATGACAAAGCCAAAAAATTAATCGGTAAATTGCTGTTTGCCACCGCGTTTGTGGTGGGTTTAGTGTTTCTGGCTTTGGGCAAACGCGAGGCGGTGATTGTTGGAGTCGCGGTGATTTTGACCTTGGCCGCGACGTTGTTTGCGTCTTGGGCATGGGGTTTTACGCTGAATCGCGTGTCTTTGTTTGCGTTGATTTTCTCTATTGGGATATTGGTCGACGATGCGATTGTGGTCGTGGAAAATATACATCGCCGACGCCTGATCGACCCGGAGAAACCTTTACTGCAGGTCATTCCGGAAGCTGTGGACGAGGTGGGCGGGCCGACGATTCTAGCGACGCTAGCCGTGATCGCAGCGTTGCTGCCAATGGCCTTTGTGACGGGCCTGATGGGCCCGTACATGAGCCCGATTCCGATTAATGCCAGCATGGGAATGCTGATTTCACTGGCAATAGCGTTCGTGGTAACGCCGTGGTTGACCTTAAAACTTTTAGGGCATCAGCATGCCGACGGACAAGGCAAAGTGGAGCGCAAGCTGAGCGCGTGGATGGAGAAAAAGCTGACGCCGTATTTGAACGGTGCGCAGGGAAAGCCGAAACGGAAAAAGCTTTGGCTCGCTATTTTAATAGCCATAGCGTTGGCGGTTTCGCTGGTTGTATTTAAGGTAGTGATATTAAAAATGCTGCCCTTCGATAACAAATCCGAATTCCAGGTTGTGGTGGATATGCCGGTGGGCACACCGTTGGAGCAAACCGCACGGGTGTTGCATGCGATGGGAGCCTATCTCGCGACGGTACCGGAGGTAACGGATTATCAGGCGTATGCCGGCACGGCATCGCCGATCAATTTTAATGGATTGGTGCGCCAATATTACTTGCGCAATGGCCCGGATGTCGGCGATATCCAAGTGAATTTGCTGGATAAACATCAGCGAAATCGTCAAAGTCACGAGATTGCCCAAAGCGTGCGGGTACCGATTGAAAAAATTGCGATGCTGTATGGAGCGAATGTAAAAATTGTCGAAGTGCCGCCGGGCCCGCCGGTACTATCGCCCATCGTAGCGGAAGTGTATGGACCAGATTACGCGGGCCAAATGGCGGTCGCTAAACAAGTGCGCGCGGTTTTTAGCCAGACCAAGGATATTACCGCGATTGACGATAGCGTCGAAGTCAATACACAAAAATATGTGCTGCATGTGTTGCAAAGCAAAGCGGCACTCAAGGGCGTGGCGCAGGAAGATATTGTCGCGGTGATGAAAATGGGTTTGGCGGGTGAAGATGTCACACCGATTCATTCCGGCGATTCAAAATACGAAATACCGGTACGGGTTACGCTAGCACCGGAGCGCCAAAATAATTTTGATGAATTACTAAAACTGACCGTACGCGCGCGTGATGGCAGCTTGGCACCGTTATCCGAATTGGTGGAAATTTTACCCAGCGCACGCGAAAAAACGATCTACCATAAAGATTTATTGCCCGTTGTGTATGTGGTCGGGGATATGGCAGGCAAAACGGATAGCCCCTTGTATGGCATGTTTGGTATAAATGCGCGTCTCGCCGATACCGCGCTAGCCCAAGGCGGTGTTTTGGGTACGCACCTTATTCAACAACCGCAGGATCCCTATGCCGGATATTCGCTGAAGTGGGACGGTGAATGGCAGGTAACTTATGAAACTTTCCGCGACATGGGGATTGCGTATGGTGTCGGCCTGATTTTGATTTACTTGCTAGTGGTGGCGCAATTTCGATCGTATCTTGTGCCGCTGGTAATTATGGCACCGATACCGCTCACCCTTATCGGCGTAATGCCGGGGCATGCGCTACTGGGTGCGCAATTCACGGCAACATCCATGATCGGCATGATTGCCTTGGCGGGTATCATTGTGCGTAATTCGATTCTACTGGTCGATTTCGTAAACATGAATGTGGCGCAAGGGATGGATTTGCAAAAGGCCGTGCTGCTGTCGGGCGCAACACGCGCTAAACCCATTATTTTGACGGGTTTGGCGGCGATGTTGGGCGCGTTTTTTATTCTCGATGACCCGATTTTTAATGGCTTGGCCATAGCGCTTATTTTTGGCGTGTTGGTATCTACGCTGTTGACGTTAGTCGTGATACCGGTGCTGTATTATGCGGTGCTATATAAAGGCGACAGCGCGAATCCAGCGTTGTCTGAGTAGGCGGTCTTTAATAAAGGAGATGAAAATGACGGTTAATCAATGGGTGCGGATTATTGCGGGTTTTTTTATTATGCTTTCGCTGATTTTGGCGCATTTCAACGGCCAGGTTGATCTCACGCATTTGAATTGGCTGTGGTTTACTGCTTTTGTGGGGATCAATTTATTCCAAAGCGGCTTTACCAAATTCTGCCCCTTGGAAATGTTTTTAAAAAAAGTGGGTATCAGAGAGTCCTGCGCTTAAGTTAGCCCGGCTTGCCGTCCGCTGCTGATTTCACTGGAATTTGTATTGTCCGCATTGCGATTTTACGGTTAATGGCGAGTAAATATTTTTCGGATTGCGTGTGTTGAATTTCCGTATTTCAAATTATTCACCGCTCAATTTTAGCTTGCTCTTTCTCGCGCTTGCCTGGACGCTGCCATTTTTACAATGGCATCATAAACCGCCTATCCCCAGTTTTTATAGCGAATGGCTAGCGTTTGTACTCGCCCTGTCGGCGCTCGTCCCCTTGTTAAGCCGACGTTACTGGCAGCCGCTGGTGTTACCGCGCAGCTTATTGTGGATGCTTGGCTTTGTTGCAATTTTGGTTTTGCAAGTCGCGCTTGATCGCGTGCCATACCCGCAGCAAGCCTTGGTGGGGGTATTGTATATTTTATGGGCGGCGTTCTTGTTGTGGTTGGGTAACCAGCTTGGCCGTGAACTGGGTTTGGAGCGAATGGCTACGCCCCTTGCTTGGGCAATTTTTGTGGGCGCACTGATTTGTAGCGTGCCGGGCCTGTTGCAGCATTTTGGGATGCATACCGTGCTGGACCATTTGATAAATCGCAAAGTCGGCGAGGCGGTCATTGCCAATGTAGGACAACCAAATCATCTGGCTAACTATTTAGCATTGGGCTTGGCTTCTCTCCTTTATTTGGCCGCCAGTGCGCGCATTGCGCCGGGGATCGCCTTGCTATGCGGCATTGTTCTATTGCAAATCTTAGCGCTAACGGGCTCCCGCGCTAGTTGGCTTTATCTGGGGGCGTTCGTCGGTTTGGCTTGGTTTTGGCGTCAACGCAGTCGTGAAGTCGCCGCAGTGCGTTGGATTTTCCCACTCGCCATAGCCTTGTTACCGGTGTTTGCAGTTGCGCAGTGGTTAGCGCATTGGCCCTTCATGCACGGTGTGAGCGGTACGATTACCCCTTCTGAGCGTTTGTTCGATGTGGCTAACGGGTTGAAAATCCGGCTTGCTTTGTCGCGCGAAGCGCTACAGATGTTGCTGGAAAACCCGTGGTTGGGTGTTGGCTTCGGGCAATATGCTTGGCAACATTTTCAAATGTCTTCAGCCGCCGTATTGAATCCATCGGCAACACTAACACCCGGAATACCAGCGGGATCCGTGTTTAATCACAGCCATAATGTCGTAACTCAAATCGGCGCAGAATTCGGGCTGGCCGGTTTGCTCTTGTTAATCGGGGGTGGCGCTGCTTGGTTGTGGGGTTGCGCGCGCCGGACGGCGACTTTAGCGGGTTGGTGGGCGGGCGCTGTGCTGGCGGTCATCGGCTTGCATAGCTTATTGGAATATCCTCTGTGGTATGCAAACTTCTTGGGCATTGCCGCGATCTTGATCGGGGTGACCGATACACAGACCCTGCGCTTACGTCTTAGCGCTTTTATGCGGGCAGCGTTCGGGCTCATGTTGATATTGTCGGCAATTGCCGCCGTCAACCTTTTAAAGACCTATGCACAACTCGAAGAGTTGTTGCAGCCGCGCCGGGTTAGAATGAGTGCACAGGAAGTGGATGTGGTTTTGCAGCAGGTGCGTGAAAAATCCTTGTTGACATCTTATAGTGATCTTTTTTACGCCTTATCAATTGTTTTAAGTCCAGCCGCAATTGCTGAAAAAATTGAGATGAACGCACAAGTGATGCACTTTGCGCCAACGTCGACGTTGGTCTATCAACAGGCCTTGTTACTCGGTTTGCAAGGGGATGTGCCAGCGGCACAGTTAATGTTAAAACGCGCCTTACTGGTATACCCTGCGGGTGCTCGCGATTTTCTTAAGGAGTTCACCCGCCTGGATGCGCAGAACCGCAATAAACTCGACCCGCTACGTGAAACAGCACAGATTTTTTTACAGGAGCAAAAGCAAGATGCAATTCATACAAAATAATTATTTATTAATTGGTTTGGCTATTGTGAGCGGCGGCATGTTGCTCTGGCCGCTCATCAATGGCCTACTGGGCGGTGCAAAGCAAGTGGATACCTTGGAAGCAGTGCAAAAAATTAATCGTGACGACGCGTTGGTAATCGACGTGCGCGAGCCGAGCGAAGTAGCGCAAGGTAAAATTGCACGCGCAAAACTAATCCCGCTGGGCGAGTTAAAAACCCGTATTGGGGAGTTGGAAAAACATAAAACCAAGCCCATTATCATGGTTTGCCGCAGTGGTAGCCGTTCAGCTGGTGCTTGCGGTATCTTGAGTAAACAAGGTTTTAGTGAGGTTTATAACTTGGCCGGCGGCATGATCGCGTGGCAACAATCCAACTTACCCGTGGAGAAATAGATGGCGCGTATTCTTATGTATTGCACGGGTGTCTGCCCGTATTGCACTATGGCGGAGCGGCTCTTGACACGCAAAGGAGTGACCCAGATTGAAAAAATACGGGTCGATGTCGATCAAGATAAACTCAGCGAGATGATGGAAAAAACCGGACGCCGTACGGTGCCGCAAATTTACATCGACGATTTTCACGTGGGCGGCTTTGACGATTTATCGGAGTTAGACCAAGACGGTAAATTAGAACCCTTGTTGGCGCAGTAAGTGATCTGTTGCCTAGCGGCTGAATTGGTACCAAAGCATTCCAACACCTTCATGAATGGCATAGTAGCTGTTCAATAGCGCCCGTGCTTGCGGTAGATAGGCGAAAATTGTGAAACCGTGCTGGTTGCCACGGACGTAACCAAAGCGAGTCGGTGCCGGGATGGCGCTTAGGCCTTGCTTCTCAAACGCGATGCGCGCCCGTGGTAAATGCCATGCATGACTGACGATTAAAACGGTGTGGATGCCTTGTGCCTTGAGGATGGCCGCGCTAAATTGCGCATTTTGCGCCGTGTCGAGGGAGCGATCTTCAACCCAGCGCACGGGAACTTTAAAGGATTGCTCCAGGGCGTGTTTCATCATCTGTGCTTCTGGTGTTCCACCGTCGGGACTACCGCCGGTCACTAAAATCGGCAAGCCGGTTTGGCGCTGCAAATAGGCACCATATTGCAGGCGCTCTAGGGTTCTTCCATTCGTTACATCCATGCCGTACTCCGGTGCGTCGTGGTAAATACCGCCACCCAAAATAACAATGGCCCCGGCCGCAGGAATGGCGTTAGGCTGCAATGCCTGTATATTTTTTTCGAGTATGGACATCAAGCGATTGGCCACGAAAGGCATCGACAAGGCAAACAATAAGACCAAGCTCAGCGTAATCAGGCCCTTCCCCAGTTTGGGCTTGCGCTTCAGTAGCCATAAGCCAGCGACACCCAAGAGAATTAAACTGAAAGGCGGTAAACAAAAACTGGCGACGATGTTTTTTACAAGCCAGATACTGTGCGCTGTCATGGTGTTATTTTGGCAGAAAAGGAAAGCGGAATGCGCGGTTTTTTCTGAAGATGTTATACGCGCCAAGTGCCAAGGATGGCACCAGCGGCGCGCAGCTCGTGCAAGATATCCATGCCGCCTTGGATGACGACCTGCGGGTCCGGATGGTTTAACTCTTCGGTAATTTTCCTAAGCAGTTCTTCACCGCTGAGTTTGCTGTGTTGCAGGAGGTCGACCAAGCGCGCGGAAACTGGGTTCATCTCAATAAATTCGACCAAAAATTCCGGGTCGCGGAATACCAACAGATAGGTGGGTTGCGGCGGGGGTGTCTGCGGTTTAAATTTGGGCCCAATACGTTGCACCGGATATTGGTATTGCAGCATGGCGAGTATCGGATTGAGCGCTGGATGGCCGCTGGCCAAATCCCCGTCCGGGTTTATTTGTGCCAACGGGGTTTCCTTGTTTGAAACCGATAGCACTAGCTCGATCCATTCGTAATGCACAAGTTCTGGCATGAAGGGCGGATCGTTTTCGCGTACGCCGCGCCCGGATTGCACATATTGTACAAATTCATCCGGGATCTGGCGGAAAAGAGGCGTATGGCAGCGGTGTTCAGCAAAAAATTCGCGCACCAATTTACCCCATTTACGCTTCCCAAGGAGTTGATGTAATACCGGGAAACAAGCCAGCAAAAAGCTTTCGAGATTGTTGTACAGCAGTTCGTTGTAAATTTTCATGCGTTGCGCGCTTACGCCTGCGGGCCGTGGATGCGCCTTTGGGTCACGGATATGGCGCGTGAACTCAAATTGAAAGGCTTGAAAAGCGGGGAGTTTAACGGCGTTGTGCGCGTTGTGCATGCGTATGGTGCGCTTGAATACGGGCGATGTGTTCAACTTCGTGCAGCAATTCGTTGAGCGGTGGAATGTTGAAATCGCGTTCGAGCAGGGTAGGGTGAACGCCGTGTAGAGCGTAAGCTTGATCGAGCAAGTCCCAGACGGGATCAATAACATCCGCCGCATGGGTGTCGACGATTAAATTTTCGGTTTCGTTGTAGTGCCCTGCTGTGTGCATGTACACAATGCGCTCACTGGGCATCTGGCGCAGAAAGTCGAGAGGATCGAAACAATGATTGACGCTATTTACATACACGTTGTTGACATCGAGGTGCAATAAGCAATCGGCTTCCGCAACGACCGCGCGGATAAATTCAACTTCACTCATTTCGGCAATAGGGGCCATAACATAGAACGAAGCGTTTTCCAGCGCGATGCGGGTTTCCAGGATGTCTTGTACGCGTTTTACGCGTGCCGCAACATAATGTACGGCTTCTTCGGTAAACGGTATCGGCAGTAGGTCGTACAGGTGACCGTCGTCGCTGCAATACGAGAGGTGTTCGGTATAAAGCTTGATGTCGTGCGTCTGCATGAACGACTTGATGCGCGTAACCAACATCTCGTCTAATGGAGTGGGGCCGCCAATGGAGAGCGACAAGCCATGGCAGACAAAAGGATAACGTTCGGTAAAAGCACGCAGTTCACGCGCACGCATACCGCCGAAATCGATCCAGTTTTCCGGGGCAATTTCAAAAAAATTGATGGCGACCGGTACCTGGGCTTTCAGCTCATCGAGTAATTCGCGCCGAAAGCCCAGGCCCGCGCCGTGAAGCTTAAAGCCATTCACGTTGCGGGACAGCTTTAATTACTTCTTGTCGCCGTCGTTTGCTTTTTTGTCGCCACATTTGCCTTCATGGTCTTTAGCGCCTTTTTTGTCGCCGCACTTACCTTCACCGCATTTGCCATCTTTTTTCTTGCCGTCAGCGCCTTTTTTGTCGCCGCACTTACCATCGTGGTCTTTAGCGCCTTTTTTGTCGCCGCATTTACCGTCGTGGTCTTTAGCGTCTTTTTTGTCGCCACACTTGCCGTCAGCCGCTTTAGCATCAGCGACTAAATAGCCGCTGCTCAGTTGTTGCATGCCGAAAGGATTGCCGGCTGCTTTAGCCGCTGGGGCCGCGATAAGGGACACAGCAAAAACGGAACCGATTGCGAGGGAGAGCGTAGATAGTTTTGCGTTCATTTTTTGACTCCTGAGATTGAATTTTAATAGAGGCGAAAGCCGCCCGAATTGTGCTACAAAAACCGGCCCAAGACAACGGGTTTAAGTTAATCTTTCCCGTGACGCTGGGCCGTTATTCCCTGCAAAATGCGCGCCTTAGCCGCTGCGGTGAGGGTACCGGTTTCGGCGTTAATCTGTTCGGAATGCTCGACCCGCTGACATGTTTTGCGGATTTGTTGCAATTGCCGAGCAAACGCTTTGCAGCCCAAACAAATGAGTAAATGCAATCGCAGACCAATGCGTTCGCTGAAATTAAGCGGCTGATCGAGTGCCTGTGAAGCTAAACGACTGGCATCCCGGCATGACAACACTATAATCTCCTTAAAACGGCTCGCGATTGCCCCAATGTGCTTCTAAGCACTGTTGTAAGCCCAAACGGGCGCGATACAACATGACCCAGCAATTGGTCGAGGTGATATTCAATTCCTTACAAATGCTTTCAGTACTAAGTCCTTCGAGTTCGCGCAAATGAAATACCCGCGCGTGGGTCGCCGTCAGTTGTTCCAAACAATGCAAAAATTCCGTCCAAAACCGTTTCTGGTCAAGACTGGCTTCCGGACTACTCCAGGTGCCGGGCTTATGAATCCAGTGGCCGCTCGCATCGAATAAAGACTGCTCTAAATAAGATAGCTCGACTTCTGGATCGTCACTGCTCGGCGTGTATTGTGGTTCTTTAGCGCGGTTACGAAATAAATCGAGTATTTTGTGTTTCAGGATACCGGTAAGCCAAGTTCGTACCGTTGATTGTCCAGAAAAGCGTTCCCAAGCACTGAGCGCAGCAAGCAGGGCTTCTTGCACGGCATCTTCGGCAGCGGCTTTATCTCGAAGCTGGAGCAAGGCGTAGCGGTATAGGTAATCGCCATGCTCTGTTAACCAAGCAGCCGGGTCGCAGTTTGGTGGTTCAGTCGGCGTAGCACCGGTGTCGTTTGGTTGGGGGTTTTTGGTCATTGTTGGAATTTATGGGTGAAGCCCAGACGGTCGGAATGCCTGAGTCTACGGTGGATATTATCGCCTCTTTGCCCATGTTTTACCTGTTTTGCTGAGGGCAAGGGTTAACGTTGACTCAGGATGACGGCAATGGGTTCCCTTAAATAAGAGAGGATAATTCGATTTCTTCTCTTTCGCTGCACCGGTTAGCACACTAAAATACGGACTTTCTCGCTGTATAAAATATAATATTAAAGAACAAATTATGCCGCTGTCCCCTTCGCTTGCCGCTGAAAAAGTTGCGCTACTTTCTGAAGCGTTGCCATTTATCCAACGTTTTTACGATAAAACTATTGTAATTAAATATGGCGGGAATGCCATGATCGACCCGAAGCTTAAAGAAGGCTTCGCGCGCGATGTAGTGTTGTTGAAACTGGTGGGCATGAATCCCGTGGTGGTGCATGGCGGCGGACCGCAGATTGGTGAGTTGTTAAAGCGCATGGGTAAGCAAAGTGAATTTATCCAAGGTATGCGCGTCACCGATGAAGAAACTTTGGATGTGGTAGAAATGGTGCTGGGAGGGCTCGTCAATCAAGAAATTGTCACACTGATTAATTTGCATGGCGGCAAAGCCGTGGGCTTGACTGGCAAGGACGGTAATTTTATTCATGCCCGGAAAATGCTGGTGCCGAGCAAAGAAGAAGCGGCCAAAATGTTAGACATTGGTCAAGTTGGTGAGGTCGTCGATATCGACCCGGAGATTATTCATTTATTGGATTCACGTGACTTTATCCCGGTGATTGCGCCGCTCGGTGTCGGGGCGGAAGGCGAGGCCTACAACATCAACGCCGATGTGGTGGCCGGCAAGCTCGCCGAAAAACTGGGTGCGGAGAAGTTGATTCTCATGACTAATACGCCAGGTGTCTTGGATAAATCCGGCCATCTTTTAACTGGACTGACCTCGGAGCGGGTGAAGGATTTGATCGCAGAAGGTACGATCGCCGGCGGTATGCTGCCGAAAATAACCTGCGCTTTGGAAGCGGTGCATAACGGGGTAAAGACCAGTCACATCATCGATGGTCGGGTACCACACGCACTGCTGCTGGAAATCTTAACCAGCGAAGGTGTCGGAACGTTGATTAAAAGGGTTTAAACGCTTGAGCCTTCCCAAGGTCTGGGTGTTTGATCTGGACAACACGCTGCACAACGCGGTGCCGCATGTATTTCCTCATATTAGCCGCGCCATGACGGCTTATTTGCAAACCCATCTCGATTTAACCGAAGCAGGCGCTAACCATTTGCGCGTCCAGTACTGGCAGCGTTATGGTGCGACTTTGCTGGGACTGACGCGCCATCATCCACAAATCGACCCGCGCCATTTTTTGTGGCACACGCATCAATTTCCGCACCTAAATGCGATGTTGGTGTACGAGCGCCGCCTCAGCGGCATGCTGCGAAAATTGCCGGGGAAGAAAATACTATTTTCGAATGCGCCGGAACATTACGCGTTGGATGTCTTGCGGGCCATGAATTTGAAAAATTTATTCGCCGATGTGTTCTGCGTTGAACGCACCTGCTTTCGGCCCAAACCGGCTGCGCAGGGGTTTCGGCAACTATTGCTTCGGCATAGTATTCGCCCCGAACAGGCCATCATGGTCGAGGACGACTTGGATAATTTACGCACAGCCAAACGCTTAGGAATGCATACAGTCTGGGTTACAAGCGCAAGTAAGTCCCCACCTTTTGTAAATGTCAGGGTAAAATCCGTGCTGCAGTTACGCCGCGCTTTCAGCATTTTATAAAAGCGGCGCATTTTAACCGGGGGATAATCATGGCGGGCAAGAGCGGCGAACGTAAAAATCAGATTTTGCAAACGTTGGCAGGTATGTTGGAAAAGCCCCAGGCGGAGAAAGTCACTACAGCCGCGTTGGCCGCTAAATTAGATGTTTCAGAAGCGGCTTTATACCGCCACTTCGCCAGCAAGGCGCAAATGTTTGAAGGTTTAATCGAATTTATCGAACAGACCTTATTTACACGCATCAACAAAATTACCGTCGAAGAAACGGACGGCTTGCATCAACTGGATGCCATCCTGACTTTGCTACTCGGGTTTGCTCAGAAAAATCCGGGGATGACGCGGGTTTTGATCGGGGATGCCTTGGTGAACGAGAATGAGCGCTTGCAAATCCGAATCAACCAACTGCATGACCGAATTGAAGCCACGTTGCGCCAATGTTTACGCGTAGCCAGTACGCAAGGTACGGTTTCTGCCGAGATCGACACGAATGCAATGGCGAATTTGCAAATTGCTTACGTTACCGGGCGTTGGCACCAATTTGCCAAGGGTGGTTTTAAACGTTTACCCCTGGATCAATTTGAAAAACAGAAAGCTTTTCTGTTTAAACTCGCCGAAGACGCTTAGCCGCTAAAGTGCTTGGTTGCTATTAAAGTTTCGCGCCGGACATCCGTTAAATTTCCCACCGGGGCATAAAATGCCAGCGGTAAAACCATGTCTCTCGATCAGACTTTAATTTGGAGCGCATACATCATGAAAGCACGAGCTATTACGATTAAACGTTCAACGTTACTATCGGTACTTCTAGTGGGGTTGGTGATTGCTTTTTTTTCGACTAGCACGGTGCATGCCGTCACACCGCTGGTATCAATTACCCAACCTTAAACCGGGCAAGCGTAGTCAAGGATGTCCGGCGCAGACGGTGCAGAGCGGGTCGCGTTTCAGATGGACGCTGCGCCAAGTCATATCGAGGCTATTCAGTAACAATAACCGCCCATTCAGCGAAGTGCCGCACCCGATCAATAATTTGAGCGCTTCAGCCGCTTGGGTGCAACCGACGATACCGACCAGCGGGGCGAAAACACCGTTTTCTGCACAACGCATTTCATCGGCATCAGCCGTTTCCGGGAACAAACAGTGATAACAGGCTGCCGCGTTTTGGCGTAAATCGAACACCGATACTTGCCCATCAAAACGTACTGCAGCGCCGGAAACCAGCGGCTTGCCGTGTGCGACGCAAGCACGGTTAATGGCGTGCCGCGTGGCGAAGTTGTCGGAGGCATCAATCACCAAATCAACGGGTGCTACGTGTTGTGCTAATAATTCAGCTTCTGCACGCTGTTGCAACACGGTTACGCAAATGCCGGGGTTAATTCGTTGCGCGGCCAGCGCAGCGGATTCAGCCTTGTTGTGCCCGATCATGGCAGTTTGATGCGCGATTTGACGCTGTAAATTGGTGAGATCGACTGCGTCGTTGTCGCAAATCGTAAGATGGCCCACCCCAGCGGCGGCGAGATACAGCGCAATCGGCGAACCTAAGCCTCCAGCGCCCACCAGAAGAACACGTGCAGCGAGTAATTTTTGCTGGCCCTCCAAGCCGATTTCGTTAAGCAGGATGTGGCGGCTGTAGCGCAGCAGTTGGTCGTCATGCATGGCAATAAAGGGGTACGTGTCGGGTTAACGGGGCATACGCCATATGTAACACCAGCGAAAATTAGATGCAAGCCGGGTTTATTTTGCGTAAGGAAATTTAGCGGTAGTCGCGCCATTCGGGCGGTGTATCGTCATGATCGCCGTGCGCATGGTGCTCGTATACGCGGGCAAAAATGCGGCGGCTGCGTGCACTCTGCTCCGGTTGAGTCCTATTTTGACACTGCAAAGTTTCAACGTAATAGATGAGCGAACGCCGCAATTTATTGAACAGGGAGTTATCCAAATGAAAACCCTGGTCAATGAGCGCAATCTCTATTTTCTCCAAGGTATAGAAAGGAAGTTCATAGCGAATCAGAAGCCCGGTTTCACCGACGGTGCTGAGCACGGTTAAATGCGGCAAATCGTGCAGCAATAAGAGCGCCTCTTTTGCTTGGTTTGCCGGAAGCGGCCCAAAGCTTAATTGCCGTACTTTTTCGTTATCCGCATACTCCATCGAAAGTCCCTGGAAATTTTTGTGGGGCCACGTTGATTCAAGGTTGCTTCTCTGCCAAGAATAGTCTCTTGCCTTGGTTTTGCAAGCAATGATGGATTCTTGTGCTAGCCGTTCCTGACGGTGCCAGCTAAAATAACCTGTTTTTTCAACTACACAGCCTGCCCATAAAATCCATGACCCAAGACACTTTATCCGACGACAACGAAGCCAGGCGCCAAGCGGCACTGGCTTATCATCAGTTTCCAAAACCGGGCAAGTTGTCGGTAGAAGCGAGCAAGGCTTGCGCGACGGCCGCCGATCTGAGCCTGGCCTATAGCCCTGGTGTGGCGGAACCGGTGCGCGAAATTGCACGTGATCCGGAAAATGCCTACCGGTATACCAACAAAGGTAATTTAGTGGCGGTGATTACCGACGGCACCGCCATTTTAGGTTTAGGCAATTTGGGGCCTTTAGCCGCTAAGCCGGTGATGGAAGGTAAAGCGGTATTATTCAAGCATTTTGCGGGAATCGATGTCTTTGATATTGAAGTGGCGGCGACATCGACGGAGCAATTTATCGAAACCGTGGTGGCTATTGCACCCACGTTCGGCGGCATCAATTTGGAAGACATTGCCGCACCGCATTGCTTTGAAATCGAGAAAGCGTTGACGGCACGGTTAAATATTCCCGTATTTCACGACGACCAACATGGTACGGCAGTGATTATTTGCGCCGGCTTGTTGAACGCGTTGGAAATTCAAGGCAAACAATTACCGAGCGCGAAATTAGTGTGCCTGGGTGCGGGCGCGGCGGGATTGGCCTCACTCGATTTACTGATGGCGATGGGCGCACAGCGCAAAAATATTTTGGTGGTCGATAGTAAAGGCGTGTTGCACGGCGAGCGTAGCGATCTGAATCAATATAAACAACCTTTCGCCCAATCGACCGACCACCGCACTCTGGCGGACGCTATGCGCGATGCCGATGTGTTCATCGGTGTTTCAGGGCCGAATTTAGTCACGGCAGAAATGCTGCAAAGCATGGCATCCAAGCCGGTGGTGTTCGCGCTGGCGAATCCCGATCCGGAAATTCATCCGACGTTGGCTCATGCCGCGCGCAAGGATTTAATCTTGGCGACCGGACGCACGGATTTTCCCAACCAAGTGAATAATGTGTTGGGTTTTCCCTTTATTTTTCGTGGTGCGTTGGATGCACGCGCACAACGCATTACCCGCGCCATGCTGATTGCTGCGGTGAAAGCGATATCGGATCTGGCCAAAGAGCCGGTGCCGCAAGTTGTGTTGGCGGCGTATCAATTGAAATCGCTGTCTTTCGGGCGAGACTACATTTTGCCCAAACCTTTCGACCCACGTTTAATTGAACGTGTGCCGCCGGCCGTAGCCGGCGCAGTTTGATGCGCAGCATGCTATGGAGCGAAGTTACCCAGGAAGAGCCGCATAAACTGGGTTTATTATTGCTGCTGTGCTGTGCTTGGCTGATTCCCGGGCTGGTTGGTCACGATCCGTGGAGTTCAGGCGATGCGATTACTTTCGGCATCGTGCAGCACATTTTACAAAGCGGCGAGTGGCTAGTGCCAACCCTTGCAGGTGAGCCGGCATTAAGCTTCGGGCCGCTCTATTATTGGACGGCGGCGGTATTTGCCCATCTTTTTTCTTGGGCTTTTCCGGTGCACGATGCCGCGCGGTTAGCGAGTGGTTTTTACGTGGGGTTGACCTTGTTGGCAACGGGCATGGCGGCGCGCGAGTTGTATGGCCCGACGATGCAACGCTTGGCGTTGGCTTTGCTGATCGGCAGTATTGGTCTGCTGGCGCATGCGCATGAAATGGTAACCGATACGGCGCTGTTGGCAGGTTATGCTTTTGTGTTATGGGGGTTTGCCCTCAGTGCGCGGCGAATGCGGCTTGCGGGCCTGCTGATCGGACTGGGTATCGGCATCGCTTTTTTGTCGCGTGGGGTTGTCCCACTGGCGGTCGTGATGTTATGTGCGGCCCTGCTGCCCGCGTTTAAAAACTGGCGCACTCGGCGCTACGCCTACACCCTATTGATCGCCTTGCTGGTGAGCTTACCTTTTCTAGCGCTTTGGCCTTGGCTCTTGCACCGTTTTGCGCGCGGTGCTTTCTTTTGGTGGTGGCGCGTGGAAAATGTGCCATTGCTGGCAAAATTCTCGTTCGCCTTTGCCCGCAGTGAAATGCTGTATTTTCTGCGCTTACTCCCGTGGTTTGCGTGGCCGGTATTGCCCATTGCGTTGTGGACCGTTTGGGGTTATCGCCACCGTCTGTTGCACGAAACGCGCTTTCAATTACCGCTGGTATTTTTCGGCGTTACTTTTCTATTTACTGGATTGAGCGCCGAGGCGCGCGATATTCATGTATTGCCGGTGTTGCTACCCTTAACCCTACTAGCCGTGCCAGGTGCGGAGACGCTTAAACGCGGCGCAGCGAATGCTTTGGGATGGTTCGGTATTATGACCTTCGGCTTACTTGCGATCATTGTCTGGCTTGCCTGGATCACGTTGATGACGGGACATCCTGAACGTTTGTATGCGCATCTTCTTAAACTACAACCTGGCTTTGTACCGCATTTTGGTTGGCTGGCTTTTGTTTTTGCGCTGTTGCTGACGCTACTTTGGTTGTTACCCCTGCGCGATTCCTTTCGGTCGGGTCGGCGCGCCGTATTTCACTGGGCGGCGGGGATTACCTTGGTATGGGGTTTGGGAACCTCATTGATGCTGCCTTGGATCAATCATAATAAAAGCTACCGCGACGTAGTGCTTGCGTTAAAGCAACATTTACCCGCGCGCTATACTTGCATCGGTAGTGCTGGTTTAGGCGAGCCGCAGCGCGGCATGTTGTACTACTACGCGGGTATTAGCACCACGCGCGCCGAACGCGCTGAATACAATGCTTATGGTTGTGATTTGTTTTTATTACAGACCGATCCGCGCCATCCCGATGCTCGTCCGGGAACCGATTGGCGCAAACTGTGGCAAGGTAATCGCCACGGAGATAAAGCCGAGGCCTTTATTTTATACCGCCAAAAAACCCCACATCGATGAACCAACGTAGCCCTCAAACGTGGTTGTTACCAGTCTTTATGGCCACGCTGCTCATCAAGCTGGTATTGGCGGCGGCCATTCCTTTTTCGGGTGACGAAGCTTATTTTCTGATTTGGGGGCAACGCCCCGATTTTGGTTTTTACGATCATCCACCACTGGTTGGTTGGTTGCTGTGGTTGATGTTGCGGATCAGTGACGCGGAATGGGTGCTGCGTTTACCGGTGGTGTTTTTCACCAGCTTCATCGGCTATGGACTGTATCGGCTGTTGCGGGGCTGGGATACGGAAAAAGCGGCTTGGGCAGCGCTGCTATATTGGGTTTCGCCCATGAATTTAATGGGCGTGTTAATCACCACAGATGCCGGATTGATTTTTTTTAGTTTTCTTTGCGTCGGGTTCTTATCGCGCGGCCTGCAAAGCGGCATGACGCGGCACTTTGTTGGGGCCGGTTTAGCGTTTGGATTAGCGCTCTTGTCAAAATATTTCGTTGCCTTGTTGGGCATTGCTATTTTGCTGTATTGGGTGAGTACGCCGCAAGCACGTACGCAGAGCCGAGGTTTTGTTTGGTTTTGTTTAGCCACCTTGCCGGCCATCGCGTTGAATGTGTATTGGAATTACAGCCACTGCTGGGCGAACATCATGTTCAATATTTATAATCGGCATGAGAGTGCCGGTTTCGCTTGGCACAAACCGCTTTATTATTTATTGATGCAGATATATCTGCTGACGCCGCTTGCGGTGTGGCTATTATTCAAGCAACGTCGGCACGTCAAGGCGCTGCTCAGCGAACCGCACTTCCGCCTGTTTGCCTTTGTGTTTACTATACCCACGCTGATTTTTGCTTTAATTGCTTTTGAAAAAATCATTGGGTTGCATTGGGTGTTGTCGTTTTACCCCTTTGCATTTGCGTTACTGGTTTGGTGTTTGGATACAGGCCAACTCCGTAAAATGTTACGCTTTATGTGGGTATACGCTAGCCTACATGTGCTGGCCTTTGCTGTTATTTTACTCATGCCGCTTTCAGTCTGGCAGCATACAACTTACGCAAAAGGCGCGTTATTGATGCTGAAAACAACCGAGCTATTGGAGCAATTAGCTCCGTATCGTAGCCGGTACGCGCTCGCCACCGATGGTTATTCCATGGCGGCTATATTGAGCTACCAGGCGGGTGAAAACGTGATGGTGTTCGGCCCAGGATCATCGCATGCGCGGCACGACGATATTGTTACCGATTTTCGCCGATACCAAGGCCGCAATATTATGATCCTCCTGAAAAATCCTCCCGTATTTGATCAATACGGACCGTATTTCAGGTCAATCGAATTTAGCGAAATCAATCTATACTTTGCGAAGTATTATTTAGTGTTGGGATCCGGCTTCAACTACACAGCATATCGCGAGGGTGTACTGCGCCGCGTAAAACAACAATATTACGCCATACCGAATTATTTACCGATGGGAGGCTGCTATTTTTGCGAACGCTACTTCCCGCAAGAATCCTGCCGACCGAAAGCGCCATGAATCAAGCGTTTGAGTTGATCCGTCTGTTGCGCCCCAAGCATTGGGTTAAGAGCCTGTTCGTCTTTGCCGGCTTGTTGTTTGGAAATGCTTGGGGCGATTCTATGCTGGTGTGGCGAGCGGCGGCGGCGGCGGTGGGTTTCTCGTTGGTATCCAGTGCGGTTTATATTCTGAATGATATTGCGGACCGTAAGGTTGATCGTCTCCATCCGCTGAAGCGTGAACGCCCTCTGGCCAAGGGGACGGTAAATATACCGGCGGCGATGCTGCTGGGTTTATCGGTAGGGATCGTGGGCGGAGCGGCGGGCTATTACGCCTCCCCGCGCGTAGCGCTCTTGCTAGCCGTGTATGGTATTTTGAATGTAGCCTATAGCGCTGGATTAAAACGAGTCGTAATTCTGGATGTTTTTATTATCGCCACGGGTTTTATATTAAGGTTACTGGCTGGCACCAGCGGCATCGGTATCCCACCTTCACAGTGGTTGTTGCTGTGCGGTTTGATGCTGACGTTATTTCTGGGTTTTGTGAAGCGCCGCGCCGAACTTGGAATGGACATTGATCGTGGCGGGGATCAGCCGCGCAAAGTGCTGCGCTATTACAGCCCGGCCTTGCTGGATGGGCTGATTACCATCACCGCAGCCTGTATCGTCATGAGCTACAGTCTGTATACCTTAAGCCCGGAGACCATCGCATTGCACCGTACACCGTGGTTGATTCTCACGGTGCCCTTCGTGATTTTCGGGGTGTTTCGTTATTTGTTTTTACTGCATTATCACCAACAGGGCGAAGATGCGGCGAATGAAGCCGTTCGTGATCCGCAATTGATGCTTACCGTGCTGCTATGGGTGGGGACGACGCTGTGGTTGTTGGCGTGATTCGCTATTGGCACCTAGTTACGGCGGCAGAATCCACTACAGCGAGGCCGTCGACACGCCGATGGGATCGACTCAAGCATGCCGTAGCGCCACTTTTACCCAGTCATAACCAACGCGCAAACTGCGTTTCAAGGAATACGGCATGAGAGTATTTTTAGTCATTACGCTGCTGGTATTACTTTTATTTCTGGCGCTGAAGTTGCGTGCTGCGCAGGATGCGCCGCGAGTCGGTGCCTTAGCCCCCGACTTTAGCTTGCCGGATCAACAGGGCACTTTGCAGCGTTTAAGCGATTATCGCGGGCAGTGGGTAGTGGTGTATTTTTATCCCAAGGACGAGACACCCAGCTGCACCCGGGAAGCTTGCGCGTTCCGCGACGATTGGCAGCAACTCCGGGCTTTGAATGCGCAAGTTATCGGCATCAGTTTGGATGATAAGCAATCGCATGCGGAATTTACGCGTAAGCATAAGTTACCCTTCCTACTATTGTCCGATACCGACGGCAAGGTCGTGGAGCGCTATGGCGCGCTGCTGAATTTAGTCGTGCTGAAACTGGCTAAACGCCACACCTATTTGATTGCGCCCGACGGAAAGATTTCCCAAGTGTATCGTAATGTCGATTCGGGCAAGCACGCACGCGAGATCATCGAATTTTTACAACACGCGCAATAAGCGTATTTATTTTCCTCGATTAAAGCGCTTGCGCCAAGTCCGTTCACGGATAACCTTGCGCAGCGAGATCAGCAGTGCGCGATACGGGGTTTTGTTGCAGTGAGGTATAACGTGCCGCCACGTAGATATGATTAAGAGTAATAGTGGTTGGGACGCTGAATGTAAAAATCGGCGCTTCAAGCATATTTATACAGCAGCGGCAGGGGACTAACATCGGCTGGAACCGTGCTAGCCCCTGTCGAAATTCCTGTGCCATAATTGGGCATTAAATAAAAAGTGAAACATCCGATTTTTGTGCAACAGGTAGGAACGATGCAGCACCAATCCAGTCAACCACTTCAGGAATAAAATCCGTACGTTCGTAGCCGAAAACATCAACGGTCATTTGGCATGCCACTAGTTTTACGCCGCCCTCTATGCAGGCCTCGCGTAACTCCTCAATGCTGGCGACACCATTATTTTGCATGGTCTTTTTCATCATGCCAGTGGCAAAACGTTCAAAGCCGGGGATGTTGCCGGCGATTATGTTGGGAATATTCCAATTGATTGCGCGGAAGGAGGCCGGGCCTACCGGCATCTTCATGGGCATCGCCGGATTACCGAGTGGCGAAATTTCCAGCGTGAGATTTTTTTTCAATAACTCTAATCCGTAGAATGTAAAAAAGATCGATACATCCCAACCCAACGCGGAAGCCGTTGCGGCGAGGATAAAGGGTGGATACGCCATATCCAGCGTGCCCTTGGTTGCAATAATGGCGAGCGAAGGGGTATGCGCGGCTTCACGCTCCGCCAGTTTTTGTTCCAGACGATCATCGAACCAACGATTGAATGTTTCCTGATCGGGTGGGAGGGTAAGCATTTTTTCGGGCATGTTCATGGAAGCTCCAGAATAGGTAAGATGACCATCTCACTATAGTAATACAATCGTCTTAGTGTCAAGTGGTTTAACCCGCTATAATGATCATATGGCCAAGCACTCACGATCAACTTTAGGGCAGGGCGAAGCCGTTCGACAGAGCATCGTCGAGGCGGCGAATCGTTTGTTCTATCACGGCGGATACAACGCAACTTCGTTTACTGATATCGCAGAAGCGGCGGGTATTCCACGCGGTAATTTCTATTATTATTACAAAAGTAAGGATGATATTCTGGCGGCGGTGATTGATACCCGAATCGTAAAAATTCGCACCATGCTGGCCGAATGGGATACCGGCGAGCCGGATCCGCGTCAACGCTTAAAGTATTTCGCACAAATAATTCGACGATCAGAAAAAGAAATAATACGCTACGGCTGTCCGATGGGCTCGTTGAATAGCGAGCTGGGCAAGGCGCAGCCTGCGCTGAAGGCTCAGGTTAAAAAAATGTTCGATCTTTTCATTGACTGGCTGACACGACAGATAACAATGATCGGGTGCGCGCAGGCACCACACCTAGCACTGGAAATGATGGGTCGTACACAAGGCATGGCCGTCATGGCGCACATTTACGGTGATCGTCATTATTTGCGCGCACAGCTCGCGGAATTGGATGTCTGGATTGAGTCGTTGTCAAATTGACAACGACTCAATGAGCCATCTAATTTCGTTCAAATAAGTTCCGCAATGATTTTATGATCCACGAAACTAAGCTCAAGACTATCAGTAAAATCCACTGTAAGGCATTCGACCACCCCGGCATTTCTTTGCGCCAAGGCATGCCTTGGCTAAAACGTCGTGCGTCGACCCAGCGCCAGATGGTAAATAGATAAGGCCCTTGTAATTTCCAGATACGGCAGTAGGGTACAGGCGCGCCGCTGGCATCGATGATGCTGTTGACAGCGCGCCGGGCGGCTTCATTCGCGCCTTCCATCGTGGCAAGATCGGTATTGGTTTTAACGTAATCGGCGGCCAGGAAGAGATTGCCGATGTGGGTGTAGGCGTTGGGTCGTAAGGTCCAAGAGTTAACCAGATTAACCAATAGCGGTTGGGTGTTATGTTTATCGTGGGCGTTCGGGTCATGCGGCGGAACAAATGCGATATCCGGGTCTAGAAACCAGGAGTGTAGATTTTCGTCCTTGAGAATTTCTTGGCCATCCACATTCAGGCTACGTTTTAGTTGGGCCCAAACTTCATCGCCAATTTCTTTGAGCGTACATTGTTTGGCAGTTTTGCCGTAAAGAATACCGGGTTTGTCCCATTCTGAAATGTCAACGGAAAGGATGCCGTGCACTTTTCCATCGCCGTAGCCGCTGAAATCCACCGTGGGCCAAAACTGCTTTTGTGAGATGGACGTGAGCGCCCAAGGTGCGTCGACGTAAATAACATGGCCGTGCACCAACGAGATGTCCTCATACAGGAAAAATTGCGCGCCGTTCATCCAGCCCACATAGATGCGGGACTCCGACGACGAGACATTGTTGAGGGGAAATAAATCGGGATCCCGACCGAGTTCTTGGATGTTGCACAAGCAAGGGTCAGCCTTTAGCATGTCCTCATTAATCAGCGGGGCGAAGCGCTCAACGGGAACGGCCATTAGATAATAATCGGCACTGATTTTTTCAATTTGGCCATTGTGCGTTACGCTAACGCTGGTGATTAGATCCCCCGTGCATTGAACGGCGGTTACTAAAGAATCTAAATGGTAGCGTACGCCTTTGGATTCAAGATAGTTGCGCCAGGGATCAATCCACACTTCGTTGGTTGGGCCGTTGAGTACACGGTCGCAACTTTTACCGGGTTCTAACATGGTAAATAGCAGCAGCACTAAAATATGGCCTACGGTGCGCGTACTGGCTAACTCGGCCTGAGCCGCGACTAAAGATCGTGTCAGACCGAGGCCCAATAGTTTTTGATAGGCCTGCGAGCGTGTGGCAGCGCCGATGAACTCCCACCAACCGAGTTGTTCGTATTCGTCTAAACAGCGGGCGTTACAACTGGTGATAATCTGCCATACACGTTCTGTAAAATATTCGATTTCATCATCCGGGATGCCGGTATCGGTACCCAGCAGATCTTTTAAAATAACCAGTAGATCCGCTAAATTTTTGGGGAAACCCGCCAAAATGACAATTGCTTCTTTATCAAAACGCGCCATTTCGATACGCGTGGTATTCACCAAATTATCGAATACGGTTTTGTTGCCATCCACGGGAATTTCTTTCATCGTGGCGGTGACGTGGCGGTAGAAGGCAGGAAAGAAACGGAAGCCGTGCTCACCTGGGAGTGCTTGACGACCGCCGGTACCGGAATCTGGGACGGGGACGCTACGCGCCTTGCCGCCTGGAATGCTTAAACTTTCGTAGACTTCGACTTGAAAGCCGCGTCGGATTAATTCATGCGCCGCGCTCATACCGGCGACACCACCCCCCAAGATGGCGACTTTTTTGCCCATATTTTCTTCTCCGTGGTAGATCAGATTTGGCGCTTGCGGCGCTCGTATGTTGGTTACTCTGAGCGCCACTGTAGCAGTAAGCGTTTGAACTTTCCATGACGCGGTGGGCAAACTGGGGGCCGATCAAAGTAATCCGCCCCCAGGAAGATGCTGTACGTTAGAACATATAGCCTACGCCCAGATTGAAGCGGTCTTTGCGATTGTCTTGTTGGTAATTTTGCCAATCGGCTTTAATCACCACGTCACGGCTTAAGTTGAAATTAGCACCGGTGGTGATAACGCGTTCATTGTTGTTCAAATCTTTAGTAAAACCCGGATCGACGCTGGCTTGGGTGTTGTACCGTTCATAGCGTACGAAAGGAGTTAAACGCATTTCGCCTTTTTTCCACACATGGTAGGCCACTTGTCCATAACCACCCCAAAAGGATTTGGGTGCGGCGTTGTTGTCGGCACCGGCCACGATCCCTGCCGCTTCATTGATCGCCGAGGTGTCACCGAGCGTGCCGCGCGCGTATAAGGCTTGCAGATCAAAATTGCCTAAGCTGTATTTACCGTGGATGTCCCATAAAGTAACACGTGCATCTTTGCCTTGCAGTGCCGTGCTACTGGTGGAGCCCAGGCCATTTTGCGCGGTGTTGCCGGTGAACACACCGCCACCAATCAACCAACCCGGTTGGCGATAATTAAGACCGGCATACAACGCCAAATCATTAGCGGCAGCTTGGAAACCCTCCGAGCGTAGGCTGCGTATTCCACTAGAGGCATAGCTATTAGATGCATTTTTATATTTACTGGCATCTAGGCTCGTGGAAACGCCGACGTTGTATTCCAATCCGTCGAGTACATTACCTTGCAATCCGACACCCAGTTCGCGCCAAGTAGACGGTAGGATGCGTGTTTCTACCTCATTCCGCTCGACACCATAGAACGTCGGTGGTTCATGAGTTTCATTGAGTAGACCCAGTGGCATGAGCATGAGACCGGCACGCAAATTGATATTGGGGTGCAGGTTATATTCGATGAAGGCTTGTTCAAGGGCGAGTTCGCCTTGGCCGCTTTCAACTAGGGCGTGCTCGACTTCTAGCTCGGAATAGAGGCGTAGCTTGTCGTTAAAACGATGGCCGAAGAACAGTACGAAGCGACGTAAATCGGCTTCGTCTTTGACGGACTTGTTGCGATAGTTGTTGTACACCGCTTCGCCGTAACCACCGATGGTAGTGGCGGATGCTTCTGAGCGAATCGTTTGTGTTGTGGTCTGTACGGCGCTGACCTGTTCTTGGCGCACAGATTTTTCCTTGGCCAGTTGTTTTTTTAGATTTTCAATTTCTTTTTGCATTTGATCTAGCCTTTGCTCTAAGGCGGACGACTCGGCGCGGGCGTTGAGTGATAAGCTAATTAACAGCGCCAGCAGCGCCGACTTTAAGTACGGTAACTTCATGGAAATTCCTTTCAGAGTGTGGATATAAATAGCTGGCTGGCGACGCTGAAAGGCGTGAGGCTGGCGGGCGATTCGGTAAAGCTGCTAGGTGTTCGTGCTAGCTGATTTATGTAAAACCTTGGGCGCACGACCGCGCCGTATATGCAAAATCAACAACAAAGGTAAAGTAAGGCCAACGATCCAATGCAGTAGCGGTAGCCAAGTTGCATTGGCATCGCTGGCAAAGTAGTACAACGCGTAGCCGGTGACGGACAACCAAAGAGACATTATTTTCATCGACAAACCAGAAGCGCGATTTTTTTTAAGTTGCCAAGCACGGCGTGCGTGTACGGGCAGTACCGATCCAATCACCACTAAAGCGGCAAAGGCGGCCAACCCATGCAACCGCAACCACCAGATCTCCAGAGGATGGGCTTGGGCACCGAAATCGTTCGGCATGCGTAAAAAATAGTGAAACAACAGCCACAGTGCGCCGCTGGCCCAGAGCAGTACCAGTACGCTGTAGATCGCGCGTTTATGATCCGGATTAAAGCGAATTTGTAGGTGCGATAGGCGATTCATACTGCACTTACATGGTTTAATTGAGCCGGATGACCGCTATCGAATATTCGGCAGGCACTACTGCCGGAGTCTTGCTCGACAATAAAGGCACGAGCTTGGTAACGCGCTAATAATTGTGTGGCCTGCGCTGGGTCGGCTTGTACGACTTTGGTGAGTGCGTCAGCGTGTAGGCAATTTGGAGCGAGTACGGTTACGCTACGATTCCTGTTGCAGGGATCGCCCGTGTGCGGATGGATCAACGGCGAAACCATTTGTTGTCCGCGTCGACGTTGTGAAAAATAGATGGCGGATGTCGCTGCGGCACCTGCCGCGATTTGCAATAGCGAGATCATTTGCGTTGGTTTGTACGGAGCGCGTACATGAATGGCTTGCGGGGGGGCACCAAAGACACGTAAATCACCGCCGGCATTGACACGTCCCGCCTGCATACCGGCAACTTGTAGAGTACGAATCGCGCGATCCACCGCATACCCTTTGGCGATACCGGAAAGATCAATGCAGACATGGCGCATGAATTGCACCCGTCGACCCGGAAGTAGCGCGATATGGTGCCAATTGCCATGCCGGGAAGCGCGTGGGAAATGAGCGTGGCGCGGCAAAAAACCGAGGCGCGTTAAGCGGGGTGCTATGGTGATATCGAAGAGTCCTGCGCTGGCTTCAGCGATTTCGTGTGCCGCGCTTAAGACTTGCCAAGTGTGTTCATGTACCGCCACGGGGCCGTCAAAAGCAAATTGATTGATGCGTGAAAGTTCAGAAGCAGGATCTTGATAGCTCATTAAAGCTTGTATCTCGGCGACCACGTCGAAGGCTTGGTTGATCGCTTGGTGGACGCGCTCGACAGTGCCCGTGGCCGAAATTTCAACCACGGTGCCGAGGAGCGCGCGCGCGCGCGTGTGTTCTTGCAGATGGGTCGACAGATTCTGCGCCTTGTTCATAGCATTCATTTGAGAGCGGTCTGGTAAGTAGCGATCAGCCGACGCACACCTTCGGTGAGGTGAAGGCTGGAAAGAGTTGCACCGCTTAAATTTTTAATATCATCATCCAATTGCACCGGGGATCCGGTTTTTTTGCCGATGAATTGCGCGCGCCATTTCGAATTCCGGACGGCACCGCCGTGGCTTTCGCGGTAGTCTAAAATTTCAACACCTTGCACCACTCCATCGGCAGCGATCGCGACCGCGTAGGTAATTAATTCATGCTTGCCAATGACTTCATCCAACAAAAACCATCCTGTTGCGTTGCCGCCTTGCTTTGCGCGCCAAGCTTTCAGTGCGTTGACACGCACTTTGACGCCGGATGTGGTTTCAATAGCACGCCGTTGTTCGGCATTCAAGGTAATCGCAACCATTTCAAATTGATCGGCATTCGGAAATAAGATTTTTTGAGCTTGTTCCAGACTCAGATATTGCACGGCGAAAGCGGGCGCAGTCAGCATAGCGGGAATGATTAATGCGGGGATGCTGAACCACGGTTCGAGTTTATGCATGGGTTAATCCGGTTTGGTAAATTAATCCTAGTTAAGTCGCTAACTTGCTACAGTAAAACCGACGCGATTTTGTTGGCAGAGGATGTATTTTTAAAGCGGGCTTGCCCGAACCGGGCTGGCTAGCAGCGACAACCACCGCGCGAAGGCGGCGGTTAATTTTTACGAATGCATCTGGCTTTGCAGGTAATTTTCGGCGCTGACTTGTTTGATCAGGTCGAGTTGCGTTTCCAGCCAATCAATGTGTTCTTCGGTGTCTTTTAGGATTTCGTCGAACAGTTGACGTGAGACAAAATCCTTATCAGCTTCGCAAGCGGCAATAGCTGGCACTAAGTTTTCACGAGAGCTTAATTCCAGTTTGAGATCGCAGGCAATGCACTCCGGTGCATTTTCACCGATAAGGAGTTTGCCGAGATCTTGTAAATTGGGCAGTCCTTCCAAAAATAAGATGCGTTCGATGAGCTGGTCCGCATGTTTCATTTCTTCGATGGATTCGTCATATTCGTGCTGACCCAGTTTTTCCAGCCCCCAGTTTTTATACATGCGGGCATGTAGGAAATATTGATTTACAGCGGTCAGTTCTAAAGTAAGCTGCCGGTTGAGCAGAGCGATGATTTTGGAATTGCCTTTCATGCAGCCTCCTGATGAACATTAACGGGAAATATTGAGCGCGGCGTGGGTTGCGCATCGGATAGCGCTTGTCGTAGTTCGGACAATACGTGTTCAGCGCATTTCCCGCACTGCGAACAGGCCCCTAAATTTTGGCACAATGCACGCATCGAGCAAACGCCTTCGCTCACAGCGGTACGGATCTGGGAATCGGTCACGGATTTACAAATACAGACGTACATAACTCGTTAGCCTCCGTTATTTGGTCAGAATCAATTTGCCGTTGCGCGTGCGACGCAAACGATAATGCGCGCCTTGGTGGTGGATGAGCACCTCGTCGCCATTTAAAAATAACGCATCGCTGCGAATGGGCTGGCTGCGATCTAAAACAATAAAATTCCGCTTTTCGGCTTCTTTTTGTACGCCAGCGCTGAAATTGTCCATATTTTTACCCGTGCTTCCGCCTGGTAATGAGAATGATTCGTAATCATATATAAGTTTTTTCTGAAATGCAACATCGGGTAAAGCGAGGGATAGAGTCCGAGTTAAAGCGAGTGCGGGAGGCGTGCCCAGTCGAAGTAAGGCCCGGGGTCGGTCTTGCGTCCGGGAGCAATATCGCAATGGCCGACCACATCGACAATAGGATAGGCGCACTGAAGAGCCTGGGTAAGTAGCGTAAGAGATTTATATTGTGCATCGCTAAAGGGTTCGAAGTCGGAACCTTCGAGTTCAATGCCGATGGAGAAATCATTACAGCATTCACGCCCCCGCCAGTTGGAAGTGCCTGCATGCCAAGCGCGTTGGATGCAGGCCACAAATTGAACCAATTTACCGTTACGGCGAACCAGGAAATGACTGGAGACTTTGATGTCTTTAATGGCCTCGTAGTAAGGATGTTCTGTCGGGTCTAAGCGATTGGTAAAGAGCTCGATGATACCTTCCCCGCCGTATTCATTTGGTGGCAGGCTGATATTGTGAATAACGATTAAGCAAGGGAGTACACCCTCCGGACGCGAATCGCAGTTGGGCGAAGGAATAAAGTATGCCGATGCAAGTAGGCCGTCGGTGTTTATGTACATGACTGGAGTTTAGCGTAAGCTGGTGCCGTTTGTGCCGCTGGATAGTGTGACGCAGCGTTAAATGCTCGAATAACATGGCAGTAGAAAACAAATCGCATGAAATTTAAAGGAATCGATTAATGGTCGTTGCACAGTTATTTTTGATGCTGATTGTAATTTTAATTGCGGCGGAAGTGTTTACAAATGCTTTGGAGCACTTGGGAGAACGCCTAAAAATTTCTGAAGGCGTAACCGGGTCTTTATTCGCGGCTGTCGGAACTGCGTTACCCGAAACGATGGTGCCGCTGTTGGCTATTTTTGCCGGCACGGAAAATCGGAAGATAAACGAAGAAATTGGAGTGGGGGCCATTCTGGGTGCGCCGTTGATGCTGTCAACTTTATCCATTTGTTTGATGGCGGTTTTTGCTCTGAGAAAACGCGGTCTACGCGGGTATTTTAATCCGGAGCGCAGCGGATTAACGCGCGATTTAAATTTTTTTCTGAGTGCTTTTACGCTTTCCGGGGCGGCATTATTTGTGCCGCACGACACCCCGTTGCTGCGTGGCCTGCTGGCACTGGTTATGGTGCTAATCTATTTTATTTACATAATGCTGACTTTGCGCGCATCCTCTGCTTTGGTGCAGGAAGGGCATGGCACAGAAGCGCAAACCAAAATGTTTCTGGCGCGTCTAGGCTTGCCGAAAAACATGCTGTTAATTTTGGTTCAACTGGCTTTGGGCTTAGTACTCTTGGTGGGAGGGGCAAAGGGATTTATTTTCGGTATTGAAGAAGTTTCGCAAGTGTTCGGTATTTCTGCACTGTTATTGTCCCTGATGATTATTCCGATAGCCACGGAATTACCCGAAAAGGTGAATAGCATTTTGTGGATACGCCGCGGTAAAGATACGCTGGCCTTTGGTAACATCACGGGCGCAATGGTGTTTCAGGGGACATTATTACCGGCAATCGGAGTTATGTTAACCCCTTGGGTACCGCAACGGGAAGTACTGGCGGGCATTGTGATTACCTTGGTAGCTACCTTATGGCTGCGTATTATGCATCGCCGTGGACAATTACAGGTGTGGCATTTGGGAGTCAATGGTATTTTGTACGTTACCTACCTAGTGATCGCACTTGGTTAGTCTCCGTTGATTTCGTCGTTTGGCGGGTTGAAACTCTTTCACACCGTTCTAAAGTACATCTGAAATGGGCCGTTAATGATCATTCATTAACACATTAACGCGCCCTAGTTAAGGAGTATGTGATGTCTAAAAACCCGCAGCCTACCCAGCTTGAAGTCGACAAGCCCGCCCTGGATACACCATCGATTAAACGTTCGTTGGCCAACCGTTTGATGTATTCCATTGGCAAGGATCCGATTACGGCAACGGAGCGTGATTGGTTCTATACCTCAGCCGCTGTGGTGCGCGAACGCTTGATTGAGCGCTGGATGGAAACCATGCGCAGTTATTATCGAGAAGATAGCAAGCGCGTTTATTACTTATCCATGGAATTTTTAATGGGGCGCACCTTGATGAACAGCATGCTCAACATCGGTTGTGATGAAGGATTTCGCAGCGCTCTGAAAGAGATGGGCTTGGAGTTGGAAAAAATTCGGGATATAGAAAGTGACGCAGCGCTCGGCAATGGCGGCTTAGGGCGCTTGGCCGCGTGCTTTCTCGACTCCATGGCAACCTTGGGTATTCCAGGCTATGGTTATGGTATTCGTTACGAGTACGGTATGTTCAACCAGCGCATTGAAAACGGCAATCAAGTCGAACATCCGGATAACTGGTTGCGTTACGGTAATCCCTGGGAATTTCCACGCTCCGAGGTATTGTATCAGGTCAAATTTCACGGGCGCGTGGTGAATTTTAACGATGATAAAGGCCAGATGCGCTATCAGTGGGTGGATTCGGACGATGTTATGGCGATGGCCTATGATTATCCGATTCCAGGGTATGGCAACGATACTGTGAACAATATGCGCTTGTGGGCTGCCAAGGCAACGCGTGATTTTGATCTGGGTTATTTCAACGAAGGTAACTACATCAAAGCGGTGGAAGACAAAAATGAATCTGAAAATTTGTCTAAAGTGCTATATCCCGACGACACCACCGAGATGGGACGTGAATTACGATTAAAGCAGCAATATTTTTTCGTGTGCGCGTCTTTACAAGATATCTTTTACCGATACTGTAAGTACCAAGATCATTTCGATGAATTGCCAAACAAGGTGGCCATTCAGCTCAACGACACGCATCCCTCCATCGCCATTCCTGAGCTCATGCGTATGTTGGTCGATATACACGGTTTGGAATGGGATCGCGCCTGGGCGATTTGCAATGGCGTGTTCGCTTATACCAATCACACCTTGATGCCAGAGGCTTTGGAAACTTGGCCGGTGCCCTTATTTGAACGCGTATTACCGCGCCATCTACAAATTATTTACGAAATTAATCAGCGATTTTTACGCGATGTGATGCACCGCTACCCGGGTGATACAGCGTTGTTGCGCCGCCTTTCCATTATTGATGATACCGGTGATAAGCGTGTACGCATGGCGCATCTTGCCATTGTTGGCAGTCACAAAGTGAATGGCGTTGCGGCGATTCACACACAGTTGATGAAAGAAACAATCTTTGCCGATTTTCACCGCTTGTGGCCGGAAAAAATAGTGAACGTGACAAACGGCATTACGCCGCGTCGTTGGTTGAATCAAGCGAACCCCGGTTTATCGAAATTAATTTCTAAATGGATTGGCAAAGAGTGGCTAAAAGATCTAGACCAATTGCAGCGCTTAAGTGGTTTAGCCGAAGACGCGACATTTCGCACGGATTTTGCCAAGGTGAAACGTGCGAATAAAGTGCGGTTGGCAAAATTAATTGAGCAGCGTTTGCCCGTAAAGATTAATCCGGATTCGTTATTTGACGTGCAGATCAAACGCATCCATGAATACAAGCGGCAGTTGCTGAATGTGTTGCACATTATTACGCTTTACAATCGAATTCGTGCTGGTGGTATCAGTGTGCCCCGTACGGTGATTTTGGGTGGTAAATCTGCGCCCGGCTACGTGATGGCAAAACGTGTGATTAAGCTAATTAACGATGTTGCGGATATCGTCAATAATGACCCACTCATCGGTGATCGCCTTAAGGTGGTATTTATTCCCAACTACGATGTGTCCACGGCCGAAGACATTGTTCCGGCGGCTGATTTATCGGAGCAAATATCCACGGCTGGAACCGAGGCATCGGGTACCGGCAATATGAAAATGTCTCTGAATGGGGCGTTGACCATCGGCACGATGGACGGTGCAAATGTCGAGATTCACGACGAAGTCGGAGCCGAAAATATCTTTATATTCGGTTTGCACACCCATGAAGTAGCACAATTGGCGGCGGATGGTTACAACCCCTGGAGCTACTACGACAATAACCCGGAATTAAAGCAGGCGTTGGATATGATTAAAAGCGGGTACTTTTCACCGGATGACCATGACCGCTGCAAACCAATTTTTGATGCGCTGACTTATCACGGGGATCATTATATGTTGCTGGCGGACTATGCCGCTTATATTGAAGCGCAGCAACAAGTTGAAAATTTGTATCGGGATCAAGATGCCTGGATGCGCAAAGCCGTTTTGAATGTAGCGCACATGGGAAAATTTTCGTCCGACCGAACAATACGAGAATACTCAACCAAAATATGGAATGCGCGTACCGTAGTCACCCAGCGTAAAAAGACACGGACTTAGGATGTGGGTGCGCGTAATTACTCGATACCCAGCCGCTCTAACCGATAGCGTAGCGCGCGGAAAGTGATACCGAGTAATTTCGCGGCGGCCGTTTTATTGAATCGGGTTTTACCTAGAGCTTCTAGGATGGCCTCGCG
>JAYVZN010000019.1:0-40314 GCA_043783305.1 Betaproteobacteria bacterium
ATAAAAAACCCCTGGCTAAAGGGGAACAAAAGCCAGGGGCGCAAATGCCTTAATGGGGATTAAGGCCCCGCTCAGGGAGGAGAAGCGGGCGACGATATCGCTACCGTCTGCTACTGAGATAAACTAATTTTGATTTAGTTCCTGAACTCTCCCGGATTTTAAAAATACCCGGGCGTGGCTTGGTGCACAGCCCTTAAATTACGGCGCAAGGTATAATTTCATCTATGAAAAATATCGGCAAATTCCCTTCCCGCCGCATGCGGCGCATGCGGCATGATGACTTCTCCCGGCGCCTCATGTGTGAGTGTACACTTACGGTTAATGACTTAATTTATCCGGTTTTTGTTCTGGATGGCGAGAACCATATCGAAACGATAACGTCCATGCCGGGCGTACAACGCATGACTTTGGATAAATTAATTCCCGTAGCCCAAGAATGCGCGCGACTCGGCATCCCCGCCCTTGCCTTGTTTCCGGTGATCGACACAACCTTAAAAACCCTGGATGCGGCGGAAGCTTATAACCCTGCGGGCTTAGTCCCGCGGGTGATCGCCGCCTTAAAACAGGCGGTGCCCGAATTAGGCATCATTTCTGATGTCGCGTTAGATCCTTATACCAGCCACGGCCAAGATGGGCTGATTGATGCACAAGGATATGTCATAAACGATGAAACGGTGGAAGTATTAAAGCGCCAAGCGATCTGTCATGCCCAAGCCGGCGCGGATGTGGTCGCACCTTCAGACATGATGGATGGCCGCGTGGGCGCAATCCGCGCCGGTCTGGATCAAGCCGGGTTCATCCATACGCGCATCTTGGCTTACGCCGCTAAATATGCGTCTAATTTTTATGGCCCATTCCGTGATGCCGTGGGTTCCAGCGCCAATTTAGGTGCTGGCAACAAATACACGTACCAGATGGACTGTGCCAATTCCGATGAAGCCCTGCGCGAAGTTGGACTGGATTTGGAGGAGGGTGCCGACATGGTCATGGTGAAGCCCGGCATGCCTTATCTTGATATCGTGCGCCGGGTAAAAGACACATTCGGCGCGCCGACCTTTGCCTACCAAGTCAGCGGCGAATACGCCATGCTCAAAGCGGCGGCTCAAAATGGCTGGCTGAATGAAGAGGCCTGCGTAATGGAATCACTCCTCGCTTTTAAACGCGCCGGTGCCGACGCAATTTTGACTTATTTTGCGTTAGACGTTGCACGGCGCTTAAAAGCGTAAGATCGGATCAAACGTTAGCCCGCAGCGCATCCAGCACCGGTGTTCTTGAAACACGCGCAGCCGGCAGCAAGGCCCCTAAAATAGTGGCGGCCAAACCCACCAAATACGCCATGATGAGCACAGCGGGAATAAGTGCGATGTGTCCCGTATAGCCCAAGTTCGCATTGGGTGGCGGCGGCATCGGAATACCAATAGCCGAAATGGCCCAAGCCAGCGCAACGCCCATCACGACACCCAACAGCGCACTGAACAGCCCAAGCAATGTGCTCTCGATAAGAATCAACCGAAACACGTATGCGCGGCGATTACCCAAGGCCATCATGGTGCCGAATTCACCCAGGCGCTCATACACGCTCATGTTGATGTTGTTGGCAACACTCAATAAAACCATCACCAAAATGATGAATTGCAGCACGCCAAACTGCTGCTGGTACAGTTTGACGGTTTTTTCATAAAAATCGTTGAGTTCAACCCAGGTTTTGATCTCGTAACCGGATTTACCCAATTGCCGCTTTAGCCGCGCGCCCATCGCATCGGTGTCGTGCGTATTGTGCAGGGCAACAACCAAGGCGTTCACCTTCGTCGTGAACAGTAACTCTTGGGCGGCGGGCAAAGCAATGCGCACGGCGCGTGCATCAAAATCCTTGGAGAAACTCTGGAACACGCCGATCACTTCAAAATCCAAGCTATTGAGTGCGCCTTCAGCGGCGTTCGCAACCAGCGTTACATGGGCACCCGGTTTTAGCTTGAGCGAGTGTGCAACACCCTCGCCGAGGAGAATACCCAGCGCGTCGGAATTTTTGAGCTGGCGCCCTTGGATAATTTTAAGGTAGCTACCGAGGCGCGCTTCTTTATCCGGCTCAACCCCTTCGCCCACGATGGGCCAGTCGGTGCGCCCGTTGTTCAGCAAGCCCGCAAACTGGATGCGGGCGAGGACATCGGCAACTTCCGGATGCGCCGTAATCACGCGGCGCAATGTTTCAGGTTTATCGATCAGATATTTCTCGGGACTACGGCTTCCCGCCTCGTAAAAACCTTGGCGGAATATTTGCAGGTGGCCGGAGCGTGAGTGAATAGAGGCTTCTCCGAGTTGGGTGAAAACATCCTGCACGAAACCACCCGTGAGAATGAGTGCGACTACGCCGGAGGAAATCGCCAAGACCGTAATCGCGGTACGCGATTTTTGCCGAAGAAGGTTGCGCAGAGCCAGTGAAAGCACGGTGTAAGCTACCGGTTGTGACGCAGCGCATCGACAATGGTTAGCTGCGAAGCCTTCCATGCCGGGTAAACACTTGCAATCAGCGTTGTCGTCACCGCAAGTAAAATGGATTCAACCGCCAGCGTCGGCGTGACGCGAATTTGCCCAATCAACGCGCGATCCATCCCTGGTGGCGGCGGCATCGGAATACCAATCGCGGATATCAACGCCGCCAAGCCTAAGCCGAGAAGCAGGCCGATGAGTGCGCCGAAAATGCCCAACAATAAACCTTCGGAAAGAAACATCCTGATTAGTTGTCGCCGGCGTGTCCCCAGCGCCATGATAGTGCCGATCTCACCAGTTCGCTCCATAACGTTCATCATCATGGTATTGGAAATGCCGAGAATAATAATGGCCCCGATAATCACCCTGACGACACCAAATTGATGCGAGAACAGCACGACCGTTTTATTGTAGAAGTCAGCCAACTGTGTCCAGGGCACCAGTTCGAACTGCCCTTGATCCAACTTTAGCCGCAGTTGTTGCTGCACCTTTTCGGTATCTTCCGTATGCTTCAGCAAAGTCACCCAAACGTGGGAACCGGACACGCCCATAAGCTTACGCGCCAAAGGTAAGGGAACACGGAGCGCCGAATCATCGTAGGCTTTTACTATGGTGGAAAAAACCCCTGACACATGCCCCTCTACCGCCCTAACCCCCCCGGTAGGAAGATTTGTCAGCAGCACCACCTTATCGCCGACATGCACACCCAGATTCGCCGCTAGTCCCCGTCCCATTACGATGCCGCTTGGGTCGTCAGAAACCAAATCCTTACCCTGCGTAATAATCACGGACCGGCTTAGAAATACCTCACGCAGGGGGTCCACACCTTCACCGATAAACGACACCGTCGCGTCACCGAAACTGACCAGTCCACTAAATCCGAGACGCGGCGCAACCGTTACCACGCCGGGAGTCTTCTCGATGCTGACAAGTTGCGGCGACTGCGCCGGGAGCAGATAGTTGAAGGGGTCCGCTGTTCCGGCATTTTGATAGCCTAGGCGTGAAATCTGAATATGGCCCAAACGGGATCCCACCGTATCCTCCCGCATAGCCCAAAAAACCCACTGAATGAACCCTCCCGCCAACAACAAAGCCACCACGCCAAAGCTCACTGCCGCCAGCGAAAGCAAGCTCCTTCGTCGTTGCCGTACGATATTGCGGAAAGCCAGAACAAGTGTGTTCATACCGAAAATCCCGATTATTCCAGCTTCTTTAGGTAATCTTTAGTAAAAATTTTATCCGGCAAATCACGCAGCTTCATGTTCTGGTAATCAAGTACGGACTGTTCGCCATGCCGTAGCGCATCCTCCATCAGCAACCGGGTCGGTCGCACCTTGCCGCCCATGCCTTGATAGTTCTGGTACTTAGCCGTCTTCAGCAACCGGTTGGACAGCGAATAGAATTCTGCCTTGTAAGGCCACGCATTGGATTGTTTAACCCAATACACCACTTTTTGATAGGTTACGCTACGATCCACCGCCGTGAGCCCAAGCACTTGGTAGCTATCGCCGTCAATGATTTCGGTGCGTAGTAAGGTTGGTACGTAATCGCCGCTGAAGTTGGCTCGCGCCAAATCTCCATTCGCCACTTGCCCGGTCAGGCGCTGGGAAAGAGCGAGCCGAACCGGCTGCGACACATCCGGCAGGAACATCCATAAATCACGCTCCTTCATGAGCATAATTTGTCCGCGCTCAGCAGCCGGCTCCGTTATCATAACAACGGCATTTTCATTCCCCTTGGATAGCACGCGGTATTTCCGTGCATCGGGAGTATCGCCTGGATGTATTGTGGTAATGACGACATCCACTTGAAAACCATCTTGCGGAAAACGTACCGCATCGGCTTTTTTAACAAGCTCTCTAGCGATCACATCTTCGCCAGACGTGCCCCCTGTATCCGCAGCAAAACCGTCCAGGGTTATTCCAGCAAAAAATGCTAGCGCAAGAACAACATAGCGCAAGGTACCGGGTGTTTTTGCGTTCATCATATATTGTGTATACTCCACCAAATTGATTCACTCTACCATACACGGTGTACCGGCTAGGCGGGTTAGGAATGAGCGTCGTACGTGTCGATCACGTTAGTAAATATTATCTTCTCGGCGAACAGAAAGTCCAAGCGCTAAAGGATATTACCTTAGCCATTGAGCCCGGTGTTTTCCTTGCTATCGCGGGGCCTTCCGGCAGTGGTAAGACCACTTTGCTCAACTTGATCGGTTGTATCGACACCCCTTCCAGTGGAAAAATATTTATCAACGACCACGATGTCAGCGGCAAAACACCGGATCAGTTAGCCGATTTACGTGCCAGCACCATCGGTTTCATTTTCCAGACATTCAACCTGCTCCCCGTGCTAACTGCGGCGGAGAACGTTGAATATCCATTGCTGCAGCGTAAAGCCTTGTCAAAGTCGGAGCGCCGCGAGCGCATCGATTATTTTCTTGATATCGTCGGGCTCAGCAAATTTGCCGACCACCGCCCCAATCAATTAAGCGGCGGCCAAAGGCAACGTGTCGCCATCGCCCGCGCGCTGGTCATCAAGCCCTCTATTGTGCTGGCTGACGAACCCACCGCCAACCTTGATCTTGCAACGGGTAAAGACATTTTGCAGTTAATGAAGCAGATCAACCACCGCCTCAATACCACGTTCATTTTTTCAACCCATGACCGGCATGTGATGGCGATGGCGGATCGATTGGTTCGCGTGGAAGATGGGAGCATCACCATGCTCGGGACTCGCAACAAGAAACGATGGTCCATGGTGCGCGAACGTAGCGGTGTGGCAGATAAAGACACGCCAGACAATCCACCAGTCGAGGAGGAGTGAACACATGAAAAATAATCCTATAAATCACGCTCTAACAATCTATGTCGTGCTAGCAATTTTTACTCCGTCCGCCACCGCCGAGACGGCCATTCAGGTAGGCGCTTTTTCTGAGGCAGCCCGCGTGGATGCAACGCTTCAAACGCTGCGTAACGCAGGCTATACGGTGACAACACAGAAAGTAACGCAGCACGGCGATGAACTTACCCAAGTTCTGGTCGGCCCCTACCCCAAAGAAAACGCTGCGACAGTCCTCGCACAGCTACAGCGCGAAGGGTGGCCCGGCTACTTGGTCAAAGTCCCGGGAATACCGCCGAAAAAGCCGGAAGAAAATTTTTTGCTGTTAGCGCAATCTACAGACGCAAAATTACCGAATTCTCGTGACGCTTTATTTGGTGACGACACCGCGCCGAATAAAGAAACCCCACCAAAGCCAGAAAATGCTAAGGATGCGCTATTCGGCGATGACCTGGAGATCCCTAAAAAACAGACCACCACAGACAAAACTCCCGCCGGATCGAACCTCAAGGGCTTTGTGCAGGAAGAAGTCGCGCACACCATCGATACCCCGTCGCGCTGGTCAAAAATACTCACTCGCGCGGAACTGAGCAATCAGGGCCGTCTTAATGATCGGATCAAGTGGAAACTCAGTGCACGACTAGATTACGATGCGGTATATAGCCTTTACAGCAATAATTACCCCTCCGATGTTCGTAACGACCAGAGATTTAATTTAAATCTGCGTGAAAACTATCTGGATGTCGATGCTGGCAATTGGGAATTCCGTCTGGGTCGCCAGCACGTGGTGTGGGGTGAGGTAGTGGGGCTATTTTTTGCCGACGTGGTCTCTGCGAAGGACATGCGCGAGTTCATCTTGCCCGACTTCGATGTGTTGCGCATTCCCCAGTGGGCTGCGCGCGCAGAATATTTTAAGGATGACTTCCATGCCGAACTTTTGTGGATTCCCGTAGCGACCTACGATGAAACCGGTAAACCGGGAGCGAATTTTTTCCCTGCGCTACCAACCCCGCCAGGCTTTGCCGCGCAATACCGAAACGAAGTCCGCCCCGCGCGCAACATCAATAACACCAACTATGGCTTGCGTTTATCCACGTTAAAAAGCGGCTGGGATTTTTCGGGGTTTTATTATAGTAGTGTGAGTGCCAGCCCCACCTTTTATCGTGACATCGTAACGGCACCGCAACCGACCTTCGTCTATGAAGCAAGGCATGATCGTATTAAACAGTTCGGCAGCACGGTCGCCAAAGACTTTGGTACCTTTGTTCTCAAAGGCGAGGCGGTCTACACCCGTGGTCACCAATTCGACGTTACCAACTTAACCGACCCCGGCGGCGTAACACCGCAAAATACCCTGGATTGGGTCGCCAGCCTGGATTTCCCGCTGCCTGCCGAAGCCCGCTTCAACTTACAGTTTTACCAGCGCGTGTTCTTCAACCATAACCCTGACATTATTCCCGAAAAACACGAAAACGGTTTCAGTATTCTGCTAAACGGCAAATTGGCCAGCCGTGTTGAAGCACAAGTGCTGTGGATAGCCAGCCTCAACCGCACCGACTGGCTGCTCCGCCCGAACCTGACATGGTCCCTGGAAAAGAACTTGCGATTGCGCTTAGGCGTGGATATTTTCAAAGGGCAAGCGCTTGGGCTATTTGGTCAATTTAACAACCAGGATCGCGCTTATACCGAGCTGCGCTATAGCTTTTAAACTCCACTTGATTCGAGCTTCGCTGATCTAGCTACCTTTCGCGAGTGCACGGCGTTCGCGATCAATTCGAATAATATATCGTTGAATCATAGCCTGGTGGAGTGGCGGGATGCCCACATACAAACAACCGATACGCAGACCCGGCTGCCCAGAGCGGCGGTTGATTTGCTGAAAATTACGGACTTCCAGCGCGGTTACCACCGTTCCTTCTTCGGGTAACACAATGCGGCAATTGGATAATATCAGGCCTTCGGTCAAGACAGCTGTGGGTGGAAAACCGCTAATACCGGCCCCGCCCACGCTGATATCGTCTACCTCAACGTCTACCTGCTCTCCTTCCAGGTCTGGAACAATACAGCGCAGCGGTACGCGAATGGGCACAGTCAAACGGTAATACTCGCGCCGCTGCAATTTTAATAGGGTGGCAGGAATTCTGGTGCGAAACGCCGGACGCCCGTTAAACTCCATCTGTGTCAAAGCAGCGGTGCTAAACTGAATTTTGATGCTGCTTTGATTCGTAACAAAAAATATTTTGCCGCTGGCCTGCGCCCGTTGGTTAGTCTCCGGGTCGGGGCCGCAATCTAATATTAAATGCCCCGTTTCCGGGTCGGCTTCTAAAACAGCGCTCAGAAAAAAAGCCTGCCCATGGTTGAAGTAGCCGGTAACCATTTCATTCTGTCGCATAATCGAGCGCAGAATTTGCACAATTTCCTGTCGTGAGTGCACTAAATATTTAGTGTATTCGTCCGAAAGGCCATCTTGAAATTCATTATCTTGTTCGGGCATACCGTTAAACTAAGTGCAAAATGAGCCGTTATTGTCCATAAAATGTCTACTTAACGCCAGATAAACCTATCCGTAAACTTAGCCGTGGAATGGTAATGCACACCAAGGACACACCGGCCGATCACTGGGCTAAAACAATTGTTGACCTGCCGTTAAATCCCGGGCCGCTACAAAATCTAACGCTCGATCGCCAAGAGCTTAGCGGCACGAACTGCCTGTCGCTCGACCAAGATATGTTTAAGGTGCGCTTAGCCAACTCTGAAGGTCGGCGCGAGTCGGCGGATTTATTAATTAAAAAAATGTATGCTTGGCGCGGTTACGATACCAGCGGTGTAATCAATGACACCCCCAATCGAATAACGCTTATGGCAGATTTCAAAGGGCAAATCATTGGCACACTCACGCTTGGCCTCGATTCCAGCACTGGCTTGTTGGTAGATCAATTGTATAAAGACGAAATTGATGACCTACGCCAGGCTAAGCGGTTTGTTTGTGAGTTCACCAAGCTTGCCGTGAATCAGGCATCGCATTCCCAACGCGTAATTGCGGCATTGTTTCATCTTGCTTATATTTATGCGCACAAAATCCACGGTGCGACCGACTTGGTGATTGAAGTAAATCCACGCCACGCGGTGTTTTATCAACGTATGCTGTGTTTTACCCAACTTGGGGCGGAACGTATGTGCCCACGCGTTAATGCGCCCGCGGTATTATTGCGCTTAACGAGTGAGTTTATCGCTGAGCAAACCGCCGCATATGGCGGCACCATGCGCGAGTTGCCGGATGTGCATACCCTTTATCCTTTCGCGTTTAGTGCCGAAGACGAGGCCGGCATCACGCAGCGGCTGCTGCGCGGCGATTAAATAGCGCATTGATAGTTTTAGTTGGAGGAGTATGTTGTTATGGAAAACAGGTTGGCATCGCCTTTCGGCGTACTCGGTGACAAACAGCACCTCTCACCCCAAGCGCGTGCGGAAATTTTGAAACTTAGCGGGCCGCGCCCCTTGCCTTTTTTGTTAACCGCGCTATATGCCTGGGTCGTGATTATCGGCGCAATTTGGTGGGCGGTCGAGGCGCACAGTGTTTGGGTTGGTTTATTGACTATTTTTATAGTTGCAACACGTCAAAACATGTTGGGATTATTAGTGCACGATCAAGCGCATTGCCTTGGTTTCCCAGCGCGGCCCGGCGACCTCATCACCAATCTAATCGCGGCGTATCCCTTGTTAGCGTTAACGGTGGAAGATTATGCGCAGGTACACCTATCGCATCACAAGTTTTTTTTTACCGAAAAGGACCCGGACTTTTTGCGTAAAAGTGGGCCGGAGTGGACTTTTCCAATGCCGAGTCTAAGCCTCTCCAAACTTCTGCTGACGGATGTGCTTGGGCTTAACACTTGGAAATTAATCAAAAGCAAACAACTGCCCGGCAGTGTTTTTAAACGTCCTCATCCCACACCTCTTTGGGTACGTTTAGGATTTTTTATTGTCTTAGCCTCCCTCTTGACCGCAACCCACACTTGGACCTTTTTTTTGCTATATTGGGTCGTTCCGATGCTAACTTTTTTGCAAGCCATTGTGCGCTGGGGTGCCATTTGCGAGCATCAGTATAATTTACCCAATGCCAGTATTGCCGAGTCTTCGCCTATTATTGTGCCGCGTTGGTGGGAAAAACTATTATTACCCAACCTGAATTTCACCCTACATCCTTATCATCATTATTTCCCGGGGGTTTCTTTCTTTTTTTTGCCCAAGGTACATGCCGTTTTTTGCCGCGAAGGCTTGATCGATGACCAGCAGGTATTTCATGGTTACAGCGCTTACTTAAAGTATCTTTTGCGTGCCTCTACTCCAAACAACCTGACCCCAACCACCTGATACGAGGCAAACCGTGCAATTTGATTATGCCGCCGCATTCTCCCGTAATATTGGTTGGATCACGGAGTCCGAACAACAAACTCTTCGTAGCAAACGCATCGCCATCGCCGGCATGGGCGGTGCGGGCGGTGCGCACCTGCTGGCGCTTACCCGCCTCGGCATCGGCGGCTTTCACATCGCCGATTTCGACACCTTTGAAATTCACAACCTAAATCGCCAAGTGGGCGCATCAATGTCGCAGATTGATCGCCCCAAGGTGGAAGTCATGGCAGAATTAGCGCGCGACATTAACCCTGAGATTGCAATTACATTATTTCCACACGGCGTTACAGCTGAAAATTTATCGGAATTCTTTAGGGGCATCGATCTGTACGTTGATGGCCTCGATTTTTTTGCTTTAGACGCGCGTGAACGAGTCTTTGCCCATTGCGCTCAAAACGCCATACCGGCCATCACGGTAGCCCCACTGGGAATGAGTGCCGCCCTCCTTAACTTTGTACCTGGCAGCACGAGCTTTGAACGTTATTTTCAATTAAGCGGCCAGCCTGAAGCAATAAAAGCGGTTCGTTTCCTGATTGGTCTTGCTCCGGCGCTCTTGCACCGCTGCTACCTAGCCGACATATCCCGGGTTGATCTTAAAGCCCACAAAGCGCCGTCTACCAGCATGGGGTGTCAGCTTTGCGCCGGCATCGCAGGCAGCGAAGCACTTAAAATCTTGCTGCACCGCGGTCGTGTCTTGGCGGCCCCACACGGCATCCAGTTCGATAGTTACCGCAATAAATTGGTTCATACTTGGCGGCCCGGGGGTAATCGTAATCCCATAAACCGCTTAACCATCGCTATCGCTCGTCGCCAACTGGGTCTTTAAAAGTGTCATCATTAGATGCTGAGCAGATCAATTACATTCTCAAAAGCGCTATTCTCGCGCCCTCCGCAGACAACCGCCACCCCGTCCGTTTTTGTGTTGTCGCCGACACAATCCAAATACGCTACACCGAGGTGCTCCCGCCCCAAGGCGGTTACAAACGGATACTGGCACTACTATCTTTGGGCGCACTGGTAGAAAACCTCCACATCGCCGCTAGCCGTTTTGGCATAAAAGCCCATACCACGTTGTTGCCCGACCCGTCACAACCCGGCCTCACTATTCAAGTCCACTTAACACTTGGCAATATACTCGTCGACCCACTATGGAAAGCAATACCCCGGCGGCATACCAACCGTCGAGTGCGTTTTCGTGGGCCAAAATTATCCAATATTGAGCACGACGAACTCTCCACGGCCACCAGCGCCTGTACCGACTGCCATTTGGTTTGGTTGGATGCACCCATTCAGCGCAAAAAAGCATTGCACCTGATGCGCCTTGCTGAAACTGAGCGCTTCCGTAACCACATCCTGCATGAAGAATTATTCTCTGCGATTCACTTCGATGTCGGTTGGCATAGTAGCTGCGCGGAAGGCCTGCCGCCCGGGGCTTTAGCGGTAGAACCACCTATGCGTCCCCTGTTCGCCCTATTGCGCCACTGGCCGATTATGCGCGTGGCGAAACTATTGGGTGTCCACTACCTATTGGGCTTGCGTGCCTGCTACTTGCCTTGTCGACTTGCACCGAACTTGGGCTTGCTGGCGGTAAGAACCCTCGATGATCAGTCCGTATTTAACACTGGGCGCACTTTTCAGCGTCTTTGGCTCACTATAACCACGCAGGGACGTGTCTTGCAGCCTATGCCAGCCTCCGCGCTGTACGCTTTGGAGGATGCGGCGGCAGAAAATATTCCTGTCACGCTGCAACGCAAACTTGCGGAAGGTTGGAATACACCGCCTTCATCTAACATCCCCTTGATTTTGTTTAGAGTTGGTGCCGCAGATACAGTGCCAATCGTAACGAAAAGGCCACAGATTGAGTTTTTCTTGGATAAGCATTGGGCGCACCTGCACTAGCTTGGCAATGACTATCGGCTGTCGGGATATTTTACATTTTCACACTGCTTTGCTGCTAATAAAATTAACAATGTATTGATTTATAATGTTAATTATTATTTGGCACAATCAATGCTTATATATCCAGCGTAGGGCTGTTTATCCAGCCCGCAAATTTAATAATTAATTTTTATTATGCTTCAAGGAGATCAAAATGATTAAAAATGTTATTGCATCCGCCGCTATTGCCTTAGGCTTGGCGGCTTCCGGCTCCGCTTCGGCTGTTGTTATTGCCGGTGTGGATTTTGCTAATCTAGGTGGTAGCCATCTGGAAACCACTACCCTTGCGGAAACCTTTGTCAACCAAGTTGGCCAAACGCTGACGGGATACGGTGTTGTCAACACGGTGAATGGTGCCGCTTCTTACACGGCAAATGGCAACAAGCTGTACTTCGTGCTTAACTATAATGTAACAGCCTTTAACGGCACTTCCGTGACGTTCGATGGCGGGACAGTAAACATCTACCTTAACCCTGTTCTCAACCTGTTGACCCAGTCATCCGCCACCAATCTCGGCATCATCCAGGGTGGTAGTTTATGGGCTACCTTGAAAGGCCATAAATCGGCACCCAGCAATGCCGAACTGGCTGCAAGCGGTACACTGACCGGTGCTCAGTTAGCCTTTACCGGCGCAGGCTTGTTGGATATTATCTCCGGTGCAAATGGCGTGTTTAACTACCTTAACGCTAATTCTATTGCTGACGGCCTCGGCGGGTTTGCAGACATCGGCGTTACCACTTCCGGCAGTAATACCGTGTTAAACGCGTTTGACAACACGACGGGTTGTACGACCGGTAGAGCTGCAGCTGGACAGTACTGCTTTCAAGGTTCGGCTGACCTACGTGGGAACACCGTTCCAGAACCCGGCATACTTGCATTGGTTGGCTTAGGTCTTCTGGGCATGGGTACCACCTTGCGTAAGCGTAAATCTGCATAATAAAAACTTGGGGGATAGCATAAATCCCTGCGTAGCGCCAATTCAACCCCGCCTCCAAGGCGGGGTTTTTCATTCGGCCTTCTCTACTACGACGTTGGCTGCTTTTCTCGCCCATAACACCACATATTGCACCATGCTGGTAAGGCTGCTGACCAGAACCGCCAGAAAAGCTAATGTCAGCCAGCCTGATATCGCGATTAAATCCGCCGCCTGTGCCATAACCAATAGAAATAGCACAAAGGCCATGCCGGTATGCAGCTTACCCAGCCAAGTTGGCTGAATATCGATTTCGCCAAACAAATGATGGTAGGCAAACGCTCCTGCCACAATAACGCTATCGCGTACCACCATCGCCAGTGTAAGCCATAGCGGCACGAAGCCTTGAAAGGTCAGGATCAGCATGCCGGTAAGTGTGATGAGCTTATCGGCTAAGGGATCCAAAGCTGCCCCAAACTCGGTATTTTGGCTAAAGTGCCGCGCAATAAAACCGTCTAGGGCATCGGTGAGGGCGGCTAAGGCAAAAGTATAAAGCGCATAATCGAAATACCCGCGCAGTAAAAAATAGGCCAGCAAGGGAGCGGCCAGCACGCGCAGTATGGTGAGAACGTTGGGTACATTCCACACCAATTTCATTTCAACCTCCTCGTTAGCACCGGAAAATAGTTTAGATCCAATCCTTACCGCTCAAAAATGGACTATGCAACAGCGAACTCGGGCGTACCCGTATTCGGCTTCCAGCCGTAACGTCATTTAACCACCGACGGCAGCGGCATCAAAATCGATTCGATTGCCCGCCAAACCCGTTCTGCAAACCCCGAACCCAAAATGTCTTTGGTGAATAACGGCTTGTAAACGCTGTAAGCCGACCCAATAGCACCGCCTCCAATTAATTGTTGCCGAACAAGCAACAATGTTTTCCTGATTGTATGCTAACTCCCGCACTATGGTTCCTATACAGTTCGCTCAATAATCGCCTGCCCGAATCCGATGGCGCTTGATACCAGCGTGCCTGCTATGTTTGGAACGCGCTGCTTTTGGGGGCTGAGTAGTCAACAAAGTGCAAATCAAATTTCGGTGGGTTGCCTCGTCCACCAATAGGCGGTGCATGGCTGGCTTGAATTTATGTTAAACCGTCTCATTTTTTTGGTAAACCGCGTTCACCTTAGCTCCACTATGCTGTTGTCTCAAATGTTTCAACCATTTTTTAACTTAAGGAAAACCACCATGAAAAAACTCACATTCGCCATCGCCCTTATATCCACCATCACCGCCAGCGCATTCGCTGCGCCGAAAACCTTCAATCTCGATCCCAATCACTCAATGCCACGTTTCGAATACAACCACTTGGGCTATTCCACCCAATCACACGCATTCGATAAAATCAGTGGCAAGATTGTATTTGATCGTGAGGCCAAGACTGGTTCCGTGGATATCACGATTGATGCCAAATCGGTGAATACCGGCTACGCCTTGTTTAACAAAGATATCCAGGGTGAAGAGTATTTAGATACCGAAAAATACCCAGACATTACTTTCAAATCTACGTCTGTTAAGTTCGATGGCGACAAGCCTGTGGCCGTTAAAGGTAATCTGACGATAAAGGGCATAACTAAACCGGTAACGCTGACTGTTACCTCGTTCCTAGAAATGCCACATCCCATATACAACAAAAAGGAAGCGATCGGTGCCAATGCCGTGGTGAAGATCAAGCGCAGTGAATTCAACATGAGTAAATACGTGCCTTACGTTTCTGATGACGTAACCCTCAATATCGGCATAGAAGCACTCAAGGAATAAAGTCCTTTGCGTTGGAAAGTCAGTATTTTTGTTCCCGGCGCTCCGGATGTCTTGTTAAAAGCGTCGGACGCGCTGGGAGCTGCTTTAGATCCAATCTTTACCGCACAAAAATTCGCTATACAACAGTGACTCTGGCGTACCCGCATCCGGCTTCCAGTCGTAACGCCATTTAACCACCGGCGGCAGCGACATTAAAATCGATTCGGTTCGCCCACCGCTTTGCAAACCAAAAATAGTGCCGCGATCATATACCAGATTAAATTCCACGTAGCGGCCACGGCGGTAAGCCTGGAAATCGCGTTCGCGTTCGCCATAGGGTGTATCTGAACGCCGCTCGAGGATCGGTGCGTACGCGGATAGAAAATGACCGCCGACGCTTTCGACTAAATTGAAGCAATGCTCAAAGCCGCCTTCATTTAAATCATCGAAAAAAATCCCGCCCACACCGCGTGGTTCTTGCCGATGCTTGAGATAAAAATATTCGTCACACCATTTTTTGTAGCGCGTGTGATAGTCGGCGCCGAACGGTTCCAAGGCACGACGACACACGCTGTGAAAATGCACCGCGTCTTCCGCGAAACCATAGTAGGGCGTGAGGTCCATGCCGCCGCCGAACCACCACACGGGTTCCGCATCGTGCTTCGGCGCTAGAAAAAAACGTACATTCATGTGCACGGTTGGTGCGTAGGGATTACGTGGATGAAACACCAGCGATACTCCCATCGCTTCAAAATTGCGTCCCGCCAACTCCGGGCGACTCGCGGAAGCGGAAGGCGGGAGCTGGGTGCCAAAGACGTGCGAGAAATTCACGCCGCCACGCTCCAATACATTACCGTCCTCCAACACGCACGACACCCCACCGCCGCCCTCCGGGCGTTGCCAGACATCCCGCTTAAAACGTTGGCCGTCGATTTGCTCGATGCCTTCGACGATGCGTTTTTGAAGCGCGATTAAAAATGTTTTAACGCTGGCTGTATTCATTATTAACCACGTAATTTAACGCCGGATTGAAGGTCGATTATAACCGAGGGTTGTTTGCGCCGACCAACTCGCCCCGGCAACACACGCACCGCCGTGCCGAAAATACGACGCACATCCGCACCGCGTGTTAGCGACTTTTGGCCCGTTATATTCGCACTGGTCGAAATTAAGGGGCCCAGCAACCGTGTCATGCACGCAACTTCGGGGTGGGCCGATACGCGCACGGCAAGTGTCTTATGCCGGCCCGTCACGCACTTTGATGCCCGCGTTGATCGGGGCAACAAAAAAGTAAAGGGGCCGGGCCAGTATCGGTTTAAAGTTTCTTTTTGGACGGTATCCAGGGGTTGAATAAAACGCTGAACTTGTCCTAAATTGGCCGCCACCACAATCAATCCTTTATACCAAGGCCGCTGTTTGAGGCGTAAGATTTTTTGCACAGCTCGGCGATTCCGTGGATCGCAGCCCAAGCCGAAGCAGGACTCAGTGGGGTAGGCAATAACGCCGCCATGCTTAAGATAAGCCCGCAGGTTCGATGAAAAAAACACGCTTGCTCCAGCGATCTGAAAAAATCAACCTTTTAGCTTTTCTTGCAGCGCGGCATCCTTCTGCATAATTTGTTCGGCATTGGCCGCTCGCTCAGCTATTAGACGTTGATGCAACACATCGTCTGCACCCGCCAATATTTGCGCGGCCAGATAGGCCGCATTTTTTGCACCGGCCTTGCCCACCGCGACCGAGGCCACCGGGATACCACCCGGCATCATAACGGTCGAGAGCAAGGAATCCCAACCGGACAGAGGGCCGCCATCCAAGGGTACGCCGATCACCGGGCGCAGCGTATGCGCCGCCACCGCGCCTGCGAGATGCGCCGCTAGGCCCGCCGCGCAGATAAAAACCTTGCAGCCGCGCTGTTCGGCCGCGAGAACATAGGTCCGCGTGGCATCCGGGGTGCGGTGCGCGGAAGTAATTTTTGCTTCCCAGTCAACGCCGAGATGACTCAACGTATCCAACGTAATTTGCATGGTGGGTAAATCCGAATCGGAACCCATTAACACAGCTACAAATGGTTTAATCATGATTCGCTTTGCTTAAAGTTAAAAAATTCCACATCGATTATTTTACACGCGCTTGCAGCGCACGAAATCCAATATCGCGCCGCATTTGCGCGCCATCGAATTTGATTTGATCGGCGATTTCATAAGCACGACGCTGCGCCATTTTCACAGTATCGCCCAAGGCCGTCACACACAATACGCGGCCGCCCGCTGTCGTGATCGCACGCCCTTCTTGCTGTGTGCCGGCATGGAACACCATATAGTCTTCGCCCTTCGGCGGTAAGCCGGTAATCAAATCACCCTTGCGCGGGGTATCGGGATAACCGGCAGCGGCCATGACGACACCCAACGCAGTCCGCCGATCCCACGTCGCTTCAACCTTATCTAAGGTGCCATTCACAGCATGCTCCAGTAAGGATAATAAATCGCTTTTTAAACGTAGTAGGATCGGTTGCGTTTCCGGATCGCCCATACGGCAATTGAATTCCAGTACCTTAATATTATTTTCACCGTCGATCATCACGCCCGCATAAAGAAATCCCGTATAAGGAGTCCCCTCTTCGGCCATACCTTGCACCGTGGGCATAATAACTTCGCGCATAATGCGCGCGTGCAGCTCCGGTGTTACCACCGGTGCGGGGGAGTAGGCACCCATGCCACCGGTATTGGGGCCTAGATCATTATCCAGCAAACGCTTGTGATCTTGGCTGGTGGCCATAGCCAACACCTGCTCACCATCCACGAGCACAATAAAACTGGCTTCCTCACCCAGTAAACATTCCTCGATTACGATGCGTGCACCGGCCTCCCCTAGACGTTGATCGCCGAGCATCATGTCCACCGCCGCGTGTGCTTGCGCTAAAGTTTGCGCCACCACTACGCCTTTTCCCGCAGCCAAACCATCGGCCTTGATAACAATCGGCGCACCTTGCTGATCGATATAAACATGCGCATCCACGGCCTGGGTAAAGACACTATAGGCCGCCGTCGGGATGCCATGTCGCAACATAAACGCCTTGGCGAAATCCTTAGAGGACTCAAGCTGTGCTGCGGCCCGTGTCGGGCCGAATATTTTTAAACCCGCCGCGCGAAATGCATCGACCACTCCAGCCGCCAGCGGTGCTTCTGGGCCCACGACCGTGAGTTGAATTTTTTCGCGCTGCGCAAACTCCAATAACTCGGGAATCCCGCTAAGCGGCACGTTCGCCAAGTCCGGATCGCTTGCCGTGCCGCCGTTACCCGGTGCCACAAAAATGCGTTGAATGCGCGGCGATTGCGCTAGTTTCCAAGCCAAGGCATGCTCACGACCGCCGTTACCAATAACCAGTAGTTTCATGTTTTCTTTAACAACACTTAAGCTGTTGATAATTTAATGTCTAAAATGCCGCATGCCGGTAAATACCATCGCCATACCCCGTTCATTGGCAGCGGCAACGACTTCGGCATCGCGCATACTGCCGCCGGGCTGGATCACCGCGACAATACCCACCGCAGCGGCTTGATCGATGCCGTCGCGAAACGGAAAAAAAGCATCCGAAGCCATCACCGAACCAGCTACGACTAGACCCGCTTGCTCGGCTTTAATCGCGGCAATGCGTGCGGAATTAATGCGGCTCATTTGCCCCGCACCCACGCCCACCGTCATGCGGTCTTTGGCGTAGACAATCGCATTCGATTTCACGTATTTAGCCACGCGCCAAGCAAACAAAAGATCCGCCATTTCCGCCTCTGTCGGCGCACGTCGGCTCACAACCCTAAGTTCTTCATACAGCGCTTGGTCGGCTTCTTGCAACAATAACCCACCCACGACTCGTTTAAAATCGATACGTGGCGCGGGGTCGAATGACCAAGCGCCGCACTCCAATAAGCGGACATTCTTCTTTGCCGCTGCGACCTCAACCGCCGCCGCTGAAATTTTTGGTGCGATAATGACTTCAACGAACTGTCGATCCGAGATGGCTTGCGCAGTCGCCGCATCCAATTCGCCATTGAATGCAATAATGCCGCCGAAAGCGGATTCCGGATCGGTTTTATAAGCGCGCTCATACGCCTCTAAAAAATTGGCTCCATACGCGACACCGCACGGATTGGCGTGCTTGACAATGACGCAGGCCGGGCCATCATTAAATTGCTTAACGCACTCCAATGCCGCGTCGGCATCGGCAATATTATTGTAGGATAATTCCTTACCCTGCAATTGCCGCGCGTTAACGACCGAAGCCTCGCGCTCCCCGGGAGCCGTATAAAAAGCCGCTTTTTGGTGTGGGTTTTCGCCATAGCGCAGTTCCTGCGCCACGGTAAAATGTAGATTTAAGCGTTGTGGAAAACCTTCGCGTCGTCCGCGTGAGTCAATAGAAGTTAAATAATTGCTGATCGTGCCATCGTATTCCGCCGTGTGCGAAAACGCCTTGCGCGCCAATTCAAACCGAGTATCGGCTGCGAGAATACCGCCGGTCATTTCCAGTTCCGAACTAACCCGCTTGTAATCGGCCGGATCGGTCAGCACCGCCACGTGATGATAATTTTTGGCCGCTGCGCGCAATAGGGTCGGGCCACCAATGTCAATATTTTCAATCGCATCGTTCAGGGTGCAATTCGGCTTGGCGATCGTCGCCGCGAACGGATATAAATTCACCACCACCATGTCGATGGGAGGAATATCGGCCTCTTGCATCGCCTTTACATGCGCCTCCACGTCACGCCGCCCCAGAATCCCCCCATGAATTTTCGGATGCAAGGTTTTCAGTCGGCCATCCAGCATTTCTGGGAAACCGGTGTAATCACCGACTTCAATCACGGGAATACCGCTATCGGCCAGTAACTTGGCAGTTCCACCGGTGGATAAAATTTCGACTTTCAGTTTTCTGAGGATGCGGGCGAAATCAACGATCCCTTGTTTGTCGGAAACGCTAATGAGCGCGCGCTTAATATTGGCCATGAGGAGTTTTTGCTCTATTTGATTTTGTAAATCTGCATTTTCTTGCGCAGGGTGTTGCGATTGATGCCGAGCAATTCTGCCGCGTGCGTTTGATTACCCTCGACGTGGTGCAATACGGTCTCAATCAACGGCTTTTCGACACAAGCCAGCACCATGTCGTAGATCGTGCCTGGTTTTTCCCCATCCAGATGATTGAAATACTCTTGCACCGACTTGCGTACGCAAGCCGAAAGCTCGTTGTCTTTGTGTACCATCCACCCACCCTTTTTTCTACACGATTGAAGTGCTACGGTTTTGTTTTTTTGGTCTTTATGTTTTATGCCGCCAGCGTTGCTTTCGGTAATGCGTGTTGCGTTTCGTACGTTAAATGCGGTGCATACTCCAATAGCTGCGAGAAAAAATAATTTACAGCATCCAACTGTTCGTGCGTCGTTTCTAATTGGTTCATGTGGTGGCGGAAGCTAGCCGACCCCGTCAAACCCTTGGTGTACCAAGAGATGTGCTTACGTGCCATGCGCACACCGCTGTACTCGCCGTAGAAACTATATAAATCGGCCAAGTGCTGTAGCAGCACACGGTGAATTTCTACGACTTCTGGTTCCTGCAAATGGGTGCCGGTTTCCAAAAAATGCGCGATCTCCCGAAAAATCCAAGGGCGTCCTTGCGCGGCGCGTCCGATCATCACGGCATCAGCACCGGTGTAATCTAAAACGTATTTAGCCTTCTCTGGCGTCGTGATATCACCATTGGCGATAATCGGAATCCGCGCATTGGCTTTAATCGCCGCAATCGTGTCGTACTCCGCATCGCCGCTATAACCGCAAGCACGAGTGCGTCCGTGAACGGCGAGGACTTGTATCCCGCTGGCCTCGGCGATCTTGAGAATCGATAAGGCATTTTTATGCTCACGGTCCCAACCCGTGCGAATCTTCAGCGTGACCGGCACCTTCACCGCCGCCACAACCGCTTCGAGTATTTGCGCCACCAATGGCTCGTTTTGCAGTAAGGCGGAGCCTGCCATGACATGGCAAATTTTCTTCGCCGGGCAGCCCATATTGATATCGATAATCTGTGCGCCGTTATCGACGTTGTGTTTAGCCGCCTCGGCCATCATCGCCGGATCAGCGCCCGCGATCTGCACCGAGATCGGGTCAACCTCCCCGTCATGATTCGCGCGGCGCAGTGTTTTTGCCGAACCCCACAGCAAAGAGTGGCTCGCCACCATCTCCGACACCGCCATCCCCGCGCCCAACTGCTTGCACAGTTGGCGGAAAGGCCGATCCGTCACACCCGCCATCGGGGCGACGATCAGGTTGTTCTTCAGTTGGTAGGGGCCGATTTGCATAGCTGCGACGGGAGAAAAAGGTGCCTATTTTATACGCAATTGCGCCGCCCGCAAAATGCAACCGTATAAATCGTTCACCCGCCGTCGGCACAGCCGTCAGACGGCTAAAAATCCCGATGCGGGCACTCGGCTTAGGCCCCGCAGACAGGTCCGTTATCCGTATCGAATTTGAGTAAATTACAATTTATTCTCCCGACAAATTTTCCGGGGGTAAACTACAAAAACGTCAACTTCATAACCCGGGAGATCGCCATGCGCTTTATTCTTGCACTTCTGATCCTTGTTTTTGCCGCCGTCACCGAGGCCGCGCCCAGCGATATGCCTCACCGCAAATCCGGTCTGTGGGAAATTAAAATACAAACCCCCGAAATGGAAATGCCTCTGTTCAGCCAGCACTGCATTGATGAAAAAACGGACCATTTGCTGCCGCAGCAAGAACAGACCCAAGCGAAACAAACATGCCGTAAAAATACCTTGCGCAAAGAAGGCAATAAAATTTTCATCGAGTCGGAATGCAAGTTCGAGGGTTGCACGGCAAACTCCAAAGCCGTTTTTTCGGGTGATTTTTCCCACCGCTACCGTGGCGAAATCCACACCACGTATACACCCTCCCTGCACGGAATGAAATCTTCCATGCAAATTTTGGAGGGTCAGTGGCTAGGCGCTTGTAAGCCGGGGCAAAACCCGGGGGATGTCACTGTTTCTGCAGGAGGTTCAGTAAATTTGAATGGAACAATAAAAAATATGCCGGGCGACAAATCGTCGCACACCCCGTAAAATTGGCTTGGTCAACAAAACGTCATAATGCACCTGCATACTTTATGTTTAATTTATAAACACCCCGAAATGGAGCCACGTTATGCAATTTAATTTTATTCCCCGTGTACTATCGACCCTCGCATTTTGCACGACTGCATTAATCACACCCTGGGCGCACGCTGACCGCAACCAACCCGAACATGAAGCAAAATTAGCCGTCGATAACATTCGAGGCGACCTCTCGGTTATGGTGCTGGGCTCCGGTGGCGCAGATGCCGCCGCCAATGGGCGCGCGAGCGCGGGGTATTTAATTTTTCTGGACGGCAAACCAAAAATATTGATGGATGTCGGCGGCGGCACTTACCAGCGCTTGGCCCAAAGCGGTGTCAACATTAAAGATTTAGATATTGTCTTATTGAGCCACCTGCATGCCGATCATACCGGCGACTTATCTTCCGCCGTGAAGACCATTTACTTTCACAGCCGAGATGCCGGGACTTACCGCACGGCCCCCATTCGTATCTTTGGCCCCGGCGCCAATGGTGTGAAATTTCCAGGCACCAACGTCACGCAGTTTTCAGCTTCCAGCCAATACGTCGATGACCACTATGCCAAGGCGACAGGAGTAGAGCGCTACTTAAACGCCTTTGCACCCGCGATCAGCGGCGGTGATTTCAATTACACGGCAACCGATATTTCATCGGCGCTTTTTGTTTCGCCTGGTGTCCCGGCACCGGTACAAGAAGTTGTCAATGAGAATGGGCTGGTTATCAAAGCCATTGGGGTCTTTCACGGGCCGGTTCCGGCTTTAGGCTTCCGTATCGATTACAAAGGAAAAAGTGTTGCCTACTCCGGAGATACCAACTCCAAAACCGGAAATATGATCACGCTTTCCCAGGGTGCCGACTTGTTGATCTACGATACCGCCATCACGGACACCTTGCCCAACGTGCAGATAAATCCAAAAGATGCCGCCTTTTTCCAGTTGCACACCACACCCAGTCGCATGGGCGTGGTCGCACGTGAGGCGCGTGTAGCGACATTGGTGTTGTCACATTTAACATCTGAAACCGAGCCCCGTTTGGATGAGGTAAAATCTTTAATTCGAGCACAGGGATTTACGGGGAAGATTAAAACAGCAAAAGATTTAAGGGTGTTCAACCTCGGCCAGCGCGACGACTGAGCGCAAATTACGTCATCGCCAGCTGTGCGGACATAGATTCTGCGCAACCCTATCGACCCGCTCCGTGCGGGTCTTTTTAATTTAATGCGCCTGCTCCCAGTTCGGTCCGGTGCCGACACTGACTTCCAGCGGCACGGCTAGTTGTGCAATTTCCGTCATTAATCGCGGCAATTCTGTTTGAATAAGCGTTAACTCGGCCTCCGGCACTTCCAATACCAGCTCATCGTGTACTTGCATAATGATGCGTGATTGCAGTTTCTCACCCTGTAAATAGCCGTGTACCGCGATCATAGCGAGCTTAATTAAATCGGCGGCAGTACCCTGCATCGGCGCATTAATTGCGGCGCGCTCGGCGGCTTGGCGGCGCATGCCATTGCCGCCTTGGATTTCTGGTAGCCACAACCGCCGCCCGAATACCGTTTCAACATAGCCTTGGGTGCGCGCTTGCTCGCGTGTACGATTCATGTAATCGGCCACACCGGGATAACGTGCAAAATAGCGATCAATATAAGACTGTGCAGCACTGCGCTCAATGCCGAGCTGCGAGGCCAGGCCGAAGGCGGACATGCCGTAGATCAAGCCGAAGTTGATCACCTTGGCGTAGCGGCGTTGCTCGCTGCTGACTTCTTCCACCGTCACGCCAAACACTTCCGCCGCAGTGGCGCGATGAATGTCTTCGCCTGCGGCAAAGGCACGAAGAAAACCCGCGTCATGCGATAGGTGCGCCATGATGCGCAACTCAATTTGCGAATAATCCGAGGACACCAGCACCGAACCCGGCGGGGCAATAAAGGCTTCACGGATACGCCGACCTTCCACCGAACGCACCGGAATATTCTGTAGATTGGGATCGGAACTCGCCAAACGCCCGGTCACCGCCACCGCTTGGTTGTAGCTGGTGTGCACCCGACCCGTGCGCGCATCGACCATCCGTGGCAGCTTGTCGGTGTAAGTGGATTTGAGCTTGGCCATGCCGCGATATTCGAGCAAGACCTTCGGCAGCGGATAATCCAGTGCCAGCTCTTGCAGCACATCCTCGTCTGTCGATGGTGTGCCACTCGGTGTTTTTTTCTTCACCGGCAAGCCGAGCTGATTAAACAAAATATCTTGGATTTGTTTCGGCGAATTCAAATTGAACGGCTGCTCGGCCAAGGCATGCGCTTGGCGTTCAAGTTCAACCAGTTTCAACCCCAGCTCATGACTTTGACTCGCGAGTAATTGGCTATCCAGCAATACACCGGTGCGCTCGATGTCGAACAAAACCTCGGCTGTGGGCAGCTCGATGGTTTCGTAAATATGCTTTAACTTTTCATCACTGGCAATGCGCGGATAAAGCGTCTGGTGTAGTTGCAAGGTAATGTCGGCGTCTTCCGCCGCATAGAAACTCGCAGTCTCGATATCCACTTGGTCGAAACCGATTTGTTTTGCGCCTTTGCCGGCGACTTCTTCATAACTCACCGTCTTGTAATTCAAATGGCGGTGGGCGAGCGAATCCATACCGTGTGGTTTGTGCGCTTCCAACACATAGGATTGGAGCAACGTGTCGTGCGCAACGCCCTGTAAACGGATACCGTGATTTGCCAATACATGTGTGTCGTATTTTAGATTTTGGCCCAGTTTTTTCTGCTGCGGGTCTTCCAACCAGGGTTTAAGCCGCGCCAACACCTGCGCCAAATCCAATTGCTGCGGCGCGCCAGCATAACGGTGCGACAAAGGAATATACGCGCCGCTAAACGGCGCAATGGATAAGGAAATGCCGACGAGTTGCGCCTGCATCGGTTCAAGACTGGTGGTTTCCGTATCCAAAGCCACCAAGTCAGCCCGCGTAATCTTGTCGATCCAAGCGTCGAGCTGCTCCAAACTTAACACCGTTTCATACTGCACCGCACGCACTGGCACTACAGTTTGTACCGAACTTTCTGCCGTCTGAAGCCCAGCGCCTGGTGCCTGCTCTCTCCCTGAATCCCGAACCCCGAATCCCGAATCCTGCCTTTCCCCCGAACCCTGTAGTTCCCGCAACCAAGTCTTAAACTCAAACTGCGCGTACAAGACTTTCAATTGCTCACGATCCGGTTCCAGCGGCTGTAAAGTCGAGACGTGCGCTGGCAATTCGACATCGCATTTAATCGTAATGAGTTCGCGTGCTTTAGGCAGCCAATCCAAAGCCTTACGCAAGTTCTCGCCCACCACGCCGCCAATGTCTTGCGCGTGCATGACGATATTATCCAGCGTGCCGTATTGCGTAAGCCATTTCACCGCAGTCTTCGGCCCGACTTTTTCTACGCCCGGCACGTTGTCCACGGTATCGCCGATAAGCGTCAGGTAATCAATAATGCGCTCGGCAGGCACGCCGAACTTGGCCAACACGCCAGCTTCGTCGAGCTTTTCATTGCTCATGGTGTTGACCAGGGTCACTTGCGGATTGACCAGTTGCGCGATGTCTTTATCGCCGGTGGACACCACCGTGCGCATGCCGTTTTTCTCCGCTTCACGCGCCAGGGTGCCGATCACATCGTCGGCCTCCACGCCTTCGATCATCAAGATCGGCCAGCCCAAAGCTTGCACCGCTGCGTGTAACGGGACAATTTGCGCCGCAAGATCGCCCGGCATGGAGGGACGTTGCGCTTTATACTCGGGGTAGAGATCGTCGCGAAAGGTCTTTCCTTTGGCATCGAACACACACGCGATATAATCGGCCGGAATATCTTTGCGCAGCCGTTGCAACATATTCAGCACACCGTAGATCGCGCCCGTCGGCTCATTTTTGGTGTTGCGTAAATCCGGCAGCGCATGAAACGCGCGGTACAGATAGGACGAACCGTCGACTAACAGCAGGGTTTTCATTGGAGCGGGCTCATGAAAGAAAAACTTCCGAAAATGATCGGCGCCGAGGCCGCCGCGCAAGCTTATTCAGCGCGCGAGTCCTGGCGTGTATTCGAGATTATGGCAGAATTTGTGGAGGCCACCGAGCGCCTCAGCCCAATTAGCCCTGCCGTATCGATTTTTGGCAGTGCGCGCACTCGGCCGGACGATAAATACTATCTGCTCACCGAACAAATCGCGCGCCAATTGTCGGATGCCGGTTTTTCCGTTATCTCCGGCGGCGGGCCAGGCATTATGGAAGCCGCAAATAAGGGCGCATATTTTGGTGCTTCGCCCAGCGTCGGCTTGAATATTCAGCTACCACACGAGCAAAACAATAACCCGTTCCAAGATATTTCGCAGACCTTCAGTCATTTCTTCGCGCGCAAGGTGATGTTTGTTAAATTCGCCTCCGCCTATGTGGTGATGCCCGGCGGCTTTGGCACGATGGATGAATTAATGGAGGCCTTAACCCTGGTACAAACCGGGAAAACACGTAAAATTCCGATTATCCTGGTGCATGAACCGTTCTGGCGCGGATTGGTCGACTGGTTTAAAAATACCTTGGTGGCAGAAGGCACGGTCGATGCCAAAGACATGGATTTAATTCAAATCATTAACGAACCCAAAGAGGTTGTCGCCGCAATCTTTAAGCACTACGAAACGCGCGGCTTTGAACCCACCGCCGCCGAACGCGAAATTCAATTAAATTTGTAATCTGCACAAGAAACACGCGGTACGCGGGCCGCTGTATAATGGCTGGTTCCTGTCCCAGCCCATTCCAAGGACTTTCCAATGCGCTACATTTTAGTCTCTGTTGCCCTTTTTCTTGCGGCACCCGTCATGGCCGATGAAAAAGCTCCGCTCCCGCCCGACTTGCAAACGCTGCCGGACGTGCCGCCGCCACCGCCGGGGATCAACCTTGATTCCGGCCCGGACGTGGAAGAGCGCATTGTCGTGCGCCCGGAGGGACCGGCTGTCGAATACCGTGTCGGCGGTAAATTATTTATGATTAAAGTCACTCCCAAAATCGGCGCACCCTACTATCTGGTTGACCAAAATGGGAATGGTACTTTCGCTCGGCAAGATGGGCTGGTTTCCGGTATACGTGCGCCGCAATGGATCATCCATAAGTTTTAACGCATGTCCGTCTATACCACTGTCACACCGGAAGATCTGCGGAAGTGGCTTAAAAATAATTACTCCCTCGGTGTTTTAACCGATCTCCAGGGCATCGCCTCCGGTGTCGAGAACACCAATTACTTCGTCACCACCAGTCATGGGCGCTTTGTACTGACGCTGTTCGAGAACATTTCTAGCGCCGACCTCCCTTTCTACATTGATTTAATGGCACATTTGGCGCGGCATGGTATTCCTTGCCCAAGCCCCATCGCCACGCTGCAAAACGGGTTTTTAAACCAACTCAACGCTAAACCCGCCTGCATCGTAAGCTGCTTGAAAGGGGTGTCCATGACCGAGGCCGATGCCGCGCACTGCGCGCAAGTCGGTGAAATGCTGGCCAATATGCACTTGGCCGGGCAGAGTTATCCCACCCGGATGCCTAACCCGCGCGGACCCGCTTGGTGGCGCGCAACCGCGCCGCAAGTCATGCCCAAGCTCGGCCGCGAAGACGCGGCGCTCCTGCGTGAGGAATTGCGCTTCCAGTCGCTTTATCGTCACGAAGACTTAGCGCGTGGCGTGATTCATGCCGACTTGTTTCGTGACAATGTGTTGTTTGATGGAAATCATCTGGCCGGAGTCATCGACTTCTACTATGCCTGTAACGATGCTTGGCTTTACGACCTCGCCATCACGGTCAACGATTGGTGTGTTAATGAACAAAGCACGCTGGCGTTCGCAAGCATGCAAGCCATGCTTCAAGCCTATCACGCGGTACGCCCGCTTTCCGCCGTTGAGCGCGGCGCATGGCCGGTGATGTTACGCGCCGCCGCTTTACGTTTTTGGCTATCGCGCTTATACGATTTCCACTTTCCTCGCGCCGGTGAGCTGACCCATGCCAAAGATCCGGATCACTTCCAGCGTTTGCTGCGCCATCACATCGCCCTGCAAGGCGAACTTACACGGCACTGGGTTTAAAACATGGCTATGCTGAGCTACCGAAAATGCAATCCACTCTACGGCTACCGCTGGTTAACCGAAGGCATGAAATTATTTTTCAACCAGCCCTGGCCGTGGTTAGCGCTCGTGGGTGTTACCTTTCTAGTCGTACTGCTACTCAGTTTGTTACCGTTTTTAGGCCCGATTGCTATTTTTGCACTGTTCCCTGGTATCGTTGCCGGTTTCCTATTTGCCAGTCGTTCCGCCATCGATCACCAAGCCATTCGCTTTCAACATTTGCTGGCCGGTTTCAAATCGGCACCGCGCCCATTGTTGGCAATGGGTGGACTCGTCTTCCTGATATTTTTTGTGGCGATGGTTTTTATTCTGCTGGGTTGGCGCGAGGAATTTCAGCACCTTGTACAATTAATGCAAAGTCAGGCCCACGACAAGACGGCAATATTAGGCGCAGCACAACAATTAACCCAAGCCTCGCTACTGGTATTTGCGGTCTTGTTGATCCTTGCTATTGCGACTTGGTTTGCACCGGCGCTGGTGGTGTTTCGCCAAGCAGACGCACGTACCGCCATGCTCTTATCGGTACGCGCCTGTTTGAGTAATTTTGCACCATTCCTGGTTTTTTGCGCGTTATTACTGATTCTGGACGTAGTGACTTCGTTTTTTCTACGTCTGGTACTCAGCGCATTCCGTGCTATCGGCGGGGAATCCGTTGCCAACGCGGGAGCGCTATTTTTTACCTTTCCAATTGTTTGCGCCTTTATAGCAACTATTTTTGCGGCGGCTTACATAAGCTATCGCGATGTATTTGAATCGGCGCAAGTGCTCGATCAGACCGCTAACGCGTCGCCGCAATAGCGCTCCCGCAACGGCTGACCACCAAACGCTTTGAAGGATATTCATCTGATGCAAATACTGCGTAAACTGCCGCAAATACCCCTTATCGCGGGTCTCGTTCTGCTGGGAATTTATACCGTAACGCGAATCGGCCTCGTGCTCTACGCCGGGACCAATTCCGTACCTTTGGATCTATGGCCCGGTATTTTCGCTAAAGGCTTATGGTTTGATGGTGCCGTCGCCACCGTGCTGCTCGCTCCGGTTTTCTTATATGAAGCCTTACTGCCGAATCGTTGGCGGTCCAGTCGTTTGCACCGCGTATTGCGCTTATTTTGGATGTGGCTATCGGTCTCGCTGCTGCTGTTTGGCGCGGTCGCGGAATTTACTTTTTGGTTAGAGTTTTCCACGCGGTTTAATTTTATTGCGGTGGATTACTTGATCTACACCCAGGAGGTCATCGGCAATATTCGCCAGTCTTATCCGGTTGGTTGGATATTTGCCGCAATTGGGCTTGTTGCCGCGTTGATCGTTCGGCTCATGCATAAATGGATACGGCGCGCGGACAGCCTCTCCATCACGCGCCCACAGCGCTTCGGGCTGGCGGTCGCCGCAGTCCTTGTCCCCACCCTGGCCATGCTGTCCGCCAACATCGACCAAATGGAAGGGCAAGGCAATAATTTTGCCACCGAGCTTTCTGGTAACGGCCTGTTTACCTTCGCTGCCGCGTTGCACCGCAATGAACTCGATTACGACAAATTTTATCGCACAATCCCGCAAGACCTTGCCGATGCCACGCTACGCAAACTGGGTGTTGAGCGCACACTCAAAAATTCCACTGCAAGCGACAACACGCCTAAACCCGCGACCAATGCGATACCGTTTAGTAAACGGCCACGCAATATTGTATTGATTACCGTGGAAAGTTTATCAGCGGAGTATGTTGGTGCTTATGGTGCGACCAAAGGGCTAACGCCCCACCTCGATGCCATCGCCAATGACGGTATGAAGTTTGAGCGCCTATTCGCTACCGGCACACGCACCGTACGCGGCTTGGAGGCTCTATCGCTCGGCACACCGCCGATACCCGGCCAAGCCATCGTACACCGCCCGCACAACAAACACCTCGCCACCCTTGGTGAGCTGCTAAAACCACAGGGTTTTTCCACTTTCTTTTTTTACGGCGGCTACGGTTACTTCGACAACATGAATGCCTACTACCGCGCGAATGATTACCGTGTTGTTGATCGTACCGATTTTCCAAAAGAGTCGATCCCTTTTGAAAATATCTGGGGCGTTGCCGACGAGTCGTTGTTTAACAACGTACTCCAAATATTGGATGCCGAGTCTGCAACCGACAAACCCTTCTTCGCGCAAATCATGACCACGAGCAACCATCGCCCTTACACCTACCCGAATGGTCGTATTGACATCCCGTCCCCCGGTGGGCGTGACGGTGCCGTTAAGTACACGGATTATGCAATTGGAAAATTCATTCGTGATGCGAAAAATAAGCCTTGGTTTAAAGACACGCTGTTCGTGATCGTGGCCGATCATTGCGCCTCGGTCGCCGGTAAAACCAAGCTACCCGTCGAGCGTTATCACATCCCCTTAATTTTCTATGCTCCGGAACTGCTCAAGCCGGCACGCTTTGCGCCTTTGTTAAGCCAAATTGATATTGCACCGACCTTGATGGACGTACTCGGAAAGGACGGCGGCAACCTATTCTATGGTCACTCCGCGTTTGAAAAAGGTCCTCTCACCGAACGCGCCTTTATCAGCAATTACCAAGAACTGGGCTATTTGAAAAATGGCATCCTGACGGTACTGCTCCCAAAGCAGCGGGTCGAAAGTTTTCGCGTTGATCCCAACACGTATGCCAGCACGCCGACCACCATCGATCCACAATTGCTAACCGAAGCCATTGCTTATTATCAAACGGCTTCTACGGCATTTAAAACGGGGATGCTGCTGGCACCGGCTTACCGTAAGTCAGCTCCATAGTTCACGCACTCGAACCGGGCGATCAGCGGCCCGGCAAAACCACGGACTGGGTCTTGCCGCCATAACCGTATTTTTGATCGTGCGCCTGCACCACGACCATGCGAATCTCCGCCGGTATCGTTACGCCGTATAAATCGCGCGTGAACGGCTGCTCTGTTGCGTGGTCATGCAACAGCCTGCGTTCGCCGTAAACCTGCCCATCAACACTTAAAATACGAAACGCATCGGCGTAGCGCTGCTCTGAATCGTAAGGTGAGGATATCGTGACATCGAAATTAAAATGATTTGTGCCGTGCGCCTGCACTTTCACTTCCACCACATTCGGGTATTTCTGCTCAGCACCTTGAACTTCCGCTGCCGTAATACCGACTGTAAAGATTGTAACTAAAGCTGTAATACCGCCTAAAAAACGATTCATTTTTCCTCCAATGACAAGCCGAAAATCGCTCAAGCGTGGTGGCTAAGATCACGCTATTAAAGGCGACACACCGGTCAGCCCCACAATCAATCCATCCTGCAACCAGGTGCGCAGACTTGCACCGGCGACATCGGCCACTTCTTGATCGGAATATTCCTGGCCCAAGGCGGCGCACACTTGGGCGAACGACGCACCCGCCTGCAATTGCGTTAGGGCCGTCTGTTCCACGTCCTGAATAGTACGGAAATGCGGTTGCCAGTCTTTGCGCCAGATCAACAACCAAGCGGGCTGGGGCAAGGCTTGTGCGGTTGGCGGCGTTTGCGCTTGGTCGAGTGCGTGCCAGATGCTAACGCTGTTGTAACGCAAGGGCGCGATAAATAAGGTGGGCGCAAATTGGAAGCTGACGTGTTCCCAGTCCGCAGCGGTTAAAGCGGCAATTTCCGTGAGCGCTACCGGGGTGGCATTGGGGCCGTCAAAAGCGTTCCGCAACTGCCAATCGATACACGCGAGTTCGGCAATGTCCTGATCCTGCGGAAATTGCCGTGCTAGAAATTGCGGGAATTCCGTGCCGTGCCAGCGCAAGCTGCGGTGTTGCGGTGGGTTGGCTTCGATGAAGGCAAGCGCCGCAGCATCAAAAGTTTCGTCACCGATATAGGCGCAGGTTTTTTCATACGCGTCGCGTAAATTATCCGTGAGCCGAATGCGATAAGCATTGTGGTAGATGTTCAGGCGCAGATCGACGCTGATACGTCCGCCATCCACCACCTCCTGCGTGATAGCGCTGGGTTGGTTGAGCAAATGGCCGTGCAGGGCAATTTGCAGATCGCTCAACGAACGTGTGCTCATGCGGGCTGCGCCAACGCGTCGAGTGTCTCGGCGGCAATCGTGCGCGCACGATTTAATTCTGCAATTAACTCGGGCAACTCCGGGATGTGGTCATCGCGCTCGATGAGGGTCGCGACGGCACCAAAACGCGCGCAGGTGTAGCGATAAAGATCCCACACCGGTTCAGCAATCGGGTGGTCATGGGTATCCACAATGTAGTCGCCATGATCGCTGTGGCCCGCCAAATGGATTTGCTGCACGCGCTCCGGGGGTAGGTGGTTGAGAAATTCAACCGCATCGAAGCCATGATTAATACTGCTGACGTAAATGTTATTAACATCGAGCAACAGTAGGCAGTCCGCTTGTTCACAGACTTGACGTAGAAATTCCCATTCGCTCATTTCGGAACTGCAATATTCGAGGTAGCTCGAGACATTTTCCAGCAGAATGCGCTGGCCGAGCGTGTCTTGCACTTGCTGGACGTGCCGCACCACCAGCCGCAGCGCTTCTTCACTGTAAGGCAGCGGCAACAAGTCATGCGAATTGCGGCCCTGCACACCGGTCCAGCAGAGATGATCCGAAATCCAAAGCGGCTGCGCATGCTGCGCCAGCGCCTTGAGATCGGCGAGATACTGCACATCCAGGCCATCGGTTGAGCCGATCGACAGGGAAACGCCGTGCATCGCCACCGGGTAACGCTCCAGAATGGAGTCGAGCATGGCCAACGGCTTGCCGCCGGGAACCAAGTAATTTTCGGAAATAATTTCCAGCCAATCGACTGGCTGCGCGGCGCGTAGAAAATCCGGATAGTGCACGGGCCGAAGGCCCAGGCCAAAACCCGGTGAAGTTTTTTTAATGGGGCGGGTATCAGGGTTCATACGTTCAAATATTTTTTGCTCGGACGGCTGTCATGAATCAGTCGTCCGGGCAAAAAACCCAGGCACAGTGCCTGGATTCTTGACTTACGACTTAATGTCGGACATTACACCGTCTTTGCCCAAACATTCCTTAGCCGACATATCCTTATAACCCTTGCCGCCGCATGCATTGTGACCTTTGCAGCTATTGGCTGCGGTCTTGCAATCACCAGTGCCTTTGCAGGAATTTACACCGTAGCAATGCACTTTATCACCGGCACCAACGGCCGCGCCGCTGCTGCCTGCGGGGCTTTCTGCAGCGATTACAGCCGACATGGACAGAGCCATAACGGCAGCGAGAGAAGCCAGGGTTGCACCTTTGGATTGAATTGACATTTAAATTACTCCTTGATGGTTAAACACACTAATATCGACATAACGCCTGCGCAGGACAGGCGGGTAGTCGTTGAATAAAGCTGCGCTGAGCGTAGCTTCGCTGCATGACAATAACAATACATGCGTAGCGCACGGCAAAGATTATCATACTGTTGCAGTAGTCGCTATCGAAGCAAAATACTTACAGCCAGCAGTAAAAATGGATGGGGAACTTCGTCTCAGAACCCGTGTCACAGTCCAGCGGGACGGCTCCAGCACCGGCGAGAACTGCTATTAATTTTATTCAATCATCCGGCACCACCTCCGCCACAGACAAAGTCAGCATCGTACAATCCGTGGGCCGGTTATCCTCCGCGAAAACGTGGTAACGCTGGATCGGCATTACCCGGAATTTTCATCATCGTAGTATAAATTTTTATTTAGAGAGGATTGAGTATGCCGCTGCGTATGCTGTTGCTACTGTTGTTTTTGGTACTGGACACGCCGTCCGTCCTCGCGGCCGGCTGTACCGGCAAAGGCATTGAATTGCAGGTGCTGGGATCAGGCGGCCCCGAAACGCAAACCAAGCGCGCTTCCAGTAGTTATCTGATTTGGCAGAACGGCAGCGCGCGGGTGCTGATCGATAGCGGCGGCGGCAGCGCACTGCGTTTTGGCGAAGCGGGGGCTAAGATGGCGGATCTTGATCTGATTTTGTTTACGCATCTGCACGCGGATCACAGTGCGGATTTTCCGGCACTGATAAAGTCCTCCTACTTTGAAAATCGGCAACGACCATTGCCCGTGTATGGCCCGGACGGTAATGATTTGTTCCCATCCACGCCGGAATTTGTACTCGACTTATTCGATGCCAAACGCGGTGCGTTTCGCTACCTAAGTGAGTTCATCGTTCCCGATGCCGATAGTTATTTATTGCAACCACACGCCGTGAAACCCGATGCAAAAGAAGTGCGTCGTGTTTTTTCCAGCGCGGGTATTGTTGCTGATGCGACCACCGTTATCCATGGATCGGTACCGGCTTTGGCGTGGCGCGTGCAGATCGGCGGCCATAGTCTCGCATTTAGCGGCGACACCAACGGCGATAACGGTAATCTGGAAAAAATTGCAGCGCATGCGGATGTATTCGTCGCCCACAACGCCGTACCAGAAGGGGTCAGTGGTGCTGTGCGCCGCCTGCACATGCCGCCTTCGGTAATCGGGCGCATCGCGGCGGCGGCCGAGGTGAAACAACTGGTGCTGTCGCACCGGATGCTGCGCACCTTGGGACGCGAAACTGAAACACGCGCCATCATTGCGCGCGACTATACCGGCCCCAGCGTTTTTGCCGATGACCTGGATTGTTTTACGCTGCGCTGATACGCCATGAGTTCCACGTATGTGGATGGCCGTTATCGGCTATAAGGATGAAATCCATCGCCGCATAAATTGAACCAATTTTGGCCGCCGGATGATGGTCAAAGAATCACCAGTGCACGGCACGTGTTGATGTGAAGCGGGTTGGACCCGCACCGGGAGAGCCTGATTAACTTTAAGGGAAGACATTATTCCCGACTAACGATGAAAGCCTCGGTACGCGTCTTTCATCAGGGTCCGGGTCGTGATCCCAATAGGATCGTTTGTAGTTTCGCAGTCCACCTTTTTACACAACGGGGGCAGTGCGGTTTGAATCGAACTATGAGGAAGTGGCCATGAATTAAAAACCAAAACAGTAGTTGTAAATTTGGGGAAGCCCTTGTAGTAAATCTAACCGGCGCTGCGCCGCTTTGCGGCGTAGCGTCCAGCGACCGAAGGGAGCGAGGTTGAGCGCCGGGTTAGCCGTTTAAGGGACGGAAATTTCGACATAGCTGCCGACGGATGCTGAATTTACGGCGGACACAACATGCTCTACGACAACCCGAATGCGAGGCCAACTTGTTGTAGAGAGAACAATGACAGCAATTTGTCGGGCCGCAAGGTTTTATTGGTGTCGGTGGTAACAATTACCTCGAATCCCTGCTCCTCAGCAGATATCAACAATTCGCCGTTCTTTAGAGTAGCCCAACCAAGTTCATAAGTGGTGGAGACACTGTGTCCCGAGAGAAATTGCCGCAGTGGAACAGGCGTTCCTTGGTCAAACAAGACACGCACTTATACGGTCAACAAAGTAGATCTGGCCGCGTGTTCCAGAACGTGGCGAGCCTGAGACAAGGAGACACCGGGAAACCACTCAATGAACTGATGGACGGAGGCATCTTCTTCGAGGTTCTCGAAGAGAGCGGCAACAGGAACCCGTGTGCCTCGGAAAACCCAAGCACCGCTTACGCGATCAGGGTCGCGCTCGACATCAAGGCAGGAAGACCAATCAATCATAAATAAATGATAACACTTTGAGCGTAAAAAGAGATGGCTAACGTAGAAGTCAACTTCAAACGAGTTGTGACTGCAAGAGCAAGAGCGCGATAGCAAAGAGGTAGGATCGAGCGTGGGGAGAGCCTGACTAACCCAGTGGTTGGCAATCACAGAGGAGGCCCGATCAGCGCTCCCTGGCCAAGCTGATGAACGAATGAGGCACCCGTGCGCGAATATTATTCTGGCTCGCATCGGCAAGACGATCACGCAACAAGGCCGTGTAGAGCGATGCAGCCCGTCCTTCGAGCGCGTCGTATTTTTGCAGCATTCCGCGGTTAAAGCTTGATATTTTCAACATTCCTCGTCAATACCAAAAGTTCGTCGACCGACCATTGGTCATATGCGTGATTGCCGTATTTGCAAGCCAGAACTCGACCATCTTTCCCAATGAGGAAATCAGCAGGCAGCCCAAGCGGGCTTTCACCACGCTCGGGGAGGGACATGCCATGCCTGAGCAGTCCTTGCATGGCAGGGAGCCAAGACCGTGGGTGGAGGACAGAAAGTATTGACGCTTCGACACCGAACGCTGCATAAAGCGATTTCGCTGGGTCAGCGATTAGTGCGAAAGGCACTGCAGCATGATGTACGAGTATCGCTTTCTTTGAAGAGTGGAACACGGCGACTTCTTGAACGCTGTTCGCTAGGAGTTCGTCGCCTCTTTGTACAAAGGAATGAATATGAAGGCTGCACATCGGACAGCCAGTAAAACGCCTGAATTGAAGATGCGTCAGTTGCGCTGCGTGGGGAATATCAATGTGTGATGATTGGATTGTTTCAACTACACGGTGTTCGACAATGTCGCCGACAGTTACTCGTTTCATAACACTATCCTTGAGTTGGGCATGGGGGGTAAAGCTTTAGCGTTTGACACCAGCGGCTGCGCGACTTCCGCGCAGCGTCCATGTAATGGATGGGTTGGGCCTCACTCGCGGCGCGCTGGCTCGGACGAATGAAGAAAGCGAGTGTACAGGTCTCGCGGTGGAGCCACCGAGGCGGCGCGCATGACCTGACCGGCACCGCCTCGGTGATAGCCGCCATGCGTAATGACGTGTAAGAGGATCTCTTCACGACTCATGAGGCCCGCGTCGCCGTCCGTGAACACGAAGCACACCTGCTCCTGGAGCGACGAGCTTGGTAGGGTGGTGACGTAGGCGAGGAACCAAGCATCCACGTCCTTCACCGCCGCCGCAAGAGCATGCAAGGACGGCGTTTCTTTCGTGTTCGTGGCCGCGTAGTCGTGCGCACGGCCTGCGAGGTGAGCTTTGAAGATACAGTCGACCACGTAGACGTGATTCAGGATTTGGATTGCGGTGTGCGCTTCGGCGGGATATTTCTCGGCATCCACCTCTGCGAGGGCTGCGAACAATTCTTCGTTGGCCCATGCTTTGTAGGCAAAAAGTGGGCCCAGGGTCATTTGGGGTGCCGTTCGTTTCGAGTGGTGGAAATTTGTAAGGCCCAACGTAAAAACGCAAAATTAAGGGGCTCGCCCGCTTTTGGCGCGGCCCTCACAAGCACCGTGTTGGGTATCATTGGTTACTCAACCTGCGACACGAGTTTCGTTTTCCTGCTCAGGCGCGACAGACTGAACAGCCGCTTTGAGTAAGAGCAGCGCTGCAAGCAATGCGGACTTGATATCTGGGTGCTGAACGATATCGTCTTCGCTGAAACCGGAGCCGAGCAAGGGAATTGTAATGCATGCGCTGTCAACAAGGCGCGCTGACATGGTAGACACCGTTTCGCGCAATGCCGCCTGTGCATGGGTTGCACGTGAAGACGTATTCAGCAACACAACCGGTTTGTTTACAAAAGATTCATTGCCGACCATCCAGTCCAGTGCATTTTTGATAGCGCCTGTGACACCGTGTGCGTATTCCGGGCTGGCAATGAGCAGCGCGTCAGAAGCTAGGATTTGTTCACGGAGAGCAACGACGGGCGCTGGTTCGGTTGCCTCAATATCCGAGTTAAACAAAGGCAAGTCGCCGAGGCCGCGATACAGCGCAACTTCGATTTCGGGCGGCGCAATGCGTGCTATAGCACGAAGCAATGCTGTATTTAGCGATGCTTTCCGAAGGCTGCCTGAGATTGCGAGGATTTTCATGATGTCCAACATCTGAATTCAACAGCACCGAAGGCGATCCACTGGAATGATCGGTTGGACTTCATTCTGGCATCGCGGAAGACCGAACGTGACCGCCCCAAAGAAGCCAAGCCGAAAGATAGCACCAGAGACCAAAGATTCGGTCGATCAACGTGACAAAACTGAGGTCAGTTGGTGCAACCCCTTCCGTTGCCGATAATATCGCGCCAACGCCGAATAATGCACCAGTACCAAGTGCGAGATGCCCGATCACCAAGGCGACGATTGGAGCCATGCTTGCCAAAACACCGACCGCCCCCACCACCTTCGATGTGCGTTTCCTATGGAGGAATGCAATGGACCAAAACAGTAGAGCAGTGAGCAGGACCCCCCCATAGAGCAGGTAGTAGCGACCTACGAACTCTGGCGCAACGCCAAGGGCGATTTGAACCTTTACTGTATCGCGATGGCAAAGAACACAAAGCCGCCACGATTGAGTGGTTTTCTCATCCCCAACTCGTCGCAGAGGCACCATGCTGCGAATGCCGCGAGCGCAAGTGCTAGCAACCTGAGCGGTGCTAGTGGTGCCGCGAAATGCGTCAGCACCAAAGAAAAAAGGCCAGCTACTACTAGGGCTATGGCACCAACTTTTTCATTGAGAGATATGGTACGCGTAACCAAAATTGATGCATTCATAGCACTACCCTCCCAAAAAAATATGTGCAATCCAGACGAAAGCTAACCAGCCGCCGGAGCGCGCAGCGCGGAGGGAACCCACCGGCGCGGCTGGTGGGCGGTCAGGTTGAGCGCCGTTAGGCATAGCTGCTCAGTGTGTGAAATAGTCTGTGGCTACAATTGCAGCAGTAAACAGCGCCACAAGGAAGGTGCCTGCCGCCACATACATTGTTTGCTTCGCGGTATTGCGAAGAGCTTCTCCAGTGGCTATGTCACGCTTGATGCGCTGCTCGTATACCCACTCCCAAGCAATTGCATCTTCAGCACGCGATTGAAACCTGCTACCACTGCGTTCAAGGTCTGCTAATACCGCAGCTTCCCCCATCTGTTCGCAGGTAGCGAATACATTCGCCCTGTCTCCCCGCACGACAGTTTCGTTCATGACTCTTCTCTCTGATTGAGTAACGCCCAACGTAGAAGTAACCGGCTCGCCGAAGGCGAGTCCGGTTGACTGCCGGGTTGGGGGTGAATGATGGCAAAGAACCCATATTTACCAGAGCGTTTCATACAGGCCCTGTCAGTTCATTGCCCTCAACATCGAAATACTCTATGTCGCTCACTGATTCTTTGGACGCGTAGATGGGGGAGCCTCGTAGAACACCGCGATTGGCTAGACATATTGCGTATGGGCTACCGCTCTCTGCTACGAGAATTGCTACTACGGGGGAAGCACCCTCGTTGTAGTACATGGGAGCGAGTTTCCCAATCTCGACCTCGTAATCTTCACCGTTGTGGGAAAACGCCAAACGAAAAATGCGGCGTTCAGGGAGAGGAAAACCAATAAAATTGGCAATGCTCTCAAGAACAACATCAGCTTCCGCTCTGCTACCTGCTGCTGGCAGGAAGAATTTCATGGGAACCCCCAACGAATGAAAGGGACTTCCCCGTCCCAAGGCGGCAGCGAAGTCACCGCAAACGGCATCAAAAGTGCCATGATGGAATTTCTCGATTTCATCAACACCACCAGGAGGGAAAAGTCATGACTATTATCACGATTGGAATTGATCTCGCCAAGAACATTTTCGCGGTACACGGCGTGAATGAAAACGGACACGCCGAGCTGGTCAAACCCAAGGTATCCCGCGATCAGCTGCTGCCGCTCATCGCCAATTTATCACCCTGCACCATCGGCATGGAAGCCTGCTCCGGCGCCCATCACTGGGCACGCCTATTTCGGACTCACGGCCACACCGTCAAGCTGGTCGCCCCCAAGTTCGTCACCCCCTACCGCATGAGCGGTAAACGTGGCAAGAACGATGCGGCGGATGCCGCCGCCATCACTGAGGCCATCACCCGCGCCCACATGCGCTTTGTCCCCGTCAAGGAAGAGCATCAGCAGATCATCTTGTGCCTGCACCGCACCCGGCAAGGCTTTGTAGAGGAGCGCACCGCAAGCTATAACCGCCTGCGCGGATTGATTGCCGAATTCGGCATCGTCCTGCCGCAGAAGGTGACGGGCTTGCGCCAAAGCCTCGGCCAACACCGGGACGATCTGCCGGGTTATTCCAAGCAATGCATCAACGATCTCTTAGCTCACGCCGATCAGCTCGATCTGCGTATTGCCGAGTACGACAAAGCGATTGCCAAGGCCGCACGTGAGGATGCACGCAGTCTTCGCTTGATGCAACGCCCGGGCATCGGCCCGATCACCGCCAGCGCTCTCCTGGCCAGCATCGGCAATGGCCATGACTTCAAGAATGGCCGTCAGGTTGCTGCTTGGATCGGATTGACCCCGGGACAGCACAGCAGTGGTGGTAAAGCTCGATTGGGCCACATCACCAAGGCCGGGGATAGTTACCTGCGCAGCTTACTCGTCATGGGGGCACGTGCTGTGCTCAACAGCATAGGCGAGAAGCAGGATTATTTCAGTTGTTGGGCGCGCGGCCTGGTCGAGCGCCGTGGTTACTGGCGTGCGGTGGTGGCAATCGCCGCCAAGAATGCGCGATTGGCCTGGGCGGTATTGAAATACGGCGAGGACTTTCGCTTGAATAAATTCGCTGTCTGAACAGATTAAGAAAAGCGTCTGTAGGAAAGGAACATTGAAACAGCGAAAGGAATGAACAAGCCGCCGGACGGCGGCCAAGAATCACCAGTGCACGGCACGTGTTGATGTGAAGCGGGTTGGACCCGCACCGGGAGCGCCTGATCAACTTTAGGGGAAGTAGTCATTC
>JAYVZN010000020.1:0-15678 GCA_043783305.1 Betaproteobacteria bacterium
TACAGGGCGGTGTCTTTCATGATGGATGCAATGAGTTTAAGAAACAGAATTCTCGCGCACTGTGGGAAAATTCACAGTGAAATTGAGGAAGAGCCAAAAAATTAATCCCATATATATTACTACTGGAATACGACATCATTAAATCGCGCATTTTTGAAACAAAAATTGTGGGTAATGGGGTCAGGTAGGTTTCAGGTTTGTGAAGAACCACGCAATGACCCTAAATGTAAAGTGAGCGGCAATGGAAAAGGCCGCGTTTTGAAGCAAATCCTGGCGTTTCGCTACGGCGCAAGGCTTTAGCGGCAGCACACCGTATGTGCGCTGGGGCAATACGCCTTTCGTGGCTTTGCTCGGCGGCGTACTTTTGCTCGCCGTGCTACTACGTCAGCGCATGTAGGCGTACCCTTTATGTTGTAGATCGATAATCTCGGTGTCCGCCATCGGCACAACGGTTACGAAACCGTGAATATCTTCCGGTTTAAATCCTTGACCTTGCGCGGCCAAGCGGCACATGCGGAACTCAATAATGCCGCCCACGGACAGACTCTGCGCGCGCGTCATTAAATCCTTGTATTTTGTAAAATTCTTGATGGCAAAGAAGGGAATTTCCTGGCCGTGCAACACAATGATAATTTTATTGTCGAAAGGATCGGCACCATTCAATAAACTAACATGGCTGGCGCGGTCGAGTACGCTGGTGAGTGCCGCGACATCGTGGACGGCGACATCGTAAACGACTTTTTGTTTGCTGTACTCCTTCTCCATCAGTGCGGCGCGACCCCAAGGTGCATTGGACGCGGCCTGGGCATTGAAGGCGAATAAATTGAGGGCCAGGATGATAAGCGATGCAATCCGCATAATATAAACTCCAAAAAGTGTGGTTGTGGTCACGATGATACAACGTGTTGCCCGGCTATATTTCCAGAATCGACTTTTTATCGATATCAAAACAGCTTAGAATTCGCCATTCTAGCGATTCTTTGCGTCCGTTATTTTTAGAAAGCTCGTGATGCTTACTTTTCAGGACATTATTCTTACCTTGCAGCGCTATTGGGCGCAGCAAGGTTGTGTACTGCTGCAACCGTACGATATGGAAATGGGTGCGGGCACGTTTCATACGGCCACATTTTTACGCGCGCTCGGCCCCGAACCGTGGAAGGCGGCTTACGTGCAACCTTCGCGCCGTCCCAAAGATGGGCGCTACGGTGAAAATCCCAATCGCTTACAGCATTACTATCAATTTCAAGTGGTGCTTAAACCCTCACCCGAGAACATCCAGGAGTTGTATCTCGATTCCTTGCGCGCGCTTGGTATCGATACCCAAATACACGATGTTCGCTTCGTCGAAGACGATTGGGAATCGCCGTCGCTGGGTGCTTGGGGCCTGGGTTGGGAAGTGTGGTTGAACGGCATGGAAGTCACGCAGTTCACTTACTTTCAAGAAGTAGGCTCGCTTGCTTGCAAGCCCGTTCTGGGTGAAATTACCTACGGCTTGGAGCGTCTTGCCGTGTATTTGCAAGGCGTGGAAAATATTTTCGACCTCACCTGGACTCCCGGCGTGAGCTACGGCGATGTATACCACCAAAACGAAGTCGAACAATCCAAGTACAACTTCGAACACAGCAATGTCGCGTGGTTGCTGGAGCAATTCAATCAGCACGAACTCGAAGCCAAGCGCTTGATGGAAGCCGGGCTGGCCTTACCGGGCTTCGAGCAAGTTATGAAGTGTTCGCATACTTTTAACATGTTGGATGCGCGCGGTGCGATTTCCGTAACCGAGCGCGCCGCTTATATTGGTCGTGTGCGCCAATTGTCGCGGTTGGTGGCGCAGGCGTATTACGATTCACGAGAAGCGCTGGGTTTTCCGCTGTTAAAGAACAATTGAATTTACGCTGCGGCTGACGCGGCCAATGGTTTTGAAAGAATCTATGCAAGATACTTTACTGATCGAATTGCTCACCGAAGAACTCCCTCCCAAAGCCTTGGCGCGTTTAGGTCAGGCCTTCGCCGAAAAAATTATTTTGGACTTGCATCGGCGTCATTTGGTTGATGCCGAAGCGGGTTATTCCTGGTTTGCGACACCACGGCGCTTAGCGGTGCAGTTGATGCATGTCAACGTGAAAGGCCCCGATAAACTTTTCACAGAGAAACTGATGCCCGTTTCCATCGGCTTGGATGCCGCTGGACAGCCGACGCAAGCCTTATTGAAAAAAATGGCAGCGAAGGGACTGAGCACCACACATTTAGAAAAACTGGAGCGTCGCGTTGAAGGAAATAGTGAGTTCTTGTACTACTCGGACGTGGCATCCGGTGACCACATTGCGACATGCATTGAATCCGTCGTTGAAAACGCAATTCGTGCTTTACCCATTCCCAAAATGATGCGTTGGGGCGATACCGAACATCAATTTGTGCGCCCGGTGCATGGGCTGGTGATGATGCATGGTGCGCAAGTTCTGCCCGGTGAAGTGCTTGGTGTTTCCAGCAGCAACACCACTCGCGGCCATCGTTTCATGGGTGAGCGCACCTTGGTCATCGATCACGCCAACCACTATGAAGTGATTCTCGAAGAGCGCGGTCGCGTCATGCCATCCTTCGTTAAGCGGCGCGCCGATATCGAGGTGCTTTTATTGCTGGCAGCGGGCGATGCGCTGCCGGTGGAATACGAAGCCCTGCTGGATGAAGTGACCGGGTTGGTGGAATGGCCTGTGGTCTACGCCGGCCGATTCGATCCGGCCTTTTTGTCGGTGCCGCAAGAGTGTTTGATCCTTTCCATGCAACAGCATCAAAAATACTTTCCTTTATTGGATCGCGCAGGCAGATTACTGCCACGCTTTCTCCTGGCGAGCAATCTCAAAACAGACGACCCGCAGCACATTATTCACGGCAACGAGCGCGTACTGCGCGCCCGTTTGTCGGATGCAAAATTTTTCTTCGAACAAGATCAAAAAATTAAATTGGAAGCACGTGTTCCCAAGCTAGGTCAAGTGGTCTACCACAATAAGTTGGGTACGCAATTAGAGCGCGTCACCCGCATTCAAAAACTTGCCCAGGGTATCGCGCAAGCGCTGGGTATTGACAGCGACTCCGTCGGGCGTGCCGCGTATTTATGTAAAGCGGATTTATTAAGCGAGATGGTGGGCGAGTTCCCCGAGCTGCAAGGATTAATGGGGCAATATTACGCACGACTCGACGGCGAGTCCGAAGTAGTGGCACAAGCGATTGAAGCGCACTACCGTCCGCGGTTTGCCGGCGATGACTTGCCGACGGAGCGCGTCGGCGCGGCGGTCGCGCTGGCGGACAAGTTGGATACTTTGGTGGGTATTTACGGTATTGGCTTGGTGCCGACAGGCGATAAAGATCCGTTCGGGTTACGTCGTCTGGCCTTGGGCGTACTGCGCCTTCTTATTGAAAAAGAATTGCCGCTAGATTTATTACAGTTACTGCAAATGGCGTGCGCGGCGTTTAATGTCGAACAAATACCCGGATCCGTCGCGCAGGATGTACACGGTTTTATGTTGGAACGCTTAAAGGGTTATCTACGCGAACTTGCGTTCGAGCCGGATGAAATCGATGCTGTGCTGTCACAGCACCCCACGCGCATCGATCAGGTGTTGCCGCGCATGGATGCCGTGCGCGCTTTTAAGCAACTGCCCGAAGCGGAAGCGCTGGCGGGAGCCAACAAGCGCATTCAAAATATTTTGAAAAAAACAGAAGTCGTGCATCAAGCACCGGACCCGGCTTTGTTTGTAGGAGATGCCGAGCGCACCCTATTCGCTGCCATCGTGATGTTGGTGCCGAAAATAAATGCGCTGATGGCGACGGAAGATTACACCGATGCGCTGTGTGAATTGGCGGGCGTGCGCGCGCCGGTGGATGGTTTTTTCGATAACGTGATGGTCATGGCCGAAGAGCCGCAATTGCGGCAAAATCGCTTATCGTTACTTGCCACCCTGGGCGATTTAATGAATCGCGTCGCCGATATTGGTAAACTAGGGTGATAGTGTGTCTTAACTCAGAGTTCAATCATGAAACTTGTTATTCTTGATCGCGACGGTGTTATCAATTTTGACAGCGACCATTTCATCAAGAGTCCGGATGAATGGAAACCCTTACCGGGCAGCTTAGAGGCGATTGCACGCTTGAATCAAGCTGGCTACCGAGTGGTCGTCGCCACGAACCAATCCGGGATTGGGCGAGGACTATTCGATATGGCGATGTTGAATTCAATTCACGACAAGTTATATCGCTCCCTGGCTCAAGTTGGCGGGCGCATCGATGCTTTGTTTTATTGCCCGCATTCGGCGGATTTAAATTGCCAATGCCGCAAGCCACGCCCCGGTATGTTTGAAGAAATCGGCCGCCGGTTTAACTCATCCTTGCTGGGTGTGCCGAGTGTCGGCGATGCAATCCGTGATCTAAAAGCTTCCGATTCGGTGGGTGCGCAGCCTATCCTGGTGAAGACCGGTAAAGGGCAGCGCACCTTGGAGGCGGGCGGCCTACCCGAGAATACATGGGTGTTTCCGGATTTGGCCGCGGCGGTCAAGCGAGTGATATTAGGCGCATGATTGTACTGCGCTCGTTCTTGTTTTTACTGTCGCTGATTATTTTAACGCCGCCGTTTTCCCTGCTGGCGTTACTGACCTTTCCCTTTCCGCCGTTGGTGCGTTATCGGGTCATTTCAATGTGGTCGCATATGGTTTTGTGGCTGTTGCGCGTACTGTGCAATCTGCGCTACGAAGTGCGTGGCCGCGAGCACATTCCAACGACCCCCAGCATCGTCCTCAGCAAGCATCAATCGGCGTGGGAAACCATCGCGTTGCAGCAAGTTTTTCCACCGCAGGTGTGGGTCATGAAGCGCTCCATGCTATGGGTGCCTTTCCTCGGTTGGGGGCTGGCGATGCTTAGCCCCATTGCCATTGATCGTAAGGGCGGACGCGCCGCGCTGAAGCAAGTCACCGACCAGGGCCGTGACCGTTTACAGAAAGGTCTGTGGATTGTTATTTTTCCGGAAGGCACACGCGTCGAGCCGGGCGTAGCCGGGCGCTATGGTATCGGCGGTGCCTGGTTAGCAACGCACACCAATACTCCGGTAATTCCCGTGGCGCATAATGCGGGAGAATATTGGGGCCGCAATTCTTTTCTGAAATATCCCGGCACGATCACCCTGAGCATCGGCGCGCCGATTTCCGCAGCGGGTATGCAGCCATCGGCATTAAACGATCAAGTCCAAAATTGGATTGAAACCGAAATGAAGCAAATTCAAGCATCAGGCCATTAAGCGCGCAACATGGCTTACCCGTTCAAAGAAACGCGCCTTATCCAGCTACAGAGCGAAGCCGTCAGCTATACCCTCGTTCGGCGTAAGCGCCGCACTATTGGCTTTAAGGTGGATAACAGCGGCCTCACCGTCAGCGCACCGCCGCGCGAACCTTACAATTATCTCGAGCAGTTAATCCAAGAACGCGCGCTCTGGATTGTTGCCAAACTAAAAGAAATGGAAGCACAACGTTTGCCGCCGCGTACTTGGCAGAATGGTGAGCGCCTGCTCCTACTGGGCGATGATCTGGAATTGAATATCTACCGCAGCCATCGCCGTGCTGAGCCGATTCGTTCCGTTGGAAAAATCTGGGTTGGTGTGTCGGATACGCGCGATGCAGAAGCGATTCAAACACGCGTGGGGCAATGGTATCGGCGCCAAGCGGCGCAGCATTTTCAGACACGTCTTGCTTGGTATGCGCCGCGCTTAGGCGTGGTGACACCGCATTTAAAACTCTCCAACGCCAAAACCACCTGGGGCATGTGTTTATCGTCGGGCGTGATCCGTTTGTCTTGGCGCTTAATCAAAGCCCCGCAAGCGCAGATCGATTACGTGGTGGCGCACGAAATCGCCCATCTCAAACACATGAATCACTCGCGTGCATTTTGGGACACGGTGGAGCGTCTGTATCCGGACTATCAGCGCCAGCGTGAAGAATTGGAGCGCGACGGCGCGCGCTATCACACGTTTTAGAATGGATATTCTTTATTAAGTGACTACGATGCTTCAAGCACGAGAATCTGCTTTGATGAGTTGGCATGGAAAGAACTCTCATCATAGTTACCGAAACGCTCTTTTATTTTAAATCCATTGTGTAAACAAATTGCACGTAGCTCCTCAGGGAAAAAGCAGCGCATATTGACATGTTTGGTGCGAATATGCTTACCCGCCCGCATATAATAAAGATCAAATTGCAGGATTTGCGTATCTGATTGATAGTGGCTGGCCGCTTCGATCATGATCGGCACTCCATCTGGCGGAGTGATTGTTTTATGAACATAACGCTGATTCGCTTTGCGAAAAAGCTTGGCGATGTTGGGGTGGAACACATCAATAATCAATGTTCCACCGGGGCGTAAAACCCGCCGTGCCGAAGTGAGGAACGCGCATACGGATTCGATTTCGAGGAGATGTTGCATCGCGTTTGTGGCGGAAAAAACTAAGGCAAATCGAGAGTCTATACGAATGTCTCGGCAGTCTTGGATGTACCAGTGCACTTGGAGGCCAGCTGACTCAGCGTGCATCCTTGCGCGCTCGATCATTGGTGCGGACACATCTAAACCGCTTACTTCAATGCCGTCACTTGCGATGGGTAGTGTAATGCGCCCAGTGCCGCAAGCTACCTCAAGTATGGGGCCGCCGGAAGCTTGGGCCTGTTTGCGGAAGAAAGGAATTTCGCGATCGCGCGTACTGAATTCGATATCGTAGAATTCGGCATCCTCGTAAATCGCCATGCAATCGATGGATTTCACGGTAGGAAGTTGAGGCTGCTGAGGATGGTGATGTGCTCTTGGGTGGAGCCAAAAGCTGTCGCGGGAATGCCGAGTACTCGATGCTTATCGAGTAAATCCTTCCAATGTGCGGTGACCGGGGTGAAATAGCCAGGTGCATCGGATTCCCATAGAGCTGGAGCATTCACCGGTAGCGCATTACGCAGTTGTGCCTTTGCCGTAACCAGTTGAGTGGCAATGAATTTTGGCATTGTGGCGTGTGCGCCGAGCATTTCACGAGCACGCGCGAGATTTTGCTGAACAGGTGCATCCGCACGAAACATCGGCTTCAATTTAGCCACATCTTGTGCGGGTACCAAGGCTACCCCAAACAAGCGTGGATGCAGCCAACCTTTAGTGGTCGAATGCAAGAGAATAGTTTGGTTCGTATTGAAAAGTTTCAGTGTTGCTGTATCGAGGTGAGTAGCAAAAGTATAGACAACATCCAGCAAGAGGCGCCGCGCAGGATTTTTGGCGAGCCATGCTAATAGTGTCTCAACATCAGAATCGTTCAGCCAGCGCGCACGAGGTTTTAGCGGATTCGTCACAAGCAAGAGTTCGTGGCCTGCGGTGGATTCAACTACGGGCCACGAGGGTTCAGGTAGCGTTTGGAATAAGCGGAAATTGAGCTTAGCACTTGTAGCGAGTTCAGCGTAGACCGGGTAGTTGTCTTCCGGTAGCCAAAGCTGTGCACGCTCGGTTGCGTAGTGTGTAAAAAGACGTGCAAGACTGTCACGAACCCCACAGGAGATCAGCGCGTTGGCAGCCATTGCAGGCTCAAATCCAAAGTAAGACACCCACTCGGCAGCAAGATCGCAACGATGTACCGTGGTCTCAAGTTTGAGCGTGGGTGGAACAGCCCAGTGTGACAGTGATCGATAGATATTGGTTTCCGCACAATCGAGTACGTCGCTGCGCGTGGATAGCAATTCAGTTCGAAATGCTTTAAATTCGAAAAATTTCATGTGGCCACCGGTAATCGAATTTCACTCGCGCGGTCTTCAAGAGAGGCAAGGCAATGACCGTCAGCCATGAAGTTCCAGCTCCGAGCGATTCCTTCGGATCGTTCCCAGAGCAGGCTAGGCTCCGTGTACGCAGCAATTTGGATAGGCCATCCGCACCACTCGCCGGCAAATACAGGAGAGCCCCACGGGAGTTGGCTAATCTTGCGAAAATTGTAACGGGCGGCAAACTTCAATATGAGCGAGAGTGGCACCTGGTGCTTGTAACTCCAGGCGTTCGCCGCATGGCGATGGTAGACCGACTCAATGCTCGTACTGACATAGAGCTCTTTAAAGCAAATTTCTTGGATGCCGTGTGCGGCGGCCCAGGAAACATAAGAGGCTATCTCCATAAGGCTATCCACACCCCCTCGTTGCAGTACACACGTGAGGCGTAAACGTAGATCGGGCCAACGAGCGCGGCCCAAGTTCCAGGTCGTGGCAATTGCTGCAACGTCTGTATCGAGACTCATGATATTTTTACTTCGCTCGTCGTTATGGTGGTGACGAGAGATCGCAAGTACGCGGAGTCCAGCATTATGATAGTCAGAAAGCATTTGCGCGCACTCCATATTGCTGCGCTGTGCCAAGTGATGCGCATTTGTAATGAGAACCGATTTTCCAATGGCCGCAGTACCCGTAGCGATGAGGGCGCATAGCTTTTCATGGCGCAGTAATCCAGGTTCGCCCCCACCGGTAATGACAAATCGCTCAGCACCTCTAGCACATGCGATATTAGCGATTTGACGCACGCGTGATAAATCTAGGCGTGCTTGGTCTTGCTCGGCGGACACGGAAGCGTCTGAGAAACAAAAGGGGCACGCTGCTTGGCAACCCTTGGCTACTGGCAAGACTGAAAAACTACGGGGTCGCAAGTCCTCGAACGGGTAGAGTTCAGGATGGAGCAGTCTTAACGACAACGCACATGCTTCTTCTATAGGGATAATCTCCGGCTGCGATGTTTCATCATTATTCACCCAACCGACGGCATTGAGGGTGATGTGTCCACGCTCGACGAAGATTCCGATGCCAGTGCGCGTATTGTCTCGAAGCTCGTGGGTCGGTACGGTGGTGCGTAGTGCGATGAGCCGATTTTCAGTTAACGAGAGCCGATGGAGAAGCGTTTTAGCTTTGGCGACACCGTGATGGAGATCGCCCTCGCGTAGTAGAAAAAAGCGGTCTTGAAATGTGCACTCCGGGATGTTTGCCTTTGAGTATGTGCGAGTGTATTTGTCGTACCCGCGTATCAGATTCGAGAGTACGGTGACATGCCAAAGAGTTTCATTCATAGCTTGGTTGCGTTTTTTTAAAGCCTAAAAATTTAGTTACAAACAGAGACAAAAACGCTTAAAGCGAAATAGGATACCGTATAGATGGTATTTCTAGAGAGCTAAAATTTCTGCTGGACCGGCAAATTATTAGTAGTGATTATCCCCAAAGTTCTCAATACAAGCGCTTCAATCGAAGCCTGTATTGATCGCCTGGTTTAGGTGATCAACGGAGTCACACAAGAACCGCTGGGTTTTAAAAAGTAAGTCTACTTTTTTATTTTTTGCAACACACACTAAACCAAGTATGGCGTAACCGACGCGTATTATCACATGCTTTAATTTAGGCGGCGTGAGTGATGCAGCAGTTGCAGCATGCAAGCCGCTACATCACTTTTATGGTAAACGATACTTAAACAGGAATCGCCGCCCCATGCACCAGCTTGGCATCCTCGCTGCATAAGAACAAAATCACGCGCGCAATCTCTTCCGGTTTCGGCCATTTGGCGTGGTCGGCATCGGGCATGGCTTTGCGGTTGGCTTCGGTGTCGATAATGCTGGGCATGATCGAATTCGCGCGTACGCCGCTGCCTTTGAGATCGGCGGCGAGGGAGCCGATCATCGCGACGGCTGCGGCTTTCGATGCAACGTACTCCGCTGACGAAGCCATGTGATTGAAGGCCGCAGTCGCCGCCACGTTGACGATGGCGCCGCTTTTTTGTTTCAGCATCATGGGCACGACGGCGCGCGCCAGCAGATAGCCGGAACGTAAATTAAGATCGAGCATTTGATCCAATGCTTTAGCGTCCATTTCCCACAGCGGAGCACCGGCGGAATAACCACCAACCGCATTCACCAGCGCATCCAGTCGCCCATGCTGCGCGATGAGGTCTGCGACAAAATTTTTGAGCGCGGTTTCGTCCAGCACATTGACATCTTTACCTTCGAGTTGCGCGGCGTTGACACCGGCAGCGCTTTTCAGCGCATCGAATTCTGTCTGGTGGCGATAAGTAACCGATACGGCAGCACCTTCCGCCAGAAACGCCAAGCTGATGGCGCGGCCCAAGCCGCCCGTGCCACCGGCAACCAGTATTTTTTTCCCCGCATATCTTTTATTCATGTTCTTCCTTTTGTTTAAACCCGAGTTATTTCTTTCGATAAAACCGCTACTCTACGCTCTTGCCCTGGATGTCGTCGAAGCGATTACCTGTAGCCAAGTTGATCCAGCCGATCATTCGGGTGCGCGACTTGCCCTTCGTCTTTGGCTGCATCACGCTCAGCCAATATCGTGGAGTGCAATCGAATTTTAAATTCGACATCCTCGTTAAGCAAAATTATTGGGAAATTATTAGGATTAGAGCCAATAGTTGCCACGTCCTACGGATGCCCGTCGCGCATGTCGATCTTTTGCACTTTTAATATTTAAGGGTAAAGTCTATTTATTGCCTTGAGAGGAATTTTAGATGGCTATTCCGTGGCTGGTTGTACGAGCGTATAGAGATAAGCCGTGCGCGAATTATGCGGTCAGGCAGGGTAGTTGTAGTCTTAGGCATCGTCGCAGTCATTGCCATTACTTTTGTGCTCATGCGGTGATGTTGCTTATACTTTGCACGGAGATTGCGCATGTCAACAATACGCTGATTCTGACCCCCAGAACTTTCAATAATCTAAGTCAAGAGAAAGCTTAAGTACATGCAGTTTTCCTGTAACCGCGTATTGGATCGTGAACGGGCGCAAAAATACGCAACGCATTAGGGCCAAAGGTTTTTAATAGAAGCCCTTGGCTTTATTTGTTTTTCCCACGAAAGGGTTGTTCATGAAATGGATTATCGGCCCCTTAATTTATTTTTTTTCGCTCATTGCGCACGCTGATGCCATTGAAATAAAGGCAAGAAAGTTGTTCGAGATACAAGGCATTGTCAGCAGTTTTCAAGCTTCGATAGATGAAGGAAGAGCAGAAGCGAAAATGCAGACGAAGCAGATGTTGGACCAAATGCTCAGCCAACTTAATCCTAATAAAGAATTTCAGGATCGTATAAATTTTGCAACTGATAAACTTTTAAGGAACCTGCAAACATCCAGGACTGCCAAGGATTTTGTCGATGTGCTCATTAAATACTATGCTCCAAGCTTTACTGAGCAAGAGCTTGATAAGCTCATCGAATTTTATTCATCTGATATTGGGATAAAAGAAGCGGCCGTTAGTAAGAGTTCATTGCAAAAAGCGGCTGAATACTACAAAGATGAAAATGAACGAATTCGTATCGCTGCTATGAACGAGTATGTTGGCGAGCTTCAACTTATTGCGCGGCAGTGTAACTGCAATATTAGGGAGAAAAAGTGATGGGTGGGGTGCCGAAAGCAGCGGTCAACTAAACTTCATTAGTAGTGTTTTTGGAGCGCTTTTGGCAAAGAGTGAATTTCAATCCGATTCGTTGATTTAATACCTAATGCGTTACAAATCATCCCACCCTGCACGCCCCAACTTCCGCAAAGTCTCCATATTCCTCTCATAAATATCCGCGGCATCTGGAAACGCTGCAACCGCGCGTTCGATACTCGACTCACGTAATAGATGCAGCGTAGGATAGGGCGCGCGGTTGGTGTAGTTCTCGATAGCATCCGGCTCGGTGTCGCTGAATTGGTATTGCGGGTGGAAGCTCGCGAGTTGGAATTCCGCGGCGTAGCCAAGCTTGGAGGCGGTGGCTTCGGCGGTGGGGAGAAAGAGACTGTATTCCAAAAAATCCGTCAACACATAGGGGTGAATCAAGAGCGTGGTTTCACATTGTGCCGGGTCTGCGTCGTGCAGCGCGTGGAGTTCGCGGGCGAGGTCTTCGAGTAAGTCGGCGGTAGTTTGCGCGGGGCTGACGCAGTAGCGAATGCGCTGGTGTGCATGCACGGCCTTGGCGAAGGGGCAGAGGTTGAGGCCGATGACGGCTTTTTCGAGCCAGGTTTGCGTCGCGGCGATGATGCTTTCCGCGGACGCTTTCGTAACGTCTGTATTCAATCTTTATTCATGATGGTGAGCATGGCTTGTACGTGCTCGGCAACTCCCAGGCCGAGGCTGGTGAGGTAGCCACCGTCGCTGAGCGAGATCAAGCCTTTGTCGAATAGGCGTTTGGTGGCGGCGATCACATTCGGCTCTGCAGTGGTGTGCACTTTAATGCCTTCGCCTAAAGTGGATAGGTCATAACGCGCGAGGATTTCCAGTTCGGCTACGAGGTCGGGGGTGAAGATCATGTTGGCTCCTGGAAGTTTATTGATTTGGGTCTAGCGGTAGCGCCTATTTATTCAGGGCTGTTGATTTCGAACAGCAGTCCTGCTTTGAATATTAACCCGCCCTTCATTTGTTTGCCCGGAAAAAGCGTTTGCATGGCCTGTATATAATTGTTGAGCTGCGCACGGTGCGGTTTGGCGGCCTGCGCGAGTGTTGCGGCGCTGGCGATTTCGGTGCTTTTGTAATCCAAGACCCAGATTTCTTGCGCGAACTCGACTAAGCGGTCGATGCGTAAAAACTCGCCTTTTGCGTTGAGAAAGGGGATTTCATTCCAGGCGCGTTGGTAGTGCGTCGGGTCGAAATAGCGTGCTAAGTGCGGTGCGCTAAGAATGGTCTGTGCTTCTATCCAGAGCGCTTCGAAGGCCTCGGTTGCGAGGCCCCATTCTTGCTGCAAGCGGGCTTTGTCTTTCGCCGGGGAGGGTGGGGCGAGTTGCTCCAGCAAACGGTGCAACAGGGTGCCGTGGCGCATGGCGGGGGTCTCGATGCTGCGACTGCGCTGGCCGCAGGCGGGGGCGCTGCGCAGGAGTTGTAGCTCGGCTTCGATATTGATGGCAGGTGCGTGGTCGGTGATTGCGGCGGCTGTGGCGGGCGCAAGGTCGGGCGGAGTGAGTTCGCTATTCGGTGTAACCACAGCCGCCATGCGTGCATACCAACTAGGCGCTTGCGAACTGCTAGCTTCCGCACCGCTGACGATTAAGTATTGCTGCGCGCGCGTCATGGCGACGTAGAGCAAATTCAGTTCTTCGCGCGCCAGCAGTTGCGCTTCGCGTTCGAAGTGGGCATTGCGCGCTTGGCCGCGCGCTTCCTTGGTGCTGGTGAAGGAGAAATGCTGCGGCGTATCCGCGCCCGGCCGCCAATCCACCAGGGTGCTATAGGCATCGCGCGGCGGGGTCACGGCATTGGCGTTGAGTAGCCAGACAATGGGCCGCTCCAAACCTTTTGCGCCATGCACGGTGTACAGGTGCACAGCATTTTCGGCATCGGCGGCTTGGCCTTCGTCCGGCGCTTCGGTGTCACCACCGCGCCGCAGCAGATTCAGCGCGTCGATAAATTTCGGCAGGCTCGGATAACGCCCGCCTTCCAAGGTCAGCGAGAGTTCGAGAAAGCGCAGTAGGTTGGCTTGCACCGCATCGGTCATCACCGCAGGCACGGCGCGCTGATAACATGCCAACACATCGCCTTCGTGATAAATGCGGTCGAGCAAGTCATGCACGGGAAGTTGATCGGTGTGGCGGCGCCAAGTATCGAGTAGGGCCTGCGCGCGTTGCAGCGCGGGGCTGGCCGTGCCGGATGCGGCGAGGCGGCATAGGCGGTGCCACCAACTACCGGCATCTTCGTCTGGGTTTTCTGCATTGGGATAGGCGGCGAGCGTAAGTAAGTCTTCGTCGCTGGCGTTGAACAATGGCGTGCGCAAGATATGCGCAAGCTTGAGATCGGCGCAGGGCAGTACCAGAAATTCCAGTAGCGCACCCAGGTCGCGTGCTTCCAAGGTTTCTAAGAGGCCACCCTTGCGCGAGGTGAGGAAAGGAATGCCGACTTGCTTCAAGGCTTCTTCGTACACGCGCAAATGGGTACGCATGCGGGTGAGCAGCATGATGTCGCGGTAGGTCGCGAGCCGTCGCACACCTTTATCCAGAATCACCCAGTGGCCGACGATGGTTTGAATCCCGGCTGCGATGTGTTCGGCTTCACGCTGGTGAATGGATTCACCGGCTTCGGCAAGCGGCGTGGTGAGCGGATTGCGCAGCTCGGCGGAGGTTTCTGCATCGGCTTCAGGCTTGGCTTCGAGCGGAAGTAAGAAAACTTGGCCCGGCAAATTAGTTTGGCGTGCCTGATGCGCTTGAAAATGCGTAAACAAAGGTTCGGTGGCAAACAATTGATTGACCGTGTCGAGCACCGGTTGCGCGTTGCGGTACGACTCGTGTTGCGTAAGATGCAGCGCGTGAAACTGGGTTTTGAGATAGTCGCAGGCCAATTCAAACAAGCGCGCATCCGCGCCGCGAAAACGGTAGATGGATTGTTTGGGATCGCCCACCACAAAAATACACGGCGAACGCCCGGCTTCAACCGCGGCATCGAACCAGCTCTTGAGGATTTGCCACTGCAGGGGGTTGGTATCTTGAAACTCGTCTAACAAGATGTGGCGGTAGCGCGCATCCAGCTTGTATTGCATATAAGCAGCGTGGTCGCTCTCGGTAAGCAGGGTGCGTGCGCGGTATTCGATATCGGTAAAGTCGAGTACGCCGCGCGCATCTTTGAGTTCTTGATAGTGTCGCAGTAGGGCTTGGCCGCAAATCAGCACGTCGCGATTGAAGCACAGCGCGGCTTGTTCGGTGCGCAGCAGTTTGGCCGCGCTTAAGCGTTGCACGATGTGTTCATTCAGGTGCAGGTAGCGTTCGGCATTTTCCGCGCCGAGGTTTTTGCTCAGGGCTTGGCTGGGCTTGCGCGCACGCGGCGTGCCAGCGGTGGTGAAGAAGGCGGGTAGCAGGGCGTTGAAGCGATCCTCGAGATCGGGATAAGTCAAGGCGGCTTGTATTTGCAGTGCGAATTTTTGATCGGTTTGCGTGTCGCGTTGGGCGAGCAAGTCGGCAAATCTTTCCAGTGCGGCGCTCAAGATTTCGTCGGCGAACAGGGGCGGCAAAATTTCTTGGTCGAAGTCGACGCCGAGTTCTGCGCGCAACTGTTCCAGCGCATAGGAGATCGGGTCGGCTTGAGCTTGGGTGTAAGTCCACCACTCGGCGCGATGCGTGATGAAGCGATGCAAGAGATCGCGCGTGTTGCTCAGGCCGTAGTCGCGAAACAGCGCGCTGAGGCTGTGCGCGGGGGCGGAGTCGGGCGCATCGAGTAGCTGCTCGGCGAGGGCTTGCCAGGCTTCGTCGACCAAGGGCGAGGTTTGTTCCAGCAAGGCGACGCTGCCGGATGCGCCGGTTTGCAGCGGCGCGTGTTGTAGTAGATCCAGAAACCAGCCATGGAACGTATTGATGGTGACACCGGGCCGGCTGTGCAGGGCGATCTCGTACAAGCGTCGCGCTTGCGGCAGGTTGTGCGCGATCTCATCATCACTTAATGCGCGCTGGCGCAGAAATTCGCGCACTTCAATTTCCGGGGCGGTGGCTAGATGCTGCAACCAGTCGTTGAGGCGCGCCTGCATCTCCTGCGCCGCCTTACGCGTGAAGGTGATGGCGAGGATTTCCGAAGGCGCGCTGCCGGCCAACAATAGGCGTACGATGCGCGATACCAGCAGCCAGGTTTTGCCGCTGCCGGCGCAGGCTTCGACCACCACGCTATGGCTGGGGTCGAGGGCGGCGCTGACAAGCGGGTC
>JAYVZN010000021.1:0-6671 GCA_043783305.1 Betaproteobacteria bacterium
GGCTCGCCCGGTTCTGGCGGAGTGGACGGGACTCGAACCCGCGACCCCCGGCGTGACAGGCCGGTATTCTAACCAGCTGAACTACCACTCCCTAACTTGCGCTGCTGGAAAACTTGCGCTTGGTGGGTGCTGAGGGGTTCGAACCCCCGACATTCGCCTTGTAAGGGCGACGCTCTACCAGCTGAGCTAAGCACCCCAAACGGGCCTTTCTCGCTTCACCTTACGGTTCGCTTGATTTGCTGCAAAGACCCCCGGGTTAATCGCATTGCAACTCCAACGCGACCTCTCCGAAAGGGCGCTAGTTTAATGCATCTTTAAGAGATTTTCCAGCACGGAATTTAGGAACTTTCGCGGCTTTGATTTTAATCGTAGCGCCCGTCTGCGGATTGCGCCCATTACGCGCCGCTCGTTTACCCACATAAAATGTTCCAAAGCCAACTAAGGTTACCATCTGCCCCTTTTTAAGGGCTTGTTGCACCGCGTTTACAGCGGCATCTAATGCGCGGCCCGCCGCCGCTTTTGAAATGTCCGCATCCTTAGCCATTGCTTCGATCAATTCTGATTTGTTCACAGTGCGCCCCTTATTATTTGGTTTGTATGACATTGCTGAACCGTGTACTTAAAGCTTTATAGCAGTCGTAAAAACACAGTGTCAAGCATAAATCATCGACATAAAAAACCGGCTGGTAAAATCTCCAGCCGGTTTTTGCACGGATGCCGATAGGGCTTAGTGTTTTACCACGGTCGTTGGTTTGTCCTCAATTTTTGCCGCTAACGGCGCGGGAGTTTCGTCCGGCAAAGCTTGTGGTTTTCTTTCTAACGCATATTCCAAGACTTGATCAATCCAGCGCACTGGATGCATTTCGAGTTTGTTTTTAATATTATCCGGAATATCCACTAAGTCTTTCGTATTTTCCTGCGGGATTAGTACAATTTTGATCCCGCCGCGATGCGCTGCCAGTAATTTTTCTTTCAAACCACCAATCGGCAATACTTCTCCCCGCAAGGTAATCTCCCCTGTCATAGCCACATCCGCGCGCACCGGGATTCCCGTTAACGCCGATACGATGGCCGTACAGATCGCAATACCCGCGCTCGGTCCATCTTTGGGTGTAGCGCCTTCCGGAAGGTGGATGTGAATGTCGTTGTTTTGGTAAAAGTCCTCGGGGATACCGAGTCGCTTGGAACGGCTACGCACGACCGACAATGCTGCTTGTATCGATTCTTGCATAACATCGCCCAGTTTGCCGGTGGTAATGGTTTTACCTCTACCTGGGAGCTTAACCGATTCAATCGTTAACAACTCGCCACCCACTTCCGTCCAAGCCAAACCGGTGACTTGACCAACTTGGTTGCTTTTCTCAGCCATGCCATAGCTAAAGCGACGCACCCCAAGGTACTTGTCGAGATTGCGCGCACTCACGGTTAGTTTGCTGGATTTTTTATCCGCCAACAGAGCCTTGACGACTTTGCGGCAAATTTTAGCGATTTCTCGCTCTAAACTTCGCACACCAGCTTCACGCGTGTAGTACCGAATGATGTCGCGAATCGCGCTTTGCGTCACACTAATTTCAGCCGATTTCAAACCATGCGTCTTAACCTGTTTCAATAACAAGTAATTCATGGCGATATTAATTTTTTCGTCTTCCGTATAACCGGCTAAACGAATCACTTCCATCCGATCCAATAACGCTGGGGGAATATTTAATGAATTGGCGGTTGCCACAAACATAACTTCCGATAGATCAAATTCTACTTCGACGTAGTGATCGACAAAGGTATGGTTTTGCTCCGGATCCAATACTTCCAATAAGGCCGAAGACGGGTCACCCCGAAAATCCGCGCCCATTTTGTCCACTTCATCCAGCAAAAATAAAGGATTGCGCACGCCGACTTTAGACATGCTCTGCAAAATTTTTCCCGGCATCGAGCCGATGTAGGTACGGCGATGGCCGCGAATTTCCGCCTCGTCACGTACACCACCCAAAGCCATACGCACATATTTACGATTAGTGGCTTTGGCAATCGATTGGCCCAGCGAGGTTTTACCCACGCCCGGAGGACCCACTAAACATAAAATGGGTGCTTTGAGTTTATCCACGCGTTGCTGCACGGCAAGATATTCAATAATGCGTTCTTTGACTCGATCCAGGCCAAAGTGGTCTTCATTCAATACTTCTTCAGCGCGCTCTAAATCTTTACAAATTTTGCTTTTCTTGCGCCACGGAAGATTGACAATTGTTTCGACAAAATTTCGCACCACGGTCGCTTCAGCGGCCATCGGCGACATCATTTTGAGTTTCTTTAGTTCGGACATGGCCTTGGTTTGCGCTTCTTTCGACATTTTCGCCTCAACCACGCGTTTCTCCAAGTCATCGAGATCCGCGCCTTCTTCCATATCGCCCAATTCTTTTTGAATCGCCTTTACTTGTTCATTCAGATAATACTCGCGCTGGCTTTTTTCCATTTGCCGCTTTACACGACCACGGATGCGCTTTTCCACTTGCAAGATATCGATTTCGGCGTTCAACAGACCAAACAGATGTTCCAAACGTTCATGCACAGAGAACATTTCAAGAATTTCTTGTTTCTGTTCTAGCTTAATCGGTAAATGCGCTGCAATGGTGTCCGCTAAGCGCCCGGCATCATCAATGCTGGCGAGCGAGGTCAATATCTCAGGGGGGATTTTTTTATTGAGTTTGACATATTGGTCAAACTCCGTGAAAACGCTACGCATCAAAGCTAAGGTTTCGTTATCGGTCGGAGGTTCAATCAGCGTGATCTCCGCTTCCGCCGCAAAGTGCGTCTTGGCATCAATAAAATCGCTGATCTGCGCACGTTGATTACCCTCCACCAAAACTTTTACCGTGCCGTCGGGTAATTTCAGCATCTGCAAAATACTGGCGACGCTGCCGACATGGTACAAATCGTCGGTCGTCGGCTCGTCCTTCGATGCCGATTTTTGTGCCACGAGCAAAATATGCTTACCCGCTTCCATCGCCACTTCCAACGCTTTAATGGATTTTGGGCGGCCTACAAACAATGGAATAACAATATGAGGATAAACCACCACGTCACGTAAGGGAAGTAACGGGAGCGTTACGCGGTCACCCAGGGTCTCTTGAGGTAAGCTCATAATTTATCTGCCTAAGTTAAGATGCTAGTTTGTGGGAGATGGGGGCCCAGTCGGAAAAATCAAGAGCCGACTGGGTATGGTCCGGAATAACGCTTTGAAACAAAGAACAATGCGCTAGTAATAAATAGCGGCGATAGGTGGAAAAGACTTGAGTCGTGTAATGCCCAGTAATCACGCGACGCGCGGCTGGTCAGCGTAAATGAGTAAAGGTTTCGACTTTTCCTTGATCACATCTTCGTCTAAGACCACCTTTTCAACATCTTTCAGCGAGGGTAGTTCAAACATGATATCCAGCAGGGCATGTTCCATGATGGAGCGTAAGCCACGCGCACCGGTCTTGCGCAAAAGCGCTTTTCGTGCAATTTCGGCGATGGCACTGTCGCGGAATTGCAAATCAACGCCCTCCATATTGAACAATTTTTGATACTGACGGATTAATGCATTCTTCGGTTCGGTTAGAATTTGCACCAAGGCCTTTTCGTCCAATTCTTCAAGCGTTGCAACCACCGGCAAACGACCCACGAACTCCGGGATCAAGCCGTATTTAATCAGGTCTTCCGGCTCAACACCGCGCAGCACTTCACCAATTGCCTTACGGTCTTCTTTGCTTTTGACTTTGGCACCAAAACCGATACCACCTTTTTCTGAACGATTACGAATCACCTTTACGAGGCCGTCAAAAGCACCCCCGCAGATAAATAGAATGTTGGCGGTGTCAACTTGCACAAATTCTTGGTTGGGATGCTTACGACCGCCTTGCGGCGGCACGGATGCCACCGTCCCCTCAATGAGTTTCAACAGCGCTTGCTGCACACCCTCACCCGATACATCGCGCGTGATGGATGGATTATCCGATTTACGTGAAATCTTATCGATTTCATCGATATAAACGATGCCCTGCTGTGCCTTTTCAACGTTGTAATCGCACTTTTGCAATAATTTTTGAATAATATTTTCAACATCTTCACCCACATATCCCGCTTCCGTTAACGTGGTTGCATCGGCGATGACGAAAGGAACATTGAGTAAACGCGCCAGAGTTTGCGCCAGTAGAGTTTTACCGGAACCGGTAGGGCCGATGAGTAAAATATTGCTCTTAGAAAGTTCGACTTCATCCGTCTTCGAACTATTTTTCAGCCGCTTGTAGTGATTGTAAACCGCGACCGATAAGATTTTCTTTGCCACGTCTTGGCCAATAACGTATTGACCAAGAATTTGGCAAATTTCAGCCGGTGTCGGCAATTCACTGCCGCCGGTTTTTGCACCTGAATCGCCTTGAATTTCTTCGCGAATAATGTCGTTACACAAATCGACGCATTCGTCGCAAATAAAGACAGACGGCCCCGCGATGAGCTTACGCACTTCGTGTTGACTTTTACCGCAGAAAGAACAGTAAAGTAATTTTTCGTTACTTCCGGTTTTGTCGTTCATAACCCTATCCTTGTAATAACGGTGTTGGCATTAATCCGTAGCTTCGCCCCGATTAACCAGTACTTTGTCCACTAAGCCATAAGCAACGGCTTGGTCGCCACTCATAAAATAGTCGCGGTCGCTATCGCGTTCGATAACCTCCATCGGCTTTCCGGTGTGCTTGGATAAAATCTCGTTTAATCGCGAACGTAAATAAAGAATCTCTTTAGCCTGAATCTCGATATCCGAAGCTTGCCCCTGAAATCCACCTGAAGGCTGATGAATCATCACGCGCGAATTCGGCAAGCAAAAGCGTTTGTCTTTACTACCGGCGGCCAATAAAAAGGCGCCCATGCTGGCCGCGATACCGGTGCACAAGGTGCTGACATCCGGTTTGATAAATTGCATGGTGTCGTAAATAGCCAATCCGGCCGAAACCGATCCACCCGGTGAATTAATGTAGAAGCTAATGTCCTTATCTGGATTTTCGGATTCCAGAAACAAGAGTTGCGCAACAATCACATTGGCCGTCGAATCGTTCACGGGGCCCACCAAAAATACCACGCGCTCCTTCAATAAGCGCGAATAAATATCGTAAGCGCGTTCACCACGCCCGCTTTGCTCGATCACCATTGGGATGTAACCTAGCATCTGCGGATCAAATCCAGTCCGGTCGGCAAAATGCATAAAACGATCGATCATTTACTCATTCCCATCAAGGTGTCAAAAGGAGTGGTTTTATCTTCCACCCGCACTTGTTTCAAAGCCCAGCTTACCACATTCTGCTCTAGCGCCAAGGATTCAACTTCCGCAAGCCGAGTAGGGTTTTCATAGTACCAAGCGACGACTTGCTCCGGTTGTTCATAGCTGGATGCATGTGCTTCAACCTGTTTTCGCACTTGATCCGGATCGACTTTTAAATCATTGGCTTTCACCACTTCAGCCAAAATCAAACCCAGCGACACGCGACGCTGGGCCTGTGCTTCAAAAAATTCCGGTGGTAACGCGATATCGGCACCTTGAATTCCCCGTGATTGCATGTCTTGACGCATTTGCTGTGCTAAACGCTCAATTTCGGCATCCATTAGCGCGCGCGGGACGGACACTGGCACCGCTGTTAACAAAGCTTGCATAATCTGCTCCTTCAGCTTGTTTTCGATACGCTTTTCGACTTCCCGCTCGATATTGGTGCGCACTTCTGCGCGCATCTTTAACACATCACCATCTTCAACCCCTAAAGCTTGAGCAAATTCTGAGCCAACGTCCGGCAGTTTTGGCTCAAAAACTTTATTCAGCGTCACTTCAAACGTGGCGGTTTTCCCTGCAACTTCTTTTCCTTGGTAATCCGCTGGGAATGTCACATCAAATGATTTGGTTTCGCCAGGCTTCATCGCCACGATAGCGGAATCAAATTCGGCGAGAGTCTGCCCTTTCCCGAGCGTAACGATATAACCTGCGGCTTCATTTCCGACAAAAGACTCCTCGGCAATTTTACCGCGATAGTCGATATTCACCTGATCATCCGTCTGCGCAGCACGCTCGACCGATACATAGGTTGCGCGTTGTCGGCGTAGGATTTCAATAGTTTTATCGACATCTTGCTCCGATACTTGAACCACTGGGCGCTCGATCTTTATATCGCTCAGGCTACCGATCACAACATCCGGATAGACTTCAAACACGGCCGTAAATTCCAATTCATCCGCGCTGCCGGCATCCGCAGCGGGTTCGATGCGCGGGTAACCCGCAATGCGTACTTGTTGCGCACGCAAAGTTTCGTTAATACGCTGACTTCCGGCTTCTGAGATGACTTCTTGGCGTATTTGACCAGCGTATTGCTGCACAACGATTTTCATCGGAACTTTGCCGGGACGAAAACCATGCAATTTTGCAGTGCGGGCTATCCGCTTCAAACGATTTTCCACCTCCGTTTCGATTTGCGCACGCGGTATCGCGATGCGAATACGGCGCTCTAACTGTCCGGTGGTTTCAACGGAAACTTGCATGTTTGCATCCTTAATTCAAAAAGTTCTGGTGCGAAAGGGGGGACTCGAACCCCCACAGATGTGATCCGCTGGAACCTAAATCCAGTGCGTCTACCAATTCCGCCACTTTCGCTTAAAAT
>JAYVZN010000022.1:0-2523 GCA_043783305.1 Betaproteobacteria bacterium
TGCGCCGCGATGGCCGCCTGCCGTGGGCGCGCCCGGATGCGAAATCGCAAGTGTCCGTGCGCTACGTAGACGGCAAGCCGCATCACATCGACACCGTGGTGATCTCGACCCAGCATACTGACGACATCTCGCACGAGCCGCTCACCGAGAGCGTGATCGAAGAAATCGTCAAACCGGTGCTGCCGAGGGACATGGTCACTAAGGACACCAAATACCTGATCAATCCCACCGGCCGCTTCGTCATCGGCGGGCCGCAAGGCGACACCGGACTCACCGGACGTAAAATCATCGTCGATACCTATGGCGGCTACTCACGCCACGGTGGCGGCGCGTTCTCCGGCAAGGATCCTTCGAAAGTAGACCGCTCGGCCGCCTACGCTGCGCGTTACGTGGCAAAAAACATCGTTGCCGCAGGTCTCGCCAGCAAATGCGAGATTCAGGTGGCCTACGCCATCGGCATCGCGCGTCCTGTCAGTGTGCTGGTTGAAACCTTCGGCACGGGTAAGATTTCCGACGAAAAAATTGCCGCACTGGTGGAGAAGCATTTCGACCTGCGTCCAAAGGGCATCATCCACTCTCTCAACCTGCTGCGTCCGATCTACGAAAAAACCGCCGCGCACGGCCACTTTGGCCGCGACGAGCCCGAATTCACCTGGGAAGCTACGGATAAAGCTGCTGCGCTTAAGGCGGATGCTGGCGTGTAGTAGTTTCTTGCGTAAATTCGAGGGGTCGCTTTTGCGACCTCGTTTTATTTGGGCATCTATATTATATAAGTATTTGTTTTTATTGATATTTATTAAAACCAGTAATATCGTTACTTTTTGAATCAATATGCTATCATTTTATCGGTAGCATCTTGATATCAAAGGTCTATGATGAAAGCATTGAGCATACGCAACCTGCCCGACGACGTGTACGACGCACTAAAGGCAATGGCCGCAGCCAATCACCGCAGCATGCAGGAACAGGTACGTTGCATCATCGAGCGAGAGGCCCGGCTGGCCGCTGGCCCCGGCTTGGCCCCAGCACGGGCATGGCGCACGCGGCTGGCGGGGCGCACGCTGGGCGATACCGTCGCCGATGTGCGGCAGGATCGCGCGCGATGATTCGATGATCTGGGTGATCGACACCTCCGCGCTGATACGCTTGTTCGTGCCGGACGGCCCCATCCATCCTGAACTTGAAACAGCATTCAATCGTGCAGCCAGCGGAGCAGACGTAGTGTTGGCGCCGCAATTGTTGCTGGCAGAAGCAGGCAATGTACTGCTGCGCAAGCAACGGCGCGGCGAACTTTCAGCGCAAGAGCTTAACGAACTGCTGCAAGCGATTGCGTCGCTACCCATTCGGCTTTGTGAGCATGGGCCTTTGCTGTTACCGGCCTGCACACTGGCACAAGCGCATAACCTGACCGTCTACGACGCCTTGTATCTGGCTGCGGCGGAACACCACGGAGCGCGGCTGATTACCAGCGATGATACGCTGGATAAAGTGGCGCGGGCTATTGGTCTGGCCTGATCATATCCACAAAAATTACCAAGCAAAGTAAATGAACGTGAAGAGAGCTTAGTACAATTTTGCCCGCTCAATTTCCTGAAGAACATTACGGGTCGCCATCATGAACCGCCTAAAAACTTATGCGGATGTAACAGCCTAAAGACGGAATCTACAGGTGCTTAACGCACTGTTTTCCTTCATTGGCACAACGAAGCCTCAGTCGGCCCAAGTGCTGCCAGTGGTTATATTTATGGCCTTTTGCGTTAAGGCTTACATAAACAATCTGGGCTACCGCCATATAGAAAACTGGCCCGAGATTGAAAAGAAAAAGTGGAGCAAAAAAATTAAACTACTACATAAAACTCAGTCAATACATCCTGATTGGCAAGGAAAAGAACTATCGTTCGCCACCGAGTTGTTCTCGCTTCGTGACAGACTCGCTCACGGAAAACCGGAGCGTGTAGAGGGTAAAACTTTTGACTCGCTCGCAAAGGCCCAGGAACACATCGTCTCCAGTGACTTCGAGCCAAGTTGGTTCAAGTCGCTAGATTCCAAGTGGTATGTTGAGGCACAAAGAAAATTTTCTCAATTGATGGAATATTTAGTTCGGCTGCACAAGTTATCTCCAACGGATTATTATCATGCTTCAACAAATACGTTTTGCGTTGCAGATGATCAGTAGCACGCCGGGACTCGCAGCGGCTCCGACACATTGACCTGCGCTTCGCCCCGTCGCTATGCGCGAGGAACTGGGGCGGCTTGCATCGGAGCGATCGCCTTGCAAGTAGAAAATGTTGCAGGCCGCATATCATAACCATTTGTTTTAAAACAAATTTTGCACTGGATGCCGCTTAGGCTATAATGCCGCCCTCGCCGAGGAGCGTTGCGATGGGTTCCGAATTACGTGAACCCGCCAGGCTCGGTGGACCTAACCCCCGCAACGGCGCTCACGAACTTTTTTTCCAACAGAAAAGGAGCGCGTGATGAACGCCGCATCTAAAGATTTTAACGATTACCACGTAGCAGACA
>JAYVZN010000023.1:0-40009 GCA_043783305.1 Betaproteobacteria bacterium
CGTCGGTGACGCTGCACAAGAGTGCGCCGCCGGCACAGCCGCCGGCCGCGGTGTAGGACAGGGTGAGTGCATTGGCGTTGCGGTCGGTGATGGATAACAGGCGCGCGCTTTGACCGGCGGTGGTGCCGGGGTTGGACTCGAAGCGGTAGGTCAGGCCGTTTTTCTCACGCAGGGTGTAGCTGCCGTCGGTGAGCCGCTGGAAGGTGACGTAGATTCCGGCGGCGTTGTTCAAGGTGGTGTTGACGCCCACACCACCGGCCACCGGGGTGGCGAAGAAGAATTTCTCACCGCCGCTGCCGTCGACCCAGGAGAGTTTGACGATGCCGTTTTCCACACCGTAAAACTTGAGCAGGTGGTTGAAGCTGTGGGTCCAGCCGAAGCCCAGCGGGCCGTCATTGGGCAGGCGCGAGTTGTAGTTGCGCTCGAACAGCAGTGGCAGGCCGCCGCGGCCTTTGACGGCGAGGTCGCGTTCGGTGTGGATGAGGTTGCCGGTGAGGACGTTCACCGGGTCGCCGCCGAGGGCGACATAGGGGCCATTGCCCGCCGCCGCATTGGTGGAGTTGAGGAAACTATCGACGGCGCTGGTGAAGTTGAACTGGAGTTGCGGTACACCCGGGTCGGACGAGCCGAGAACGCCGCCGAAGTTGTAGAGTGCGGTGATGGGGCTCGGGGATAGGGCGTAGCCGCCAGCGTATTTGCTGATGATGAAACCGGCGGACAGGATGCCGGTGACGGGGTCATTTTTTTCCTGCTCCCACACCGGTCCGGTCCAGCCCGGGAACTGCAGCAGGCTGCGCGGTACGTTGACGGTGAAGCCGTTATTAACCGCGTTCTGAATCTGGGTGACGTAGCCCGCCGGGTAGTTGAGCGCGGTGTTGCTGTTGCTGCTGAGCAGCGGTAATTGGGTGGCGGCGTTGGCGGCGGTGATGTTGAGTACGGTGATGCCGTTCTCGTTGGCGTACTGAATCCCGCGCACAGTGGATACGGCATCGCGCTGGGCGTTTTCCTGCCACAGATAAGATTCGTAATCAGACGAGGTGTACCCGGCGAGCAAAAAGGTCTGGAAGCTGCTCTTGCCGCTGCTCAAATCAACATCCCGCGATTGCCCGCCGCGCACGTCGACCAGCAGGCTGTCGTTGTCCACCGCGAACGGCAGGTCGAACACGTAGCGCACTTTCATCGTGGTGGAGGTCAGGCCGATATGATTGCCGCTTTCGCCGGAGGAGTTGGAGAAGCCGCCGATGGTTTTAGCGCCGTCGGAGATGTAGCGCATGTATTTAAGCCCGACGATGTGCAGGTACTCGCCCTCGGTTTCTTCCAGATTGCTATTCGGGCTGGCGTTGGCGTTGACGCTGGTGAGGAGTTTTTTAGCGCGCTCGGTGAGCAGGCGGTCGGATGCCTGGAAGCTATAGGCCTGCAAGGCGTGATAGTTGGCCCCGCCGATATTGGTGTAGGCCACGCTGTTGACCGTGGGTGTGCTCAATTCGGCTAGGCTCACGCTCATATTGAGCTGATTATTGGTGCTGCACAGGCCGACGGCGGTGGTGCCGGTGGTCTGGGTTACGCCGTCGAGCTTAATCACCGGCACCACGTTGATGCTGCACGGCATAGCGCTACTGCTGCTGCCGTCGTTCTGCCAAGCAGCGAGTGTGCTCTGGTCGGCGCTGGTCGCGCCCTGGAACGACAGTGTCACGCGCTGCAGGGCGGCTTGCGGCAGGGATAATGTCACAGCCGGTGCGAGCGCCGTACCAGCGCTGTTGTTGACCGCGAGGTTGAATTTATAGCGGTGGCTGTCCGGCAGGTCGGCGGTCTCGGGGCTGGTGGTGGTGCCCCAGTTGGTGAACTGATTTAACTCATAGGGCAAGCTGGCCGGTAGCACATCGACGTTAAGCGCTGTCTGCGTACCGCTGTAAGGTACGTCCTGCAGGGTGTTGTTGCTGAAATTCGGACCTACGCCTTTGATGTAGCTTGCAACTTGTCCGGCAAACCATTCGTGCGGCAAGGTGTTGCTGCGCTTGGCCAGAAAACCCGCGTAATCGAAACTCAGATTGGTATTGATGCCCGCCTGATAGGTCTGATCCTTGAAGCTGGGGTCCAATGGTATCCAGCGAAAACCGGCGTTATCGGTCGCGCTGCCGCGGTAGTGCGCGTAGGGCACACAGGCCTCGACCCAAACGTGGCTGACGCGCACACCGATGACTTGGCTGCTGCTGTTGGTGATCTGTAAATAGGTCGGTGCTTTGCCCTGCGCCAGGATGCTCACCGCGCCGAGGTAGGACTTGGCCCCTACCCAGTGTGCGACACGCCCGCCGTCCGCCGCCGGTGCGGGATCTAAAACGTCGATCACACCGCGCACGTAGCGCGCCGGGATGTTGGAGGCGCGCAGCAGTGCGATCAGAAACGAAGCTTGGTCGGTGGGGCCGCCGGCGCCGGTATAGAGTACGCCGTTGGAGCCTTTGAGCGAGCCGTAGTAAGGCTGGTATTTAATATTATTGGTGACGTACTGGAAAATTTTAACCGGCGAGTAATTAAGACTAGCGGCCAGTTTCTGGATTTCGGGCGTGATGCTCGCGTCCTGCGTCGAGGCCAGATCGGCCGCGGCGTAATTGCAGGTCGTCGCCTGCGCGGGTACGGCACTCGGCAGCGCCGCCAGTAGGGTGCTGCCGAGGAAAGCGTAGACGTTGTCGCCCGGCGTGTGTTCACCCGGTGTGTGTTCGTAGGATAAGTATTGCGGGCGCGCGCTGCTCTTGGGTTCTTCGTGCGAGGGTAACGGCGGGCGTAGTGTCCAGGTCGGCGCTTCCGGGTCGAGCGCGCCGATGCGCGCGGCGCGCGGCGCCTTCATCAGATCGTGCATCATTTGCTGTGCAGCGCGGGCTGCCTCCAGCCGCGCCGACGTATCGACGGCGCTGGTCATAGCATCGAGCGTATCCGTGACGTGCTTAAAACGCGCCTCAATTTGTGTGCGCAACGCGGTGGAGGGCTTGCCGCCCAAGCGCCGCAGGTGCGCGTCCTGCGCGTCCAGGCGGCGCAAAATTTCCGTGCGATAGTTCGTCAGTTCGTGACGTTTGGCGACGATCAACGTCATGCCCGAGGTGCTGGCGCTGCCCTGCGCCGCGGCTTTTTGTTGTTCGACCTGCAGATTTGTAATGAGCGTGCTCGCTTCGTCCAGCGCGCGTTCAAAACTCGGGAAGAAGCCGTCGTCCGCTGTGTGCGGCATGAAGCGGCTACCCATGTCTGCGGGCAGCGGCGCGGGGTCGGTATGCGCCGCAAAGCTGGTTTGTGCAGTCAGGAGGGCCAGCAGGACAGCGGCAATGCGCCATGATCCGGTGCGTTTGGTCTGGGTACGCGGCATTTTTAAATCTCCCTGGGGTCGGTCGTGGCGTAGCGGCTAGCGATTGTTTAGGTTGCGTCGGAACTGAGCGGCGAGTAACAGCAGCGCCATGAGGATTGCGCCCCATTCCGGTAGTGTCGGTACGTCGTTATCGTTGCCGGCATTCAGTGCGGCGACTTGGATTTGGCCTTGCTGCGCGCTGATGCCGAGATTGTTGGCATCGCTCACGCTGAATGCGAAATTGAACGGCCCGACCCGGCTGGGTGTGCCGCTGATCGCGCCGCTGGTGGTATTGAGTGTTAAACCGTCCGGCAGAATGCCCGAGGTCAGGCTAAATTTGTAGGGCGCGACCCCGCCACCGGCGATGATGGTGTAATTGAACGGCTGGCCGAGCGTGGCGTTGGTCAGCAGTTTGGCGACGGTTAACCCGCTGACGGCTGAACCATTGCCGCCGGCAAGCAGGCGCGCATCGGCCACATTCGGATTGGTACCGATGAGATTTTCTACTACGTCGGGAATGCCGTCGTGGTCGGTATCGACCAGTGCGGCGGACGGCACCGTTTGCAATGCCAGGGCCGTAGCAAGTGCATCGCCACCCCAACTGCCGTCGGCACTTTGGCTATTGACCAGGAATTGCTGCGCGTTGTCGATGGCGATCTGCGCGGCGACGGCGGCGCTGTTGGCCGCGAGCTTAGCTTGGTTGAGCGCAAGATAAGCCAGTGCCGTATCGTAAGGATTACCGCTGGTAGCGCTGCTGTCCTCAGCGAAACCACCGTCAGGCTTTTGGATTGATTTAAGCCAATTCACGCCGTTAGTGATGTAGCTGTCCACACCCCATCCCAAGGGTCGGTAACGGCTCAGGGTATACACGCTGTGGGCGCTGGGAATCAGATGGCTGGCGGCGATGCCGGGTTCGGTGGCGCTGTTGGGCCAGCCGCCGTCCAGGTTTTGATGGGAGATGATGAAGCCCAAGCTGGAGCCGGTATCGGCATATGTTAAGCCCGAAGCGAGGATTGCATCCATCGCCAAGGCGCTATCGGGAAAGCCGCCTTGGTATTGCTTGTAGGCACCCCAGCCCAGAGTCAGGCCGTCACGCTGGCCGATCAGGCGTTGCGCACTGGCTTGTGCATTGGCACCGCTGCGCGCGATGGCGATGGTCTGCCGCGCTAGGCTATCGTTGCTGCTGGCGTTGGCGTTGGTGATCCAGGCCTGCGCGGCGGTGACCGGGTAAGCGCTCTTGAGGCCCGCATTGCCGAGGGCATCGATGGCCAACCCCGTGGGCTGTAATTTAAAACCGACGGCGGTCTGCCAACTACCGTCGCCCTGCTGGTGGGTATACAACCAAGCTAAGCCATGCGCGCGCATGTTGTCGAGTTGGCTGATGGTGGCTGCGGCCATAGCTTGTACGGCATACGCCGCCAGAATAGTACTCAGCAGAATGCGTGCAAATCGCCCCATACGCCCTCCTCGATGTTTGTTTGTGTTCATGCGGCGTACGCTACGGGAAAACTATGACAATATTATTTCAAGAAAAACGTTTTATATGGCCCGTTTGGGTTACGAGGCAACATATGCGCCGAAATTCATTGACATAATTATTTTGAATAAAAATTTTACGCGCCATGATTTTTGTTTTTAAAAATTAGGCGTAATGACGAATAACCTAACAGCATATTTTACGCAGGGCCTACAGCGGAGTACACTGTGCGTTCAAGCCGTTCTTGAGCACCCGCGCGGAACACCACTTCTGCGTCCAGGTGATTGAATTGTCGAAAAAAATTCTTTGCAAAGGCCGATTCCAAGAAAGCCGACCCGGACGACCAAACGGGCCAGCCGTGCATGTGCGTTGGGGTGAGGGGTTTGTACCCGGACGTGCGCTTCGATGAAACAGTAGATTAACGGCTTCAATTATTTCAACGGTGTGAAAATGATCTTATGAAAGAAATCCTGCTATATCTCAAAAATCACGGTGAGCAATTCGACACGGAAATCGCTGCCGCTACCGGTATCTCTCTAACCAATGTACGCCTTCATTTGACCGAGCTCGCCGCCAAAGGCGAAGTGATGACGTGCCATTCCATTCGCTTCACAAAAGGCAAAAAAATCGAGGGCATTAGTTGCCGCTTGGTGGGCTATATTCCGCCCGCCGCGCCGGGTCGAAAACCCAAAACACCGGTGAAGTTATAACCGCGTTTAGTTGGACGGCGGCCTAGCGAGCCCCGCCCATCAATGCAAATGGCACGCTCGTTTGAATCGTCGAGTCGTCGATCATTGTGGGCGGCTTGCTCCCTGCCGCGTTGTCGCTTTAAAGACGACAAACTAGCTGCTAGAATCGTGTCTTACCCAATCACTCGGTGTCTTACCTCCGCATGCCGAATTCTTTGCCCCAAAACTCCCAGCCGGATGCCGTTAGCGATGCGGTGCCGGAGATGGAGTTGACCGATGCGGATATTCTGGATGCGATGCGGCACATTCCAGGCTATCTCGACATCAGTACGGAAGATTTTCGAACCATTTATCATTTGGCGCATCACCACGCGGTGGAGCGCTTGCTGGAAAATTTCAATGTCGGCAATCTGATCCGAACCGAAATCACAGCGCTGCGACCGGATATGCCCCTCGACATCGCCGCTGAGGCCCTAGTGCAATCCGGTTACAAAGCGCTTCCCGTGGTGGCTGAAACAGGCTTGGTGCTTGGGATGCTGACCGAGACCGACTTTTTGCGCCGGTTAAAAGTCGACACCTTCCTGGAGCTGCTGCTGAACATGATGGACGACACATTTGAATTCAAACACCAGTGCCATACAACCCCGGTGAGTGCCGCGATGACGGCCCCGGCGATAACCATCCCTTTCAATGCCGGGTTTAGAGAGGTTATCGGCGCGTTCCGGCAACACCAGGGACGCAGTATCCCGGTCGTAAAAGACGACGGTCAGTTGCTCGGCCTACTGCTGCGCAAAGACTTTGTATTGGCTTATCCCTTGGAAGGTTTACGCTGAAAATTCCCGAGTATTTACGCAAGATGCGCGGCACTACCCGCGGCAGCCCGCCCCGGGTCAGCCGCCATGAAATAGCTTGGTCTTGGATCGGCGCGTTCTTCGGAATTGGGCTGGTGGCTTGGGTGAATCAGTTCTTTTTTGAAAGCCTCGATCATTCGCTGATGATCGGTTCTTTCGGTGCCTCGGCTGTATTGGTTTACGGCGCGGTGCGCAGTCCCTTGGCGCAACCGCGCAATCTGGTCGGCGGTCATATCGTATCCGCCGCTGTCGGCGTTATTTGCTGGAAGTTATTCCACCCGTATCCGTGGCTCGCGCAAGCCGTCGCCGTGGCTAGCGCAACGGCTTTAATGCACGCCACCCGGACGCTGCATCCGCCCGGCGGTGCTACCGCTTTAATCGCGGTCATAGGTTCCGACAGAATTCATAACTTAGGTTTCCTGTACGTGCTGATACCCGCCACCGTTGTTCCGTTAGTTCTTCTAGCCGTGGCTTTGGTTGTGAATAACATTCCCAAATCAAGACGCTATCCGGAGATTTGGTTTTGAATTTTAGAGTGTGCGGCGTACCGGCCTAATGCAGCGTTTGCTTCGATACCGAAGTTAAGTGGTAGGGCTGTAAATGCAGTGTTTCCAGCTTTTTCCCCAGCAGAATAATAGTGCCCTTAAGACGGTTATCACCGGTATCGCTGAATTCAAATTGATAGGTGCGTACAATCGCTGCGCGCCCCTGTGCAGTGCGCCCTAAGCGCATGCGCACCAAAGCCATCGCCCCATCTAAAAACTGCACATTTTCTTTCGCGCAAAAATCTTTGGCGATACCGATTGCCCGCTCGCGCACGCCTTGGTTTTCCAACCACAGCCACGCTAAAATCAGCAACACGACACTCAACGTAAATTCATTCATCGCTTCTTTTCCATTTCAAAATAAACACCGGTCTCTCTGGCGAACCCTTCAGAACGGGCGGCGGTAGCCGTTACCCTAACATTAGGATACGGATCAACCCGACTGCTGAGGACTCGTCATGCCAATTTCCTTAAAAGAGTTTACGCAAGATATCGACCACTTGGTGTCGCTGCCCAGCATCGGCGTACGCGCAAACGAAATGGTGAACGACCCGAACAGCACCATTGCCGATATCGGCAACCTAATCGGTCAAGACCCGGCGCTGGCGGCACGGGTCTTGCGGATCGCCAATAGCCCTGCGTACGGACTTTCCGCCCAAGTCACGACAATAACACGCGCCGTATCGATTGTCGGCACACAGCTTATTCGCGATTTAGTGCTGACTACTTCCACCATCGACGCTTTCAAAAAAATTCCGAATGAACTGGTGAGTCTGGATAATTTTTGGAATCACAGCCTATATTGCGGCATCGCCGCACGCCTGCTGGCTGAGGAGCGCGGCATGAAACACGCGGAAACGGAATTTCTCGCTGGCTTACTGCACGATATCGGGCAACTGGTGATTTTTCACAAAGAACCCCACGAAGCTCGGCGAGCACTGCTGCTCTCGCTGGAAGGGCCAGACGACCTGGCTTTGCACACCGCCGAGCAGGAAGTGTTCGGATTCGATCACGCGCAAGTCGGTGCGGAATTACTCCGCCATTGGCACTTTCCGCCCTTACTGGTAGCCTGCGTGGAAAAGCATCACGCGCCGCAAGAAGAGTTAAATTTTCCCATTGAGGCGGCCTTGGTTCACCTCGCCAACAGCATTGCCACTCTAGCCGAAATCGACAGCCTGCTGGAAGAAGATGCCGTACACACGGAACCGATGGCCTGGGAATTACTCGGCCTCAGCAAAGACCTAATCCCCTCCACGGTGCGCGCTACGCAAGCGCAATTCACCGAAATGCGCGGTGCGCTGTTCGGTTAATTGCGCGGCTGCGAATTGATTGGGGGCGACTACGAGCGACGCTTCTGTGCATGCTCGACAAGCACGGTCTTGAAGTGCTTGTGTAACAATACGTATGAAAAACACAACAACCAATGCCTGACACCGACACGTAAAATGTTGTAATACAAGACCCCGGCTTTTCCGCCAGCACTATATGAGTCAGCCAAAAAATGTTTTAACTCGCGCGTTCCGAGAGCGACATAGGGGTAGTGCCGGCATCCCTGCCAGCATCAGAACCTGCTAGCAGAGTAAGTTGCCGGCAGGGATGCCAGCGCTACAATGACGAGATACGATTTAAGTGCGGGATAGGCTAAAAACAGAATTCATACTTCTTCTGGCCAGATCAATAGTTTCCACTTAACTACTTCAGTTTTCTTTATTGACCAGCACCAGCCTTAATCACGGTATAGAGTGTTTCTTCGAGTGCTGGAAGATCATTGAATATCGTCTCCCACACAATATCAAGATTGATATCGAAGTAACCATGCGCCATGCGATTACGCATGCCGCGCATCCGCTTCCAGGGGAGTTGTGGATGTTTGTCGGAAAACTCGGGATACAGTCGGGCAATATGCGCAGCCGCTTCGCCTAAAGTTAGCAAATTTAATATTACTGCTTGCTGCGTACGTTTATCGTCGAGAAAGACTCGCTTATCCATGCCCTCGGTAAAAGAGCGGGCTAAGCTAATCGCTTCAAGCATGTGCGTTAAGTAGTCGCCAAGGCGTGACCCTCGATCTGGTTGATCCGTCACACGGGTTCCGCTTCTGCTAATACTTTGGCGCGGAATCCGGGTGGTAAGTCACCCGGGGTTAATAGGTCAACAGGAATACCCAAGGCATCCTCTAGATCCACCTGCAAAGCACCCAGATCGAATAAAGTCGCACCGGGCTGTGGATCGACGATCAGATCCAGGTCGCTACCATCGGTGTCGTCGCCACGGATGGCCGAGCCAAACACCCGCGCGTTGCGTGCATGGTGCGCTTCGACCAAGCGGCGAATTACAGCGCGGTGCAAATGGAGTGAATCTGAAGGTTTCATAAGTCAATATCGATATGTTAATGCGGGAAATAATAGCACAAGCCACCCTCTTTCCGGGTTGGGGTGATCCATGTTCAGGTTTACGCGTTGCGATCAGCGGCAACGACATAGATGATCTTAACTGGCATCCTTATATGTCGATGGCAACGTCACCCTGTACTTCGAGTCCGAAGCCACCCATCAGGAATATATCGACACCCGGATCGACCACCCCTCCCCTCTGATCGACAATCCGTTCGACGAGGGATATAACAATGGTTAAACAGCCCACAATGTAGGGTGCCAATAAGCGAAGCGCATTGCACCGTATATTACATGCGGCGCAATCTGTATTGCGCCCTACACGAACACTGGACACATAGGGCGCAATAACCGCAGGGCATTGCACCAAACATCAACTCCCGCAATACTTGTCCCATGCCTGACTACCATCGCGCCTGGCATCCGGGCGGCACTTATTTCTTCACCATCAATTTGCTGCAACGTCACGGAAACGATCTGCTGACGCGGCATATCGATCTATTAAACCGTGCGCTCTGTACGACAACGCCACCCCTTCCACATTCATGCTTGGATAGTTTTACCTGAGCACTTACATTGCGTAATCGAATTACCGCCGGAAGATGCGGATTTCGCGACGCGCTGGCGATTAATCAAAATGGGATTTTCCAAAGCGATGCCTCGTGGCGAAAAACGATCCGCCGCGCGCGTTCGCCGGGGAGAGCGAGGAATCTGGCAACGACGTTATTGGGAGCGCCTGATTCGTGACGAAGCGGATTACCGTGCGCATATGGATTATGTACATATCAACCCGGTGAAGCATGGGCTGGTCAAACGAGTGGTTGACTGGCCTTATTCGACGTTCCATCATTTGGTTGCTGAAGACATATATCCAACGGATTGGGCTGGCGGGAAAGAAACGGTTTTAGGATATGACGACTGACATTCGGCGCAATAATGATTGCGCCCTACGCGGGCTGCTTAAGGTGCACTGCTGAAGAGCTTTGCGCTTTATTTATGCCGAACCTCCACTTTCGCGCGGAATTCGGGCGACAACGCCTGATGTTAAACATCGGTACGACCCAACCCAATACTGTTCGGTTAGATATTTTTGTGCCACACTGCGCCCATCGTCTTTCTGGAGCGAACCATGGCGCGAACCAAAGCGGTATTGGGAACGGGCGCACGTTTAAGTGACTATCTGAGCGCCAGCTTGCTGGCGCGCGTTTATCCGGCAGCGATGATCAGCGAGATACTCGACGAACACAACTGCAACAGCAAACGCATTCGTAGCCTGCCTGCCGTGTCCGGCACCTATTTTTGTATGGCGCTCAGCCTATATCCCGAAGCCGCCTATGAACAAGTCTTTGCGGTACTCGCCCAAGGCCTGTCTTGGATGCAGGGGCACGACTCAGAAGCAACGATCGCTAAATCATCCATTAGCGAGATGCGCAGCAAGATTGGGTCCGCGCCATTACAGAGCTTGGTAGCGCGTGCCTGTCTGCCGCTCGCTGATGCGGCGCTCCATCCGGATGCCTTCTATGCGGGGCTGCGCTTAGTTGCAATAGATGGCAGCAATCTGGAGGTGGCCGACGAGCCGGGCAACGTTAAGGCCTTTGGCTACCCGGGCAGCCGTACCGGCCACGCAGGCTATCCACAAGCCCAGTGTGCCGTACTCGTCGAGTGCGCCAGTCACGCCATCATCGCCGCCAATCTGGATGCCTATCGGGAAGCGGAGTGGGCGATCTGCAAACCGCTACTAGCCCATCTGGATGCTGGCATGCTCTGTTTGGCGGATCGCGGTTTTAACGGCTATACCCACTGGGCGGCGGCACGAGCGACTGGTGCACAACTGTTATGGCGCTGCTCGAACAACCGCAAGCTTTCGGTGATCAAGGCGCTCAGCGATGGTTCTTATCTCAGCGTGATCTATCCAAGCGGCACCCTCTCTAAAAAGCAGCGGCAGGCTTCAACCGAGGGGATCACGGTGTGGGTGATAGATTACGCATTGCCAAGCGCCGATGGGGCACAACCACGTTACCGTTTGCTCACCGCGTTGCTGGATCCGATTGCGGCCCCGGCCCTGGAATTGGCGGCGCTTTATCATGAGCGCTGGGAGGTGGAAGCGGTATTTGACGAGCTCAAGACACATTTATTGCAGAAGCGGCGTGTACTACGCAGCAAGACGTCCGATTTGGTGCGGCAAGAGTTCTATGGTTGGGTACTGGCGCATTATGCGGTGCGATGGCTCATGCATCAGGCGGCAACCGAGCACCGGCAACCAGACCGAAGTCTATCCTTTACCGCAAACGTTCAGCTGTTGCGCATCGCACAGCCCCAGTCTGGGGCCTTTCCCCCCAGAGAGACCAAGAAAGCGTCGGTGGTGGTTTAATGCCTTGCTCGCAACTGCCGTAAACTCGAAGTGTGTCAGGAGCAAAGGGTTGCATAACCCGCGCATGCTCAAGCCACGGCATTCGCCATACGCAAGTCACAACCGTTCAGTTGAGCGAAACGTCGAAACAAATTTCTCGCCGCAGCTGCTTGCACCCCTACCGGTGCCGCCAAGGAAAATATATGCAAAAAATATCTAACCGAACAGTATTGCGACCCAACCCCCTACACAAAACTTTCAATATCCACTTGAATTTGGTAGCACCAGGTGCTACGATAACCAAAGCGAAAGTGTGAGCCAAGCTTGATAGGAAAAGCCAGTATTCAATGGATCGTGCATTCAAAACAGCTTGGTTTACTAAAGAAGCCCGTAAGGCAAAGATTACAGATGCAGCGTTGTGTCATGCGATCCGGCAAGTTATGCAAGGTCAATCGGACGACCTTGGTGGCGGGGTCTATAAGAAACGCTTGAACGACAACATGCACCGCTCAATCATCCTCGCCAAGGCAGGTCGCCATTGGATATATGCCTACTTGTATGCGAAGAAAGACCGCGAGAACATCGCACCGGATGAATTACTCGCATTCAAAAAGCTTGCGAAAGATTACGCCAGCGCGAACGATGCCAAGTTCGCAATGCTTTTAGTCGATAAAGAATTATTGGAGATTTGCCATGAGCACTAAATCCGCTTCTGCGAAAACAAAAAGCACTGCATTTGCAGCCATCCATAGCGCCGCGAAAGGCTTACACCGCGTAGGAGCAGTCAATAAAACGACCATGCGTGAATACGACGCCTTGTGTATGGATGCTATTCCGGAATTCAACGCCAAAGACATCAAGCGCATTCGCGAACAGGCGCACGTGAGCCAGCCGGTGTTTGCACGTTATCTAAACACCAGCGAATCTACCGTGCAAAAATGGGAAGCAGGCCAGAAAAAACCCAGCGGCATGGCGCTTAGGCTATTGCGTGTGGTCGAAAAGCATGGGCTTGAAGTGCTTGTGTAACAATACGCATGAAATAACACAATAACCAATGCCTGACACCGACTTGGTATTTACCGCTGGCGAATCAAGTGCAGTATTTGCTCTCGCCTGCTGAAATGGGCGATCTGTTTAAAGTTGTCGCATTGGGAAAAAGCGTTGATATGCCCTTACTCGGCTTTACGCGCGGCGATCAGCGGCATCGTTTATAAATATCCTTTCACCACGGAGTACACGGAGGTAAACCCAACGCCCTGCAAGTTTGTCTCGCCGACTTAATTCGTTTGTATATAGGCAAAAACATAGTTAGCCTTGCCCTATTCTAGGGACAGTAAATCAAAATGAAACCTTCAGAAGCCCTCAGCGCTCACCGTGACGATATCCGCCGTGTCGTACTTCAGCACCGCGCACTTAACGTGCGGGTGTTTGGCTCGGTTTTGCGCGGTGCGGACAGCGACGATAGCGATCTCGATTTGCTCGTCGATCCAACGTCTGAAACGACGTTGATGGACATCGCGGCAATCCAGGTGGCGCTAGAGCGTCTATTAGGTGTGTCCGTCGATGTCTTAACGCCCAATGCTTTGCCAGACAAGTTCCGGAGTCAGGTGCTTGCCGAAGCTGAACCGGTATGACTCAAGACCCAATCCGCGTGCCGGACTATCTTGTTTTAAAATGTTGCAATTCAAGACTTCGGCTCGTGTGCGGCTTTTTGTGTGCCCCCGGCTTTTGGTGATCCTGCGTGCTCTCAAGGGCTCAAGCATCTAGACCCTTCGCTTCGCTGTAATTCGCGGTAGACTGTTTATATACGACTCTATATTTATCCTGGCTGAGTTGGTGCCTTAGCCATAGAAAAGGAAATATGATGAATAGAACCGAATTTCCCATTGCACAGCTTTCATTTGCCCAAAAATTAGATTTGATGGAAACGCTTTGGGCGGACATGATCGACCACGAAAAGAAGCTGGAATCTCCAGCCTGGCACGAAGCCGTTCTGAATGATCGCGAGGCGGCCCTGGATGCAGGCAAGATAACCGTATCAAGCTGGGAAGAAGCCAAGGAAAGAATAAAGAAAAATGTTTCATGAGGATAACAATCCTCAGCATTGCCGAGGATGACCTCGAAGAAGGTTACCGATTTGTTTTATGTTACATAATATAGTCCCGAGCTCGGGCTTACACTGTTACCCATTCTATGGATCATGCCTAAACTCTACGAATATTTCGGGCTAATCATCATGTTCTACGCCAACGAACATGAGCCGGTCCATGTGCATGGTAAATTTCAAGGTCGTGAATCCCGCGCCGAAATCATCGTGCTTAACGGCGTGGTCTCTGAGATTCGTTACAGCGCGGTTGTGGGTCGCGCCCCGCTCGGCACCAATGAAATGCGCCACTTGCTAATGATGTTGTCAGCGCACGCGCCGACGACATCATTAGCAAGTGGATCGATTTTTTCGTTCTGCATAAATCCATCATACCGGAACGCATCACGAGGAGACTCAAATGACACCAGCCACAATCAATATTATTACTGCCGAACAAGTCGGCGATTTCCACATCCACCTGCAATTTGATGACGGCATCGAGCAGACTGTAGACTTCAAACCCTTCCTTACCCACGCCCTCCACCCAGATATTCGGGCATGGCTTGATCCAGCCCGTTTTGCTGCATTTCGCCTCGAATACGGCGAATTGGTTTGGGGCGACTACGACCTGTGCTTCCCAGTGATCGACTTGTACCGCAACCAGATTGAGCACAACGCCTCGCTTGAATCCGTGGCTTGAGCACGGCATTCAAAAATGGATTCAACAGAAGCGGTGTGCGAATTTACTCCGAACCCACCCCCTTTAATTTGTAGAAGAATGAATTGTGTCGGACAGCATGTGGACAGTACTCGCACCAAGACAGGTCACTTAAATGTGGCAATGCAAGACTTCGGCTCTGGAGACTGACTAAATGGGGCTTCCCTACCCTTTCATGTGGTATGTCTCCCCCAAAGCGAGGCTACGGTAGCTATGGGCTTCACTACAGTTGCCCACTTGGCAGCTGTAGCGTCCCATCGAGCTTTATCGCGCTGTAGCCGGTCAATCATCCATTTACTGAGCTTTTCGATTTTTTCGAATTGTTCGCCAGAGAGATCTACCTCCTGATACCTGGCAAACCTTGCGGAGTAGATGCCGAGATGCCGGATTTGAGCATTTCGGTGGATGCCCTCAACCCCGGCATGCCGGTAGAGTGCGTAGTAACCCAATAGTTGATCCCAATCTCGTTGGTCTTGACGATAACGCGAGACCACTTTTATCTCGATGATTTTGTCATCGATCAACAGATCGCCATCTGCTGCCAAGAGGTTTGTCCGGAAATGCGGATTGAGTACACAACGTTTGGATGCCTTGAAGAGGCTGGGATCAACGGCTTCAATGAGTTGGCGAAGTTCGATCAAGTCGGATTCTTCATAAGCAGCCCAGTCGCTGGGCAAATCACGACCTGACCGGTACATCCAATCCAGCCTGACAAGAACGCAGCAAGATATCAATAGCTCGCGTCTGAGCGGCCCCCCGGAAATGTAGCGCCGGTGTTCCGTGCGGGCATGTTCCAAGGCAAGGCGAACCCGGCGAACGGTGCCCGCAGAGTCTTCATCCGCACCGTAGATTCTTTCCTGCTTCCCATTAATACAGGCGGTGCCGACTTGAACGTGGAGGTAGCCTTTATCCGCAAAGTCTTTTCCAATCTTTAATCCCACGGTTTCGGCGATCCAGGTTCCGGAAATTGCACCGGGATTCAGTCGTTCGACATGAAAGCGCAGAAGGTAATCAAATGCGGTTCCGATCAAACGTGGATCGGTGCCGGGCAACTTGGGAACATGCGGTTCTCGCGGGCCTACACTCTCAGTACGGTCATACGCCCGACGAATGCGGTTGCGGACAACTTTTTGGGAAATGTAGGAAGTTAGATTCATAGATCGCAAAACAGGGGTACGGTTTCACGAATTCTATCAAATAATGTTGGCTCTTCTGCAGGTCAAGTGGGTGTAATTAACAGGACAATCGTCCGAGAGCCGCATGTGATAAGGGTTTGCGGGGTTCGCGAATATGAAGAAATCTGACATGATTTGCGCATGGCTGCCTCTCGACGACTTACCGACTTATTCCGTTTCCCTGGCTTCCGTCCATTTGCGAGCACAGGGTCAAGCTTTGGTTGTTGTGTTATTCCCCACCACAAGCTGCGTACCCCGCATGATGCCATACAAATGCAGCAACCGATTGGCTGGCAATATTTCTCGCTATACCCTCATCGAGCCGACCCAGGACGGCTGAAATCCCCCTCCTGGTATTGACTATAGTTAGCATATTTGCTAACCTTCGCACATGGCGTATTCGATTGAATATTTTCATGCGCGCGTGCAAGCCGTGATCGAAGCTTGGCCTGTGGATGTGGTCGCTGACTACGCAAGAATTGTAGAACTTCTTATCGAACACGGCCCGAACTTGCGTTTACCTCACTCACGCGCCTTTGGTGGCGGGTTGTTCGAATTACGCCCGCGTGGTAAATCGGGCATAGCTAGAGCGTTCTATTGCTATCTGCTTGGGCAGCGCGTGGTTGTGCTGCATGCATTCATTAAAAAATCGCAGCAAACACCCGATCAAGACATCAAGCTAGCCCGTAAGCGAATGAAGGAGATACAAAATGGCTGAACTTAAATACGACCCTGTAGTGCACGATCAAAAAGCTTTTCTTGAAAAAGCATCAAAACGACGTGGCTTTCGCAAAGCCTATGATGCCCTTGAAGCCGAATATGCGCTCGCGCATGAAATGCTGTCTGCGCGTGCGCGTGCGGGCCTTACTCAAGAAGCAGTAGCTGATCGTATGGGCACCACTAAGAGCGCCGTTTCTCGGCTTGAAAGCGCAGGAAAACATGCGCCGTCCGTTGCCTCGCTCAAAAGATATGCTGACGCAGTGGGCTGCACGCTCAAAATTGAATTCATACCACAACCGGTGAAACATAGCGCAGCCGCCCGACCCCGTGTTCGAGCGGACGCGCCAAAAGCGCCGCGCCGCTCAACTTGAGCATCCACATCGCAAGACTTCGATTTACCTAAACTGCTAGGTAGTGGAAAATCTCCCATTTACCACCGCACTCCTTCGGCTTCAACCTTCATCGTCATGAACCCAGACAAAACCCAAGCCCGCCTCGCGCGCATCCCGGCCATTATTTATCCGGAAGAACTCCCTATCGCCGCCAAGCGCGAGGAGATTGCGCGCGCTATTGCTGCGCATCAAGTGGTGGTGATTGCGGGCGAGACTGGCTCGGGCAAGACCACGCAGTTGCCGAAGATTTGTCTCGATCTGAAGCGCGGCGTTAACGGCTTTATCGGCTGCACCCAGCCGCGGCGCATTGCGGCGCGTACGGTGGCGGGACGCATTGCGCATGAGTTGCAATCGGTGCCGGGCGATCTGGTGGGTTATAAAGTGCGCTTCACCGACAAGGGGAGTGCGGACAATCTGATCAAGGTGATGACGGACGGCATCTTGCTGGCCGAGACGCAAACCGACCGGCTACTCAAGCGCTACGACACGCTGATTATCGACGAGGCGCACGAGCGCAGTTTGAACATCGATTTTCTGTTGGGCTATCTGAAGCAGCTTTTGCCCAAGCGGCCTGATCTCAAAATCATCATCACCTCCGCCACCATTAACACGGAAATGTTTTCCAAGCACTTCAACGACGCGCCGGTGATCGAAGTTTCGGGCCGCTTGTATCCGGTGGAGATGCGCTATCGCCCGGTGCGCGCGGATGATGAAGATGCTCAAGAGCGCGATTTGGAGCAGGCGATTGTCGATGCGGTAGACGAGCTGGCGCGCTTATCGCGTGAGGGCGATATTTTGATCTTCTTACCGGGCGAGCGCGAGATTCGTGACACCGCTGAGATGCTGCGCAAGCACCATCCACCGGGCATGGAAATCCTATCGCTGTTTGCGCGGCAATCGGCGCAGGAACAAGAGCGCGTGTTTCACCCCAGCAATGCACGGCGCATTATTCTCGCCACCAATGTGGCGGAGACTTCGCTCACCGTGCCTGGCATCCGTTATGTGATCGACCCTGGTGTGGCGCGTATCAAGCGCTATAGCTATCGCAACAAGGTCGATCAATTGCTGATCGAACCGATTGCCCAAGCCTCGGCCAATCAGCGCGCCGGACGCTGCGGCCGCGTGGCATCCGGTGTGTGTATTCGCTTGTATAGCCAGGAGGATTTCCAAGGACGCTCGCGCTTTACCGATCCGGAAATTATGCGCACCTCGCTCGCCGGCACCATCTTGCGCATGGCGGCTTTGGAGTTGGGCGATGTGACGGCTTTTCCCTTCATCGAGCCACCAGCGCCGCGCATGATCGCCGATGGCTACGGCTTGCTGCAAGAATTAAACGCAGTAGACGAAGCGCGCAATCTCACGCCTGTCGGCAAGCGGCTCGCGCGATTCCCGCTCGACCCCAAGCTCTCGCGCATGCTGCTGGCGGCGCAAGACCAGCATTGCGTGACTGAGATTCTGATTATCGCCTCGGCGCTCTCCTCACCCGATGCGCGCATACGCCCGATGGGCGCGGAAGGTGCGGCGGACGATAAGCATAAAGCTTTCGTCGGTGAAAACTCGGACTTCATGAGCTTGCTCAAGATTTGGGCGTTTTACAAAGAATCGCTGGAGCACAAAAAATCCAAACGCAAATTAATCGAGGAATGCCATAAACATTTCCTCTCCGCCTTGCACCTGCGTGAGTGGCACGACTTGCACGGCCAGATCGCATCGCAAGCGGCTGAACTAGGTCTGCGCTTGAACCCCTCACCAGCGACTTTCGAGCAAGTGCACCGCGCCCTGCTCACCGGTCTGATCGGCAATATCGGCGTGAAAACCGATGAAGGCCACTACCAAGGCGCACGTGAAATTAAATTTCACATCCACCCCGGCTCTAGCTTATTTAAAAAAGGATCAAAGTGGATCATGGCGGCGGAGCTCACCGAGACCGGCAAACTGTATGCGCGCAATGTCGCGAAAATCGAGCCGGAGTGGGTAGAGCAAGTGGGCGCGCATCTCATCAAACACCACTACTTCGACCCACACTGGGAAAAAGCTGCGGCGCAAGTGGTGGCCTTCGAGCGCATTACGCTGTATGGCTTGACGTTGATCTCGCGGCGACGCGTGCATTTCGGCAGCATCGACATCAAGCAATCGCGCGAGCTGTTCATACGCGCCGCCCTGGTGGCTGGCGACTTCGATAGCAAGGCGGCGTTTTTCGAACATAACCGCACGCTGCTGGATGAGATTCGCGAGCTGGAACACAAATCGCGCCGCCAAGACGTGCTGGTGGATGAAGAAAAAATGTATGCCTTCTTCGATAGCCGCATCCCTGCCGACATCGTCAACGGTCGTGGTTTCGAAAAATGGCGACGCGATGCCGAGCGCGATAATCCCAAGCTGCTCTTCATGGCGCGCGACGACTTGATGCGCCACGGCGCGGATAATGTCACCGAAGAATTCTTCCCCAAAACCATGCTGGTCGGTGAAGTGGAATGCCCGCTCAGCTACCGCTTCGATCCCGGCCATCCGCTAGACGGCGTGACACTCACCGTACCGCTGCATCTACTCAACCGCGTGGACGAAAACCGCTGCGGCTGGTTGGTGCCGGGCATGATCCGCGACAAGGTCACAGCACTGGTAAAATGCCTGCCGAAGAAAATTCGCGGTGCTTGCGTGCCGGTGCCGGATTTTGTCACACGATTCTTAGATAGCGAGTCCTCGAATAAAATTGCTCTCACTTCAGAAATAGCGAAATTTATCCAAAAAAAGACCGGCCAAGATGTGAGCAGCGACGACTGGCGCAGCAATGATCTACCGCAACACTTAAACATGTATATCTGCGTTGTCGACGAAGCTAACCACGAAATGGCCGCCGGGCGCGACCTCGCCGCGCTCAAACAAAGTCTAGGCCAAGCCGCGCAAATGACCTTCGCGCAAGAAGCGCCGACCGAACACGAACAGACCGGACTCACGCAGTGGAGCTTCGGCGAGCTGCCGCAGAAAATCGCCTTCAATCGCGGCCAACAGCAACTCACCGGCTATCCCGCTTTGGTGGATGAAGGTGAATCCGCAGCGATCCGTTTATTCGATACCGAAGCCGCCGCGCTCGACGCGCATCGCAATGGCGTGCGGCGCTTGCTGTGGCTTGCGCTCAAAGAGCAAATGCGCCAATTGGAAAAAAACCTGCCCAACTTTAACCAGATTGCGATGCAAGCGCGCAATGTCATGCCGGTTGAAAAACTGCGCACCGATTTGCTCACCTGCATCGCCGACCGCGCCTTTATCGGCGAAGATACTTTGCCGCGCAGTGAAAAAGAATTCGCCAAACAACGCGACCGCGCCAAGACGCGCCTACCCGCCGTGGCGCAAGGTGCGGCCAAACTCGCCGCCGAAATTTTCACCGAATGGCACGCCATCCAAGCCAAGCTCGGCGGCAAACTACCCTACCCGCTCACCACCGATATCCGACTCCAACTTGAGCAGCTAGTGTACGACGGCTTATTCGCCGCCACGCCCTGGGAGCACCTGCAACACCTGCCACGTTACCTCAAGGCGATCTTGCAGCGCATCGACAAATACGCCGCCAATGCCGAGCGCGATGCACGCCACACGACCGGCCTAAAAGAGTGGTGGCAAAAATATGAAGCGCAGCACGAAAAGTTGCGCAAGTCCGGCAACTTCGATCCCAAGCTCGATGAATTCCGCTGGATGTTGGAGGAGATGCGCGTCTCGTTATACGCACAGGGACTGCGCACGCCGTATCCGATTTCTTGGAAGCGCTTAGAAAAAGTGTGGTCGGAGTTGGCAGGGTAAACAAGCAGGGGGCCTCCCTACAGGATCAGCGCCCTTGCGCGTCAACCCGCTTTATTTATTTTCACTTGCAATGGCTGCCAAGCACGATATTCTGAGAGCCGCAGCCGGTAACGGCTAACATTGCCCTCGTGTAAGTCTTCAAGGTCACTGATGATCATTTCAATGATGCGATCCAGGTCCTGTCGCGGTGCCAGCGATGCCGTAATTGCCCGCACTGCTGCTTCATTTGGGCTTTGCTGGCCGCGCACAATTTCGCCGACCACTGCAATTAAAACATCGCGGTAGCGCAGACGCAGGGGATCGGGTTCGGCCGTGGTCTCCCGGATGGCGAGGTAGCGTTGAGACGAGCGCTCATAGGCCCACACGAACACGTCGCGCAATAGATCCACACGCTTTAACTCATATATGCCGAGCGTACCTTCAACATAGGCCTTTTCGGGAACATCAATGAACGACAATGGACAAAAATTATTCCGAATAAGCGACACATTCGCGCCCAGCCGCGACACCCGCTTATTGACATCCACAAACGGTTGTAGGTAGGGAATGTGAACCATGATGAAAAACGCCTGCTCAAAAGGGTCTTGGGTCGCGTCGGCCTTATCCAGGATCATGCGAAAGTAGTGTTCGACTTGCGGCGGGATAGCGAGCGGGTGGTACACCGTGCCACTGATTTCTACTATGCGGCTGCGCAGACGCCCGCTTTCGGTCGGTTCAACCAGCAAGTTTTCCGAGAGCAAAGCATGCAGATTGAGGAACGTGAAGGTGTTGAACCCGATGCCCTCGGCCTGCTCCACGAGCAACTCGATAGCGGCCTTATGATTCAAGATCATCTGCGCTTCGCGCCTATCCTTGCCCTCGGCCATCTGGCCGTGTTCGATTAGGTTTCTGGTATCGAGACGCGAATACGTATTGCCTTCCAGTCGGCTCGATGACCACGAAAAATCGACTAGTAAGCGATTCAAAATATCACGCGCGTACGTGCCGGCTGGACGTTCACCATCCGGAGTGCGCCCGATGTGGCGAAGGTGGTCGCGAATCTCCTGCGGCAGATAAAAGGTTTCGTTCGGCCGATACGTTTCCAGGAAGGTGCGGTCATACCCAACCGGCTTACGTTGTTGCACAGACTGGCGTATGTAGTTAAGAGTCTCCTCGCTCTCCGGTGCGATTGGTACATAAACTTCGATCGGCGCGACGGCTTGGCCACCAGCGACATAAATGTCAGCACTTGCGAGTGCCCGATATGCGCGCGCCTTGCCCTGGCCTATCGCTGAGATGTGCTTTCGGTCAGCCATCTCCACCAAGCGACGTTGCAACGTACGGCGACTAACGATATTACCCAAGGCAGCGTGTAGCTCATCGATACCCGCCCCATCCCGATAACGGGCAATCTCAGCCACGATACGGACATTCAAATCAGCAAGTAATTTTTTTGGCATGAACAAACCTTGATATATAGGTCATTTTTAACAAATACGAGCCAATACGTTAAATTTAATGGCGCGTAAAGTCAAATATCGCGCCATTTATTGGCGTGAATTGCCACTATTTGCGCCAATAAAACAGGGGGGGTCAGAGACGCGTTAGAAAGCAGGCTGCGGCAGCTTGCCCTTGACCAAAAACAGCGCCAATGGAAAGTCGTGTACACCCGCCCCATGCCGCGCATAAAACCGCACGTGTTCTCCCGCAGTCTCACACAACCAAGATTCATAAGTGCTTGGCATTGCTTGCGACAATGCGCTGGGGGAGAACAAGGCGACATTGCTGCCGCGCGCTGGATCGCGGGCGGACGCAAACTCGAACGCCGCAATACCGGCGCCGCGTATTGCTGTGCCAAGCTGCTGGCAGACACGGTAATCAGCAGGATCGGTCAGTTGTTTTTGATAGGGGATGAACGGCGCTTGGCGCAGGTTGATGCCCTGCGCTGTTGCAAATTCAGCGCCGAACAGCGTGTGCTGCGTGACATATTTCTCGGCGGGTGGAGACACCATCCCACTCCAAAAAACAAATCGGTAGTAGGCTGCCTCAGCCAGTACGGTCGCGTGGCTAACGGAACCATAAAACAAACTAGGTTCGGTACGCGTACCGAAACGCGAGCCATGTGGCAGTGGCGGATAACGGAACGGCGCGGCCAACAGGTAATGCAGTTGCTCGGTGCCGTGGCGTAGTGGTGGCTTGGTGACCTCCAGCATTTCTTCCAGAGCGGCTTGCCGATCCAGGGAACTCACCAAACTATTGGTGGCAATTTGTTCTTGGCTTTCCACCAGACGGCGCAAAGTGCCGGACAGTGGCTGCGGTACAGCCTCTGCTATGCGGCGCTGCCAATCCGGCACTTAAAGTTTTCCGCGCATGGCATCCAGATATTCCAGCACCCGGGTCAGTCCCTGCACCGATTTGATCTGCACCGAAGGCAAGCCGCCGGTATGCCGATTTTCGGTGCGCATCCAATGCCGCATCTGCGCTTGGTCGCCACCGACCAATACATACAGCGTGCGGTAAACCCGGATCAACAGCAGCGCTAACTCGCCCGACTTGGAATCGGGCTCGATGCGGCCACGGCTGAGTGCCGAGCGCTCCTTACCGATCACCGCCCCCAGATCACCCTGAGACATGCCCAAGGCCTTGCCCGCATTGAGCAAGGCTTCGACCAGAACCTCGGCTTTATCGACTTGATGTGCTTGTGCCAGACTCATCAAATGTCCTTTTCTTTGAAAGTTTGCTGCATATGCACATTATAGACATGTTTTGCTGAAAATACACACTTTAGCGGCTAAATTGCCGCCAAGTGGCCTAGCCGACTTCCGCAATCGACTCTTCCAGTTCCAGCCAGGCCTCTTCCAAAGCCGCGATTTTCTGTTCCAGCGCTAGGCGTTCCTGGTCGAGCTGCGCCAGCGTAGCGGCATCCATGCTTTGGTACGTCGCCGGGTCGGCGAGTCGGCGTTGATTTTCTTGCAGCGCAGCCTGCGCTTGATGCAAGTCGTTTTCCACTTTGCTTTGTTTGGAGAGCAGGCTTTTTTTGCGTACTGGATTGGCACGTGGTGTTTTCTCTGCAGGCGCAGGTGCAACCACGGGTGCTACTTCTACAGGTTGAGGAGTAGGCGCAGTAACTGTCGCACGGCGCGTTTCGACCCAGGTGCGGTAGTCTTCCAAATCGCCATCGAAGAGTTGCGCGGTACCATCCGCCACCAACCACAATTCATCAGCGCAGGCGCGAATCAGGCTGCGGTCGTGCGACACCAGCACCATCGCACCGGTGTATTCCTCCAGCGCCAGCGACAGCGCATCGCGCATATCCAAGTCGAGGTGATTGGTGGGCTCGTCCAGCAATAATAAATGCGGCTTTTGCCAAGCCAGCAAGGCTAAGGCCAAGCGACTTTTCTCACCTCCGGAAAAACCCGATACGGGGCGCTCGTCGTTCTCGCCCGCTAAACCGAAGCGGCCGAGAAAGTTGCGTAAGTCCTGCGTCTTTACATCCGGCGCTAAGAGCAGCAAATGATCCAGCGGCGTGGCATTGATATCCAGGTGATCCAATTGATGCTGCGCAAAATAACCAATACGGATATTGCCAGCGCGTTCGACGATGCCGCTACTCGGCGCGAGTTCGCCCACCAGCAGTTTGATCAGCGTGGATTTACCCGCACCATTCGGCCCCAGTAGCGCAATACGCGCCCCAGCGCGCAACACCAGGTTCACCTTGCTCAGCAGCAAGCGCTCGCCATACGCCGCGCTGGCATTTTCGACTAAGATTAATTGATCCGGGCTGCGCTCCGGCGCTTGGATTTCCAGCGCGAAGTGGCCGTCTTCCAACTGCATCGGCGCGATGCGCTCCAGCCGCTCCAGTGCTTTCAAGCGACTTTGCGCTTGCTTGGCTTTGGTGGCTTTGGCGCGAAAGCGCCGCACATAATCTTCGAGATGCGCGATCTTCGCTTGTTGTACCTGCGCGGCTTGATTTTGCTGCGCGACGCGCGCGGCTAAAGTGCGTTCGAAATCGTCGTAATTGCCGCTGTATAAGGTAATGGCCTTGTGTTGCACATGCGCGATGCGATTAACGCAAGCATTTAAAAATTCACGGTCGTGTGATACCAACAAGATACTGCCTGCATAGCGCGCCAAATATTGCTCCAGCCAAATAATCGCCTCTAAATCGAGATGGTTGGTGGGCTCGTCCAGCAGCAGCAGATCGGCGCGGCGCATGAGTGCGCGCGCCAGATTCAGGCGCATGCGCCAACCACCAGAAAAACTCGACACCGGGCGCTGAATTTCTTCCGGCGCAAAGCCCAGGCCGCTGAGCAGTTGCGCGGCGCGCGCCGGGGCGGCATAGCCTTGGATCGCCTCCAATTGGTGCTGCGCTTCAAACCAAGCGTCGTCGTGCTTTTCTTCGGCTAAGATCGCTTCCAGTTGGCGTAACTCGCTATCGCCATCCAGGGCGAACTCCAAGGCCGAGCGCTCAGAGTTAGCTATTTCCTGCTCGACGAAAGCCATGCTCTTACCGGCTTGCAGCGACACTTCGCCACCGTCGGGCTTGAGTTGACCGAGTATCAGGCGAAACAGCGTAGATTTACCGCTGCCGTTCTGCCCCACTAGGCCGACGCGCTGGTCGGCGAAGACTTGCAGGTTGGTATTGACGAAGAGCGGCTTGCTACCGGCCAGTTGATTTAAATTGAGGATGTTCAGCACGGGCACCATGATACGCGACCCCATCGTGCACGTCGAAAAAATACGCCGCACAGAACATGCTTTTAGCATTTTAGTGGCAGTGCCATTTCTCGGGTTAGAATAACGGCTTTCGTTCTTGGGGAACCCTATGGCCGACACCTTGCAAACCCTGACAGAAATAATCTCGGAGAAGCTCGACATCAGTCCGGACAAAATCACCGCCGAGAGCACGATGGAAGATCTCGGACTCGATTCTCTCGACACGTTTGATGTTATCTTTCGCGCAGAAGATGCTTTTAAGATCAAGGTGACGAATTACCAAGCCGATCTTAAAACGCTGCAAGATGTAGTGAATTTGGTCGATCAATTGGTTAAAGAACAACACCCCATCTGAGGCCGCCACTATGCGTCGCGTCGCCATCACCGGTATCGGCATTGTTTCCCCGCTGGGCAATACCCCAGCGCTTTTCTTTGAAAACTTAATGGCCGGTAAATCCGGTGTTCGCCGTCTTGAAACCGATTTCGCCGAGCGTCTCGACGTTAAAATCGCCGCCCCCGCCGATTTCGATGCGCTGCAACATTTCACCAAACACAAAGCCTCCGGTCTGGATCGTGTCAGCCATCTAGCGTTGTATTCCGCCAATCAAGCCATCGCCGATTCAAAACTCGATTTAGAGCAGGCCGACAAATCGCGCATCGGCGTGTATCTCGGCACCGGCATGGGTGGTGCTGCCGCGAGCGAGGAAGGCTATATCCGCTTGTATCGCGATAATGCCGAACGCTTGAAACCGTTTACCGTGCTGATGGCGATGAATAGCGCGGCCGCCTCGCAGATTGGTCTGGTGCACGGCTTATCCGGGCCGAATCTGACTTATTCCACCGCTTGCTCCTCTTCTTCGGTCGCCATCGGCGAGGCTTTCCGCCAAATTCGTCACGGTTATGCAGATGTAATGCTGGCCGGCGGCAGCGAAGCCTTGCTGACCTATGCCACAATTCGCGCTTGGGAAGCTCTGCGCACCTTGGCCAAGGAAGACGAGAACGACCCCAGCGCTTCGTGCAAGCCATTTTCCATTGATCGCAATGGCTTGGTGCTGGGCGAAGGCGCTGCCATGGTGCTAATGGAAGATATGGATAGCGCCCTGGCGCGCGGCGCGAAAATTTATGCGGAATTAACCGGCTACGGCTGCGCTAACGATTGCAGCCACATCACCTCGCCCACCATCGAAGGCCAATCGAATGTGATGCGCGCTGCGCTGGCATCGACCAACTTACGTCCAGAAGATATCGGCTACATCAACGCCCACGGCACTGCGACGGCTTTGAACGATGCAGTCGAGACTGCGGCGATTAAGGCGGTATTTGGCGACCATGCCTATCAATTAGCCGTCAGTTCCACCAAGTCCGCGCACGGCCACCTCATGGGCGCGGCCGGTGCAGTGGAATTTATCGCCGCGCTAATGGCTTTGGAGCAACAAGCGGTGCCGCCAACGATTAATCTAAAAAACCCCGATCCGGCCTGCGATCTGGATTACGTGCCGAATCTAGGACGCACGGGGGTAGTCCTGCGTCACGTCATGTCGAATTCATTTGCCTTCGGCGGTACCGGCGGCGTGCTTATCGCCAGCAAGGTTTAGCCCCCTGTAACCCGCTGTAAAGCCTTAGCTATTCAGACGGATTGCGCTATCACTCCGGAACGTGTATTTTTTCCTGCTTATCCCGGGCTCGCAAGTCCAAGCCTACAACCACTAATCACCATCGATCAAGGAGCATTCCCAGCATGAACGATTGCGGCGCTTTGAACCAAAAATACGGCATTCCAGGCCACATCTCCTTTACCGAAACCGATGGCCTGATCGTCGCTGAAATCGACAATCGGCACGCCAAGGCTTCGATTTGCCTGCAAGGCGCGCATTTGATGCACTGGACACCGCAGGGTCAACCCGCCGTCATCTGGATATCACTCGCGGCGACACTCGCACCGGGCAAATCCATCCGCGGCGGTGTACCCGTGTGTTGGCCTTGGTTTGGCCCGCACGCCACGCGCACCGATGTTCCCGGCCACGGCTTTGCGCGTACCGTGCTGTGGGAAGTCATCGGCACCCAAGCGCTGGAAGACAACGGCACCTGGATTGCGCTGCGCTTGATCCCTACCGACGCGACCCGTGCGCAATGGCCGCATCCGAGTGAACTGGTATTGCAAATTGCGGTGAGCAAAAATCTGGACATGGATTTAGGTACGCTGAATACCGGCACACAACCCATCACCATCGGTGATGCGCTGCACACTTATTTTGCCGTGAGCGATATCCGTGAGGTCTCGGTGCACGGCCTGGAAGGCACCGCGTATTTGGATAAAGTAGATGCGGGTATCCAAAAGAAACAAATCGGGCCGGTGGTTATCGAGCAAGAAGTCGACCGCGTTTACCTCGACACCAGCCGCGATTGCGTCATCGAAGACCCGAGCTGGCAGCGCCGCGTTCGCATCGCTAAACTCGGTAGCCATTCGACCGTGGTGTGGAATCCCTGGGCCGAAAAAGCGGAAAAAATGGGCGACCTCGGCGAAAACGGTTACCGCAAAATGCTCTGCGTGGAAAGCACCAACGCGGCTAACGATCTAGTGACCATCGCGCCGAACAAAGAGCATCACTTGTGGGTGCGTTATACGGTGGAAACTGAAATATAAATCACCCACCTTTGGTGCCCGAGCCGTCCGAAGAAAACGCCTACTGGCCAGCGCATGCAACGCTGCTGCTGGAGAGTTACCGACATTGGACTCAGCGTGACTTGCTAATCAGCACTACGCCCGCCCATGCGCTGTATTACGCACCCTTCGGCGTGTTGGCGCACGATGCCGCCGCCGATCCTTGGTTCACCTACGCCAATCTCGCCGCACAAACCCAATTCGAAATGCCTTGGTCGGAAATCGTCGGCCTGCCCTCGCGCTATTCCGCTGAACCGCTAGCGCAAGCAGAACGCCAACGTTTGTTGGCGCGTGTTGCGAGCTGGGGTTATATCGACGACTACTGCGGTGTGCGCATCGCACACTCCGGCAAGCGCTTCACCATTCAAAAGGCGACCGTTTGGAATTTAATCAACCCAGAGAGTGTGGTGCTGGGGCAGGCGGCTTGTTTTGAGGTGGCTCAATTTAATATCTAAAAAGTAGAAATGCCGCACCCTATGCAATAACCGACCAAGTACTGGGTTTTACTGCGGCGCACCGACGATCACGGTCACCATCTTATCGGGGTGCACATGCCGTTTAAAAGCTTCTCGAATCGCGGGGATATTTATTTTTTCAATCTGCCGTGGAAAGTCATCGAGATACGTCAGCGGTAGATCATAAAACCCAATCACGCCCAGGTATTCGAGCAGCTTGCGATTGGTATCGATGCGCAGCGGAAATCCTAAGATGATGTTATTTTTAGCTTGCTTTAATTCCGTTTCGGTCGGGCCGTCTTGAATAAAGCGACGCAAGGTTTCTTGAGCCACCTTTAACGCAACATCGGCATCTTGTTTTTTTGTTTGCATCCCTATTTCAAATGGCCCCGGTTGTTTCAGCGGAATAAAGTAGCTAAAAGCGCTATAGGCTAAACCGCGCTTTTGACGAATTTCATTCAGGATGCGCGAATCAAATCCGCCACCGCCCAACACGTAATTACCGACATACAGCGTGAAGTAATCGGGATCACTCCGCGCGATACCCGGTGCGCCGATAACGATATGCGCTTGCGTTGCCGGATGAGGGATACGCCGTAATTGCGGTTCGGTCAACGCGGCTACCGGCGGCAATTCTGCGCGCCCCTGATGCTCCGGTAGCTTGGCGGTTAATTGCTCAGCAATCGCTTCCGCTTCTGTACGGCTCACATCGCCGATCAGCGACACGACTGCTTGGGATGCACTATAGTGCGCCGCATAAAAACGCATTAAATCGGCACGGGTCAGTTGCGATACGCTCGTAATTTCGCCGTCACCCGACAATCCGTAGGGGTGTTCGCCGTAAAGTGCTTTGTAAAAAACCTTGTCCGCAATCGCCTCGGGCTTGGTCTCCGCTTCGCGCAGCGCGGCGAGAGTCCGTGTTTTTTCGCGCTGCAGAACGTCGTCCGGGAAATCCGGGGTTTGCAACACATCGGCCAGTATATCCAATGCCTGCGTGCGCTCTCGTTTGGAAGATAAAGTACGCAAACTATAGCCCGCACGGTCGCGATCAAAACTGGGGCCCATCTGCGCGCCGATATCCGCCAGACGTTTAGCAATTGTTTCTTCGTTCAACCCGGCGGCACCCAACTGCAACAGGCCCACCACCATTGAAGCGCGTCCGGAGTGCTCGGCGGAATCCCGTCGACTCCCCGCATCCAGTTGTACCGCGACATCCAACATGGGCAAGTCGTGATTTTCGATAAACAACACTTTCGCACCGCTTTTGGCTTTCCAGGACTGAATTTTCACACCCGCCTGAGCGGGCAGCGCGGTCCAACTGAGTAGCACCGCAAGGCATACCCCCAACGTTATCTTGGTGCTGGAATCTCTACGCTGACTTTTAAGGCTCATTTTTATTTCCCGTATACCCGGTTCAAGAAGATCATTCGTTTCCATGATGCAACCCTTTCGGCGGCGCGATGGGTTTCTTATTGTCCAACGGCTGCGGGTCAAGCGTCGCAACCGTTAACGTATCGTCGATTAAATATTTTTGGGCGACGGCCTGCACTTGTTCCACGGTCACGGCCTTTAGTTTTTCGATGCGTGTATCGATGGCGCGATAACCCAGCCCCGAAGTTTCCATTTCACCGATTTTCATTGCCTGATAAAACACGGAATCGCGTTGATAGACTTGCGCTGCAATCACTTGCGCTTTAATACGATTCAATTCTTCTTCCGTAATGCCATTGTGTTTTAAAGTTTCCAATACCGCGCGAATGGCGACTTCAACCTCAGCCACGGTTTTGCCTTCGCTGGGAGTCGCATCAATGAGAAAGATGCCCGGTCCGCGCTCCACGCTGTCGTAACCGCTATCGACATCCACGGCGACCTGCGAAGTGCGCACTAGCGCCGTCGGCAAACGCGCGGCAGCATTTTCGGACAGCACGCCGCTCAACACCTCCAACGCATACGGATCAATGTCTTTCGCGGCGTCGTGCAGAGCGGGTACTTTCCACCCCATCAACAGATAGGGGAGTTTGGCCGGTGCCTTAACCACCATGCGCCGAATGCCCTGCTGCACCGGCTCTACTTGCGGTTTACGCACAGGTAATACTTTGGCCTTCAGCGGTCCGAAATATTTTTGCGCCAGTTTAAATACGGCATCGGCTTGCACATCCCCCGCGACGACCAGTACCGCATTATTCGGGGCGTACCAAGTGTGGTACCAAGCGCGTGCATCTTCCACTTTCATGTTTTCCAAATCATTCATCCAACCGATAACCGGCCAATGATAGGGGTGCGATTGAAACGCCCCGGCCATGAATTGTTCGTACAGCAAACCGTGCGGTTTATCGTCAGTACGCCAACGGCGTTCGTTGCGCACCACTTCGATTTCTTTATTGAATTCGGATTTTGACAACAGCAAATTTTGCATTCGATCCGCTTCTAGTTTTAAAGCCAAACCCAGCTTGGATTTTTCCAAGGTTTGGAAATAAGCGGTGTGATCGTGGTTGGTAAAGGCATTTTCACGCCCGCCGGCCGCTGCAATTTGTTTGGAGAAATCCCCCGAAGGTACGCTTTTCGTGCCCTTGAACATCATGTGTTCCAGCACGTGCGCAACCCCGGTCGTGCCGTTATGCTCATCCTGACTACCGGCCTTATACCAAACCTGCGACACCACCACCGGCGCGCGATGATCTTCTTTAACGATCACCTTAAGTCCATTGGCGAGGGTTTTCTCTTGCGGTTGGTTGGCGGCACTGATCGCCCCAGCGGTTAAAGGAAGGCACAATAAGGCTATGCTGATAAATTCCGTTGCTTTTCTCATGGATATAAGATGTTCACCTAGTGGAATGAAGTTAAAATTATACGTTCGAATCTGACCCAACATCTGACTCAATAAGCCATGTTTAGTTTCTTTAAGTCCAAATCCGAGCCGCTGCCATCCGTTATCGAGGCACCGCCCCCGGCGACACCGCCTTCTTGGAGTGAGCGCCTGCTACGCGGCTTAAGCAAAACCCGTGATGTGCTCAATACACCGCTCAGCGAACTGCTGAGCGGTGGCGCAAAAATTGATGCGGCACTGTACGAGGAATTGGAAGCGATTCTCCTTACCGCCGATATGGGGGTCGCCGCGACTCAAGCCTTGCTGGAGACGCTACGCCAGCGGGTAAAACGAGATACCCTAACCGATGCTGCACAACTCAAAGAAGCCCTCAAAAAAGTCCTGCTGGAGTTGCTCACCCCCTTAGAAAAACCACTCGATATCCAGACCCACAAACCTTTCGTCATCCTAATGGCTGGGGTCAACGGTGCCGGTAAAACCACCACCATCGGTAAACTCGCCCAATTCTATCAAGCGCAGGGTAAATCGGTCTTACTTGCGGCCGGTGACACGTTCCGTGCAGCAGCGCGCGAGCAACTCATCGCCTGGGGTGAGCGCAACAATGTCTCCGTCATCAGCCAAGAATCCGGCGATTCCGCGGCTGTTATCTTTGATGCCATCAACGCCGCCAAGGCGCGCGGCATCGATATTGTTTTGGCGGACACCGCCGGGCGCTTGCCGACACAACTGCATCTGATGGAAGAAATTAAAAAAGTGAAGCGCGTCATCGCCAAGGCCGCACCCGATGCGCCGCACGAAGTGCTGCTGGTGCTCGATGCCAATACCGGCCAAAATGCCGTTATGCAGGTTAAAGCCTTCGACGAAGCCTTAGGACTTACCGGGTTAGTCGTCACCAAACTCGACGGGACGGCCAAAGGCGGGGTGATTGCCGCCATCGCCAAAACCCGTCCTATCCCGGTGCGTTTTATTGGTGTCGGCGAAACCTTGTACGATTTACGGCCCTTTGTTGCGGCTGAATATGTAGCAGCCTTGTTGGATTAAATGATTACGTTCAGCCACGTTACCAAACGCTACCGTAGCGGTTCCGAAGCTTTAAAAGATATCTCGTTTACGATAGAGAGCGGTGAGCTGGTGGTCTTGACCGGACCTTCCGGCGCCGGCAAAACCTCGCTTTTAAAACTGATTGCCGCCATTGAACGTCCGACCCAAGGCAGCGTCGTGGTGAACGGCCAAAATGTGGGTAAACTCACGCGCGGCGCGGTGCCTTATTTGCGGCGCAATATCGGCATGGTGTTTCAAGAAGGGCGATTGCTGTTCGACCGTAATGCGTTTGAAAATGTCGCGCTGCCCTTGCGTATTATCGGCATGCCGCCGCGCGAGGCGGCGAAACGTGTACGCGCCGCACTGGATAAAGTCGGCTTACTGGAAAAAGAAAAAGCGCAGCCGATCACGCTGTCCGGCGGCGAGCAGCAGCGCCTGGCGATTGCCCGCGCCATCGTCAATCGCCCTTCGATTCTAATCGCCGACGAGCCCACCGGAAATCTTGACCCCGATTACGCCGCGCAGCTCATGGATATGTTCGCGGCTTTCAATCAAGTCGGTGTGACCTTGCTGCTGGCGACACACGATCCGCATTTGGCCTCGCGCTTCACTGCGCGTGTCCTGCATTTGCGCAACGGAACCCTGACCGCATGAGAATTTTTTTCAGCCAGCATCGCGCCGCCATTGCCCTCACCGTGAATCGTCTTTTAAGCACGCCGCTCGCCACGCTGCTCACCGTCCTCGTCATTGGCATTGCCTTAAGCTTGCCCTTGGGACTGTATTTAGTTGTGGATAATTTAGATCGCATCGCCGCCAATAGCCAAGGTCAACCGGAAATCAGCCTGTTCCTCAAAGACAATGCCGGTCGCGCGACGCAACAAGCTATTACCGCCCGATTGAAAGCGCATGATGCAATCAAAGATTTTCGTTTTGTGGCGCGCGATGTCGCGTTAAAAACACTTTCGCGCAACATGGGGCTCGCCGATGCGGTGGCAATTCTGGGTAAAAACCCACTGCCGGATGCTTTTGTACTGACGACAAAAGATCTCGATCCTGATCGTTTGGATCAATTGCGCCAAGACCTGCAAACCTGGCCCGGCGTGCAATCCGCCAGACTGGATTCGGAGTGGGCGCGGCGTTTAAATGCATTTTTACGTTTAGGAAAACAAGCCGTGTGGTTGCTCTCGGCACTGCTTGGGTTTGCCCTCGCTACCGTGGGATTCAACACCATTCGCTTGCAAATTTTAGGGCTGCGAGACGAAATTGAAGTCAGCCGCCTGCTCGGCGCGACCGACTCCTTTATTCGCCGTCCTTACTTGTATTTAGGCTTACTGCAAGGCTTGCTCGGTGGACTCGCCGCTTGGTTAATCGTAGCCGGTGCTTTTACGCTTATTAATCTACGTGTCGCCGAAATTGCCAGTTTGTACAACCTCAATTACTTGCTGACTATTTTATCTTGGCGTGATGGAGTCGCGGTATTGTTCAGTGCGGCGATCTTGGGTTGGATCGGTGCTTATCTTGCCGCGAACCAACATTTGCGCCGCTAGCGCAGCCTCACTATCGCCGCAACAAACAACGCAACACTTTTAAAAGGAATACCAACATGCGGTTACTTCACACCATGATTCGCTGCGGCGATCTAAATCGCTCCATCGATTTTTACACGACGGTACTCGGGATGAAATTACTGCGGCGCAAAGATTACCCCGAGGGTAAATTCACTTTAGCCTTCGTCGGCTATGGCGATGAAAAAGAAAATACTGTTATCGAACTAACCCATAACTGGGGCGTGACCAATTATGATCTCGGCGGCGGCTTCGGCCACCTTGCCATCGAAGTCGATGACGTATATGCCGCCACGGCAGAAATTCACGCGCGCGGCGGCAAAATTCTGCGCGAGGCGGGGCCGATGAATGCGGGTACCACCCTTATCGCTTTCGTCTGCGATCCGGATGGTTATTCTATCGAACTGATCGGACGAAAAGCCGAAGGATAGACCACGCTTTATTCGAGTGCTGCGGGGTTACTCCTACAAGGGCTTCCCCAAATTTTCAACCGCGGTCGTGTTTTTATTTCATGGCAACTTCCTCGTCTGTTTCTGATCGCGCGTTAGATCATCAATATGCTTGCCGAGGTGCTGACGCAGGCCCGTCACTTTCTGCGGCAGGACGATGCCGCATTCGGATATCAGGCCGTGCAGTCGGTTATAGCTTGCAGTGCGCTCTGCGACAAAGCCTTGCCGAGTACGGTGCAGGCACAGGATGATTTGCTGCTGTTCTTCTTTGATGAGGACAAAGCGCATGTGGGCTCGGGTGACGGCCTCGCAGATGGCGGCAGCATCCGCCACATCGTTCTTGCCGCGTTTACCGCTCATGCGGTAGGGGGTGAAGAACTTGGGGGCCATGAGTTTGACGCTGTGACCATGCACTCGAAACAGGCGTGCCCAGTAGTGTGCGCCGGAGCAGGCTTCCATGCCGATGGCGCAGGGTGGTAAATTAGCCATCAACGGCAGGGGCTGATCGCGGGATACCTTAGGTTTGACTAGTTCGGCGCGCCCATGTTCATTCACGCCATGCACGGCAAAAATGTGCTTGGCGAGATCAATTCCGATGGTGATAATGGGCATGACCTTCTCCTTTCGTGGTTTGGATGAAATCGACACTTTCCATCATGGCGCTTTGTGCCGTTTGCGGTAACTTCGCTGCCACCTTGGGACGGGGGAGTCCCTTTCATTCGTTAGGCGTACAAACATGGCACTCACAAAAACTGAAAAACAAAATCTGCTTGGCCCTCTGGTGGTAGGCATGGCGTTTGGGGTTCTCACCGCTGAGCCTCGGTGGCATTTGATTCCGAGTATGGCCCCCACGTGTACGCCGAGTCGCAATATAGCCTTCTCGCCATTTCAATTTTTCACGCACTGGTGGCTTTTTTGTCCGTCACAGGCGGCGTAGTTTTTCTGTTTGGCTATTTGCCCGTTGCTCTGCCACGTATTGTTTCTCGCATTCGCGGCTCTCGAGACGGCCATGCCTAACGGACGGAGCCCTACCCTGGGTCGCCAGCTCGCCCCCTTAGGCGCGAATCCCCCAACGCGATCTATCACGTCACTGCGCGCGGCAATGCCCGTAACGATATCTTTCTCGACAACGATGATCGGGTGATGTATTTGGTCTGCCCGAGCGAGGTTGCGGCACGCTTCGGTTGGCTGTGCCACGCTTGCTATCTGATGGACAATCACTATCACTTGATAATCGAGATGCCTGAGGGCAATCTTTCCCGAGGCATGCGCCGTTGAATGGCGTTCAATCAGCTTGCCCGTCCAGAAAATCGGGCCTCGTTCATACTGCATCGGCCAAGCTTACAAAGATGTTTACCAAAGTGGTTTTAAGCGATAAGGTTTTGCGTGACGCAGCCATTTAAAGCAATGCACTAGCTGCGTTCTTAGCGACTAACGGTGAGCATCCATTTTCGTTGCACACTCACCGCTATGCGTTAGTATTTTTATTTATCGTGTGATTCTTGACGGGCTTTTGACTTACCAAGATCTACATGTACCAACCCAAACGGAACGGCATCCGGGATATTAAATTTAACTCTGGAAATGGGCGCCAACTTACCATTGGCACCAATTTTAAATCCCGTAATTGCTGGTACGAGACGCGTTAAAACATACAAGTATTCGTCGCCAGATGTCATGGCCATATCATCAGGGTCAAGCAATTTATCGGTTTGAATATCGTCCTTCGGAAGCGCTGTGGTATCAACTAAACTCAATCTCCCATCCGCCGCGACTCCAAAGGAACTTACCGTGTCGCTAGGGGGATTTGTAGCAAATAACCATTTTCCGTCATGCGTCAAATTGATCCAACACGTCGCGGTTTGGCCGCTTGTTACGGCCTCCCCAATCGGTGAAATTTGACCACTATTGGCGATTAGATATGGCGAAACACTACCTGAATTTGCGGTTAGCCCTACATTGCTAACAAATAGTTGCGTTGGATTATTCGGGTTAAAGTTGAAACCAAGCGGCAGTTTGTCATTTGCGGCAAAAGGAGAGCCGGGAGCTGGTGTTAGGACGGCCTTTCCCGGCTCCGCATCGTGATTAAATTTATAAACGTTAATTTTTCCGGAAACGAGTTCCGTGCCGAATAAAAATTTACCATCCGGCGAAAACCGTATCGCCAGAGGGCCAGATGGTGGCGATTCTGACAATTTAACATACGAGCCTTCAATGGGCGTTAGCCGCCCGGATTCGCTAACGCGAAAACCACGGTAATCACAGTCAGTACAACTGAGAAACAGTCCTAAGCCGGAGTGGGCTACAAACAGTGTATCTCCCGAAATGGCTAGGCTTGTCGGCGTAATTCCACCGCTTGGGAACGGGCTACCGGAAACATTTGCAAGCGTGCCATCGGGTCTGATGCGAAATACCGCAATGTCGTTACTGCCGCGATTAGGGACAAATAAAAACCGATTATCCTCACTCGCGACAAGACCACTATCGCTACTGACTAAAATAGTTACCCCTTGCCCCAATCCAAAAGTTGAAAATGGCGAACCGGGTAAGGGATCTAAATTCCCTGCATTCCCTATTTTATAGCCTACAACCGAATTCCCGCTGGCTGAGTTACTAATGGCGTATAAAAATTGTCTCGATATTTTTGGGTCCGAATTGGCTCCCAAGGCAAAGGAGGAATAGACGGCCCCTAGAAGCACCAACTGCAACACATGGAATAATTTTAAATAGCTTTTCATTTCGTAGCACCCTTTCAAAAATTACAACGTGGTTAAAAAACACTTCATAAACGCCTTACGGCGCAGTAATTACTTTTTTGTTGTCCTCAAGCTCCGCCATCTTTTAACAATGAAGTGGATGTGGATAGGTGTAGCGATCCACCGGCAGAGAGCCCAAAAACTATTCAATGGAAAGTTGAATAGTTTTAAAATTGCCGGTGATATTTAGCAAAGCCCAGATACATTTTCCACCCCAAGACATTCTTGGGCCGATAGTGAGTCACACTCATCTGTATTACAGAAATAGCAAAACGATTTACGGCATCTTTAGTTAAAAGGTCTTTGCGTATTTTCTCGGTATATTTTTGGCAGCTTTCCAAAAATAACCGCCTGCCCCTGCTTGTATTCGGAAAGCTCCGCCGTACAATATTCTTTCCGTACTCTTCAATTCAGCAAAGGCTATATTAATAGAGTCATTTACAATGCTACGCTCATCAGAAAGGGTGACTACTGCAACATCCTGCAACGCGCTGTTACGGCACAGGGCATTCTCTATGTGTCCGGTTAAATTGCCTTCCATCATTAGAAACCCACGACTGGCACGGGTTTCCAAGCGATTAAGGGCGGTATCGATTTGAAAAGTAATAGCCAATTTGTCCAATCTTTCGGGTTTTTGCCCAGAGGTTTTTATGCATATCGGCAAGACCTTATTCGCGCAGTTAACAGATTTTTTGTACTGGACAACATTTACGCGACACGTCACGCAATATGGCGATAACCGAGGCGTGAGAAGCTCGCTTGCGCCGAGCAGTATCGCACCGTAGCGTTTGCCCAATTGGCCTATCAAGAAAGCCCGTGAGACATCGAGATATACCTGTCCACGTAATCGACCAAGCTCTATCACATGGACTTTCACGAACTGGCGCACCGTTCGACGCTGGCGGATGCCAACGAGTTGCGCATCTACGTCGGTTTTGCCCAGGGGCTAATCATGCAAGCGCGGAAACTTTACCTCGACGAAGAGTTGGAATTGGATTTGTCGAACAGGGTATACGCGCTGAATTCCACCATCATCGATTTATGCCTGTCGGCCAAGCCTTACAAAAATGTTTACCAAAGTGGTTCTAAGCAATAAGGTTTTGCGTGACGCAGCTATTCGGCAGGCGTGTTTGGAATATGGCTATAAGTATGGTAGAGATCAGTCTTCACGCTGGCGTGCATTACTCAACAGTAAGTAATGCAATTAAAGGGAAACGGTGAAAGTCTTATGTCAAGACTCCGTACCTTCCGTTATGCATTTTTATGAAGCGGGGGGCGAAAGTGGCTAAACTAAAAAACATCGAAAATCCAGAAGTCGCCGCGATCTTCAATGCCTACCCGACAGAGATAAAACCGAAACTACTATTTCTCCGTCAACTTATATTCGATGTAGCGTCAAGAACTGACGGGGTTGGTGATCTGGAGGAAACCCTGAAATGGGGGCAGCCGAGCTATCTCACCACACAAACCAAAAGCGGCAGTCTGATTAGAATCGACCAAATAAAATCTCAAGAAAGAAAATACGCAATGTATTTTCATTGCCAAACGACACTGGTGGGCACCTTCAAAGAAAGGTATCGAGGTTTATTTGAGTTTGAAGTAAACAGAGGCATCATCTTCAGTGTAAAAGACAAAGTACCCGTGGAAGAACTGGGCCATTGTATTTCAATGGCCCTCACGTACCATCTGGATAAAAAGCTGAGAACACGTAGCTCCGAAAGCTAACACGGAGCACATCACTCCACTGGTCACACAAAAGCAGCGCGCTGGTAAACTCAGCGGTTAACCCTTAAAAGAGAAACTCAAAAAATGAAATCAGCCGTATTGGTAACGGATGTTCAGACCAAGGTCTTTGATGCCGACCCTCGACCGTTTGAAGCTGACGAAGTTGTGAAACGAATTAATCACGTCACCATGCTGGTGCTAGGGAACTACTAATACATGGGCTAGATAAATGACGCAATTCAAACTAGGCTTAGAGATCGTGCTTTTATCAGTTTATTGGATTTCATACCAGTGCCGTATGGTACGAAATAGCCGGTGAGTCGCAAATATATGTCCGCCAGTCGCACGGAGCACTTCCGTAGTCGCGAAATGCATTCTGGTTTACACTTGTACACGAGATTGCCGTTATATGCGTTTATGTTATAGTAGTCACGAAATTTAAAATCCGTTTTGACCTGAAAAGGAGACCACGATGCTAGGCTATCTGTTGATGGACAAGAAAACTTCCGACGAAGCTATGGTAGAGGGCCTTGCTGCGGCGGCCAACCGGCGCCGGCGTACGCATCTGGATAACATCATGGAATCCCGGTCGCGTGATTCGTTCACTGTGGTCATAGATGAGAAGGATGCGATCATCGCGCAGTTGAAGCAGGAATTGGATCTGGCCCTCGTTGGCCGCAATGCATTTCTTGGCGCGCTGAAGCAGGTTGCTAACTATGATGTTCCAGAAAATAAAAACCGGGCCTGTTATTTGTCTTCACGACACTTTGATGCCCAATTGGATAAATTGCTCGCGGAAGGTATTATCAAAAGCGATCCACGGCAAGATAAGGCGTGGCGTGAGCTTCAAGGTTATCGTCCGGTTTAGTAAAAGTATTTTCCGGGTACCTAGAAAAACAGCGCCGAAAACGGCGCTGTTTTTGTTTGTGGGTTAAAAGCTTCGCAGAGTTCCGCGAAGCCAGCATTAAGGTCGAATATATGCGTAGCCTTCACCCTGTTTATTCATGATCTCGACCACACCGGCTTTGGCAAAACCAATATCCGGCAATAAATCTTCGCGGGTGAGTTTTTGTTTGCGCATAGTGTGACCTTCCCTCTGTTTTTCGTCTTCCAACGGGCGGCGTTCATGCTACCTGTTTTTCCATCTGTTGAGCGGTCAGCCACTCCTGCAAGAACAGCATAGGCGACTTGTATCCGAGTGTGGAATGCAGCCGCTTCCGATTGTAAAACACCTCGATATACTCGAAGGCCATGGCCGTCATTTGTTCGCGCGTGCGCCAACGCCAGCCATGCACCCGCTCGTTCTTAAAGCTAT
>JAYVZN010000024.1:0-6534 GCA_043783305.1 Betaproteobacteria bacterium
TTTACGAGGCTCAAAATTTGTTCCTTTATCAACGAACAAGCCCGCGGCGCGGGCTAGCAAAGGCAAAAAAATAGGCGCGGTGGATACCGCGCCTAGAACAATAATTACTTACGCAGGCTGAGCCGATCAATCAGGGTGCGATAGCGGTCTGCACTAGAGCTCTTGAGATAATCTAGCAATTTACGACGCTTACTCACGAGCTTTAACAAGCCCCGCCGCGAATGGTGATCCTTCACATGATCTTTGAAGTGGCCGGTCAGATGGTTAATGCGGGCGGTCATTATCGCAACTTGCACTTCTGGCGAGCCGGTATCACCCTGTGCTAATTGGTAATCGCCCACGATTTTTGCTTTATCAGCAGTGGTTACAGCCATGTCAGTCTTGCTCCAGCGGAAAACGCGCATTTTACCTTTAAATACACTAACTTTTCAAGCCCTTTCCATATTTTCATTGAATGCTTATCGTTGCACGATGAGTCGTTTCGGTGCTATCTCTCCAGTTTCACCTGCCTCCCCAACTCCCATAAACTCATGTTTTTCATCATAAACTCTGTATCGTTGTTGTGGCTGCAGCTCAGGCGTCCGGATGGATTGCCCTTGGCGAAAGTAAAAAGCCCCGTCTTGATCTAAATCAACAGCAGGTAAACTCTCCACCAAACAATCGGACGGTAAAAGTCGTTGATCGAGATCCGTTTCAGCGAGCGATTCAAGGTTATCCAGTGAAAAAGCATTTGCCAAGTTAAAGCGCCCCACCTGTGTGCGCTGTAAAGCAATTAAATGTGCGCCACAACCGAGGTATTGGCCAATATCTTCCGCAAGCACCCGGATGTAAGTACCTTTACTGCAATCGACGCTGATACTTAGGGTAGCGCCCGAAAATGCTGTCAGCGTAATGCGATGCAGGCTCACTGCGCGCGCGGGGCGATCAATTTCTACACCTTGGCGCGCATATTTATACAGCGGTTGGCCCTGGTGTTTGAGCGCTGAATACATTGGCGGTGTTTGCAGAATTGTGCCGGAAAATTTCGCTAAGGCGCGCTTCACTTCGGTGATTTCGATATTTGGTGTTTGTTGCGTCAGTACCCGCCCTTCGCTGTCACCGGTGTCCGTGGTGACACCTAGCTTGATTACGGCTTCGTAGCTTTTATCCGCATCGGTTGGGTATTGTGCAAACTTAGTCGCTTCCCCAAAACAGATCGGAAGTAAGCCGCTGGCAAGGGGATCCAAAATACCGGTCAGGCCCGCTTTGGACGCACGATATAGACGTTTTACGTGCTGTAACGTCGCATTTGAGGTAATGCCGATACGCTTGTCGAGCAGTAGCACACCGCTGATATCGCGTTTAATGCGTTTGGTTTGCAACGATTTAGTCGTCGACTGATTTGCGGAGGTCTTCCGCTACCGCATCAGAGATTAGCTTGTCGAGTCGCATACCTTCTTCGATGGATGGGTCGTGTACAAAATGCAGCGCCGGCATAATGCGCAATTTCATGCGGTGCGCGACTTGCGACCGTAAGTAGCCAGCCGCCGAATTGAGTCCATTCAGCGCCTGCTTTAGCCGTTCTTGATCGCCCAATAAAGAGAAATAAATCTTGGCGTGAGAATAATCCGAGGTGACATCCACGCCGGTTAGCGTGATCATGCCGACCCGTGGATCTTTCAGATCAAGTTGAATCAGTTCAGCCAATTCACGCTGGATCTGCTCCGCAACGCGGCGTGAACGAGAGGAATCTTTCGGCATTGGTTTTACAGCGAACGCGCGACCTCAACCACTTCATACGCCTCGAGCTGATCGCCCTCTTGAATTTCGTTGAAATTTTTCAGCGACAAGCCACATTCAAAATTGGATTTTACTTCTTTTACATCATCTTTGAAGCGCTTGAGCGAATCAAGTTCACCCGTATGAATGACCGTACCGTCGCGTAAAACGCGAATCAAGGAATTGCGTTTAATCAACCCTTCCAATACATAGCAACCCGCCACAGCACCCACTTTGGAAATCCGAAAGACTTGCCGTATTTCAACAATTCCCAAGCTTTGTTCTTTTCTCTCCGGTGCGAGCATGCCCGACATCGCCGCTTTGATCTCGTCCACCGCCTCATAAATAATATTGTAATAACGGATATCGACTTCATTAGTTTGCGCCAATTTGCGCGCCTGGAGATCTGCGCGCACATTGAAACCGAGGATGACTGCTTTAGAAGCCAGCGCCAAATTGACATCAGACTCTGTTATACCGCCTACAGCACCGTGAATCACGAGTACTTTAACTTCATCGGTCGAAAGCTTTGCTAAGGCATGTGTTAAGGCTTCTTGTGAGCCTTGTACGTCGGCTTTAATAATCAGCGGTAGCGATTTTGCTTCGCCCTCACCCATGTTTTCAAACATATTCTCAAGCTTTGCCGCATGCCGTTTCGCCAACTTCACATCGCGAAATTTACCCTGGCGGAACATAGCAATTTCGCGTGCTTTGCGTTCATCCACTAAAGACATGGCATCTTCGCCGGCCAGCGGCACTTCCGTTAGACCCAATATCTCGACGGGTATTGAAGGACCTGCTTCTTTGACTGACTTACCATTCTCGTCCAACATAGCGCGCACACGACCGAACGCCGCACCTGCCAACAATATGTCGCCCTGACGTAAAGTGCCTGACTGTACCAATATCGTTGCCACAGGACCACGACCTTTATCGAGCCGCGACTCAATCACCAAGCCTTTCGCCGGGCAATTTCGTGGTGCGTGCAAATCCAGCACTTCAGCTTGCAGCAATACACGTTCCAGTAATTCGTCGATACCCTGACCGGTTTTGGCCGACACTTCAACAAACATAATGTCCCCACCCCAATCTTCCGCGACGATGCCTTGTGCGGACAACTCCTGTTTAATACGCTCAGGATTGGCTTCCGCCTTATCAATTTTATTCACGGCAACGACCACCGGCACGTTGGCTGCTTTAGCATGATGAATCGCTTCAATCGTCTGCGGCATCACGCCATCGTCAGCCGCAACGACTAAGATCACGACATCCGTTGCCTTCGCACCGCGTGCGCGCATGGCAGTAAATGCTTCATGGCCGGGTGTATCGAGGAAGGTCACCATACCGCGCGGTGTTTCCACATGATACGCACCAATATGCTGCGTAATGCCGCCGGCTTCACTGCTGGCTACGCGCGTACGACGAATATAATCGAGTAAAGAAGTCTTACCATGATCCACGTGACCCATCACCGTAACGACAGGGGCGCGAGGCAAGCGTTCTGCTTCTTTAGTTTGCGCGTCTTCGAGATAGGTTTCCGGGTTATCCAGTGCAGCAGGTTTGGCAATATGCCCCATTTCCTCCACGATGATCATCGCTGTTTCTTGATCCAGAACTTGGTTGATGGTGACCATCGAACCCATTTTCATTAGTACTTTGATGACTTCGGCGGCCTTTACCGACATCTTGTGCGCTAGATCGCCGACCGAAATTGTTTCTGCTACCAATACTTCACGTACAACCGGCTCACTCGGTGCAGTAAAGGTATTTGGGCCGTCATTATCGGATTTGTGTTTAGAGGAGGTCTTGCGTCCACGCCATGCAGTGCCCGTACCCTCACCACGCACTTTAAGCCCGCGCTTCTTGGTACCTTCATCGACCCAAGTTGCGGTCTTGGCTTTCTTAGCACCTTTTTTACGCGCAGTCTCACCTTCCGTAGGCTTGGTGATATGCAAGGTACCATCTGTTTTGATCTCTGCAGTCGCAACGACCGGCACTGCAGCCACCGTTTCCGCAACTGCCGCTGGTATAGCAACTGGCACGACGGGCTCAGCCGCGGCTACAGCCGCAACTTGTTTACTGCGTGTGCGGCGCTTCTTGGCCTCAACATCTTGCGTCTGCAGCGCAATTAATTCCGCTTGCTTGCGGGCTTCTTCCTCGCGTTTAGCCATCTGCTCGGCATTGATGACCGGAACGGGTTCTGCCGCCTTAATTTCTTTGACTTCTTTGACTTCCTTAACCGCAGGAGCCTCCACTTCAGACACAGTTTCACGCTTAACAACCACGCGTTTTTTACGCACTTCCACTTGAATCGTGCGCATCTTGCCGGTTGAATCCGACTTGCGTATCTCAGTCGTTTCACGCCGCGTCAAAGTAATCTTGCTACGACCTTCTTTCACGCCATGCGCGCGGCGTAAATAATCCAGTAATTGGGTTTTATCCTGCTCGGACAGTGCATCATCGTCTGCGCCTTTTTCCACGCCAGCCGCTTTCAACTGCTCCAATAGTAGCGAAGCAGCAACACCTAGTTCAGTGGCAAATTGCGATACATTCATTTGTGGCATTCAAGACTCTCCGTCCGTCGCACTCTAATTATCCATTCGCCTGTTCGGCGCTAAACCACGGCGCACGCGCCGTCATGATTAGCGTTTTCGCGCGATCTTCACTCATCTCGATGATTTCCAGCAGATCATCCACAGCCAAATCCGCCAAAGCCTCAATGCTGTCGATACCATGTTCAGCCAATTGGCGTACCGTTTCGCTATCCATGCCTTCCATCGTTGCGAGACTTTCAGCAACGTGTTCAACTTTTTCTTCACTGACAATTTCCGCGGTCAACAACACGTTCCGTGCGCGTGCGCGCAACTCATTGATCGTGTCTTCATCAAAATATTCCATTTCCAACATTTCACTGAGCGGCACATAGGCAATCTCTTCCAGCGTCGAGAATCCCTCTTGAACCAAAACATCGGCGACCTCTTCATCCACATCCAGCTTCAGCATAAACTCATTTTTGATGCTGCTTGCTTCCGCCGTGCTTTTTTGGTCGGCCTCATCTGCCGTCATAATATTTAGCGTCCAGCCTGTTAGTTCTGAGGCAAGACGAACATTTTGACCAGAACGACCAATCGCGAGCGCTAGTTGCTCTTCGACTACCACTACGTCCATGCTGTGTTTTTCTTCATCAACCACAATGCTACTAATTTCAGCGGGTGCCAAAGCATGAATGACAAATTGTGCGGGTTCCGGTGACCATAAAACGATATCCACGCGCTCACCACCTAACTCGCTCGTAACAGCCTGAACTCGTGAGCCGCGCATACCAATGCAAGTGCCTTGTGGGTCAATGCGTTGATCGTTTGACTTAACCGCAATTTTACCGCGCGCTCCAGGGTCACGAGCGGCGGCTTTGATTTCAATTAAGCCCTCTTCTATTTCTGGCACTTCCAACTCAAATAGCTTAACCAAAAATTCCGGTGCGACACGCGACAGAATCAACTGAGGGCCGCGCGCCTGGCGATCAATTTTCAATAAAAATGCACGTACGCGATCACCAATGCGTAAATTTTCACGCGGGATCATCTGGTCACGCGGCAGAACTGCTTCTATGCGCCCGGATTCGATAATCGCATTACCACGTTCCATGCGTTTAATAACACCTGTAACTAAATGTTCTTTACGCATCAGAAAGTCCGACAATATCTGCTCACGTTCTGCTTCACGAATTTTCTGCAAAATTACTTGCTTCGCTGTTTGTGCGCCAATACGACCAAATTCAATCGGTTCAAGATGCTCTTCGAGAATTTCGCCTAATTGCGATTCCGGGTTCTTCTTTTGCGCTTCGGACAGCGGCAGTTGCAGACCTTCGTCCACATACGCATCGTCTGCCACCACGTCCCACAGGCGAAAGCTTTCATAAATGCCAGTTTCACGATCAATCGATACACGCACTTCCATTGCATCGTGATGTCGTTTTTTTGTAGCCGAAGCTAAAGCGAGCTCAAGCGCGGAAAAGACAATTTCCCGATCCACATTTTTTTCTCGCGCAAGCGCATCAACAACCAACAATATCTCGCGGCTCATTGCACCACCTCCAATTAAATAGGCGGGACTAGGCGGGCTTTATCGATGTTATCCATCGCAAAAGACATCAACTCGCCATCCACTTCCATTTCCAAAATTCCATTCTGCAAGGCACCTAGAATGCCCACAAATTTACGCTGCCCGCTAATTGGAACGCGTAACTTCAGCTGCGCCTTTTCGCCACGAAATCGCGCGAATGCTGCATCAGTACGTAGCGGCCGATCCAACCCAGGCGAAGACACTTCCAAGCGGTCGTAGTCATAATCCATGTCCACCGCTAGCAAACGACTCAAATGATTGCTAACAGCCGAGCAATCTTCAATCGTCACGCCGCCCGGTTTATCGATAAAAACTTGCAGCATTCGCCCGCGGTTACCGAGGTTGAAATCGACAAGCTCGTAGCCCAATCCTGGCAGTGTTTTTTCCAACAACTCTTGCAAATCCATTTAATCACCGGAAACAAAAAATGGGCCCACAGCCCATCTTCTAAACAACGCGCATTATAGCAAATAAACAATGAGTAAGAAAATGAAATTGGCGTAAAGGATCATGCTGCGTAGCATTTTGGTGCTTGTTTCTAAATGGCTAAAGCGGACTTAATTTAAAGGATCGAATGCAAACGACAAAGCCCTCACGAGGAGGGCTTTGTTTTATTGGGGTGCCTGGCGGTGACCTACTTTCACACGGGTAATC
>JAYVZN010000025.1:0-39390 GCA_043783305.1 Betaproteobacteria bacterium
TTCGTAGGAATAATCTTCGCTGAGTTGTTCGGTGCCGGTGAGTTGGCGGGGGACGAGGATCGTTGGATCGAAGCCGCAGTTTTGGGGCCAGACGACGTTGAGGATGCGCTGATTTTGGTTGATGAGGGAGGCGCTGTCGGCCAGGAGTTTGTGAGGGTCGGGGAGGTTCATGGTGATCCTTTGCACTTAAAGATATGGCAATGCGTGAATTGGCGAATTAAAGAACATGCGGATAATAGCAAACCATTGCGCAACATGACAAATGGTATTTTGTATTATTTTCTTAGGGCGAGAGTTCGCCTAATTCGACAGCCTTTTCAGGCTCTAACAATCCACGACAGTTCCCGCCGCCGGCACCGTGACCAACCAATTTAAACTTTCTTGAATGAGCGCACCAAAACCCAAGGCCGTTTCTTCTTCGCCATGCACTACAAAGGTTTGTCGTGGTGGTGATTTGAATTGCCGGAGCCAAGCGAGTAACGCCGCTTGATCGGCATGCGCGGAGAGTCCGCCCAGGGTGTAAATATCGGCGCGTACCGGGATCGATTCCTGGTAGATGCGTACCGAGGCGGCATGATCCACCAGCTTGCGACCGAGCGTACCTTGCGCCTGAAAACCAGCGATGACGATTGAGCATTCGGAGCGCGGTAGATTGAATTTTAAATGCTGTTTGATGCGCCCGGCGTTGCACATTCCGGACGCAGAAATAATAATCGCGCCGTGGCGAATATGATTGAGCGCGATCGAATCTTCCACACTTTCGGTAAAACGGATGTGCGCCCGACCGCCGCGCTCACGCTCCCAGTCCAATATCGTTTGCGATTCCGGATCCAGTAACTCGCGATACTTGAGCGTAATCTCGGTTGCTGCGGTGGCCATGGGCGAATCGACGATGATCTGAGTATTGTCGGGGATGCGCCCCTCGCGCATCAGGCTGGTCAGCAAGTACAAGATTTCTTGCGTGCGCCCAACCGCGAAAGCCGGAATAATCACATTGCCTTTTTTATGCAACAAGGTGTCGTTGACGGCCTCTGCCAATTCAGTGATTGTCGCTTGCATACTTTTATGCAAGCGGTTGCCGTAGGTGGATTCGACCAGCAAATAATCCGCAGAATCAATTGGCGTGGGATCGTTCATCAGCGGACGCAGTGGCATACCCAAGTCCCCGGAAAACACGATTTTTTTAGTCTGCGCGCCTTCTTTCACCCACACTTCCAAAATCGCGGAGCCGAGAATATGCCCCGCATCGCGAAACAGAACACGCACTTCAGGATTGGGATTGCATTCGCTATCGTAATCAATCGTTCGCAAATGCTTTAAACAATTTTGGGCCTGAATGACGGTGTAAAGTGGCGCGCTCTCGCGCGTATAACGACCGCGTTTTTTGCGCTTGGCGTAATTTTGCCATTCGGCTTCTTTTTCTTGGATATGCGCCGAGTCCGGCAACATCACCTTAAGTAAATCGGCGGTGGCTGGTGTGCAGTAAACGGGGCCGCGAAAGCCTAAATTCGTCAGGCGCGGTAATAATCCGGAATGATCGATGTGCGCATGGGTGAGCAATACAAAATCGATTTGCTCGGGATCGAAGCGCGGGAATTGTCGATTTTTGCCCTCCGCATCGGTGCCGCCCTGGAACATACCGCAATCCACCAAAAAACGCAGTTGTGCCGTCTCAACCAGATAGCACGAGCCGGTGACCTCATGTGCAGCGCCGAAAAAGGAAATTTTCATACGCGCGAATTTGCCGTTTTAACGGCAATCCACCGCAAGACTTGCCTGGTTTGATTCGACATTAACGCTTGCTGGTATCTTCTTCCGGCCAGTCTTTGATATAACGCTTGAGCAGTTTGTTTTCGAACTCGACATTGCTCAGTGCGGTGCGGGCCACGTCGTAAAAAGAAATAATGCCCACTAAGCCCTCTTCGCCCACCACCGGTAAATGGCTGATATGGCTTTCGGTCATCAGACGCCGAACTTGGTCCGCCGTATCCTCCGGATGCCCCACGACGGGCGATGCAACCATCACCTCACGTACCAGCGTTTTCGTGAGGTCCCCACGAGCCTTGTGCAGGCCACGCACGATGTCGCGGTCGGTGAGGAGCCCAACCATCTGCCCACTCTCTTTCACCACTAAGGAGCCGATGTCGTGCTGCCCCATGATGGCAATCGCCGCCGAAATACTGCTGTCGGGAGAAATGCTAAAAATTTCACCAATGCTCTTCGATGCCAAAATCTCGCGGATACTCATGGAATACACTCCTTGGAAGGGCTTACCACATCATGCCAAATACTCGATTTAGATGCAATTACTGATCTTCAACCGTTTTTTTCAGTTTAGCTCAAATAAAAATAGCAGAACCGCGGCTCTGCTATTTTTTTCCAGCAACACTCAAAGCCTACTAAAACGGAATATCGTCCTCGAAATCGGCAAAATCGCCGCCTTTTTTAACCGGCGGCTTGCTACTGCCTTGGCTGCTACTGGTCTGACCATTGCCACTGCCGCTCTCGCGACCTTCACCGGGCGGTGCTTTGTCTTGTACTTCGTAATTGCCGCCGCCGCTACGGCTACCCAACATTTGCATGCGATCCGCAACAATTTCAGTGGTGTAGCGATCTTGGCCTTCTTTGTCTTGCCATTTGCGCGTTTGCAAACGGCCTTCGACATAAACTTGGCTGCCTTTTTTTAAATATTCGCCGGCGATTTCCGCCAATTTGCCGAAGAAGGCCACGCGATGCCATTCGGTTTTTTCTTGTTTTTCGCCGTTTTTATCTTTCCAGCTATCGGTGGTAGCCATCGTGATATTGGTGATGGCATCGCCGCTGGGCATGTAACGCACTTCCGGATCTTTGCCGAGATTGCCCACCAAAATCACTTTATTGACTGATGCCATTTTTCTGCTCTCCCTCGATCAGTTTTTGCACAGCGGCTTCGTCCCAGCCGCGCATATCTACTTTTAGAATGGCGATACCTTCATCGCCCACCACTAATGCTTCGGATATCCCTTTGAGCTTGGCCAATTGTTTCGACAACGCGGCGGCGCGTTCCGCCGCCATCTCCCGTACATGAAACAAGCGCGTGCGTACCGCCGGTGGACGCGCCATGCTCAACGCGAAAATCAACCATAAGCCAATTAAAACGCTACAGAAGATAAACACCGCTGCGGGACCATAGTGCTGCGCCAGATTGCCACCCAACACGCCACCTAAAAACATACCCAAAGACTGGCTGGTATTATACACGCCCATCGCGGTGCCCTTAGCCGAAGCCGGTGCGATCTTGGAAATAAGCGAGGGCAAGCTCGCCTCCAACACATTAAAAGCCACAAAATAACAACTCAGCGAAACCACGATGCCCCAAAATTGCCCGATGAATTGGGCAAGTAAAAGTTGCGCAATAAGCATCAGTGCAATCGAAGTTAAGAAAACGGCCTTTAGCTGGTTTTTCTTTTCGCCAATGATAATGGCGGGCACCATCAACACGAATGAACCAGCCATGATCGGCAAATAAATCATCCAATGGTGGTTCTGGTCGATGCCAGCGGTTTTCAGCAAGGCAAAAGGGATCACGACGAATAAAGCCATTTGCGCCGCGTGTAGCGCAAAGATACCGAAATTCAGGCGCAGTAATTCGGTGTTTGCGAGCACGTCTTTAAGCTTGGCGGGGGTAGCCTCGGCATCGCTATGAAAGCGACTGACGTGCGGATTGGGAATGACGAAGCGCACCCAGGCAAGAGCGACCAAACCCAGCAACCCAGTCAAAGCAAACATCCCCGGTACGCCAATCCAGTGATTGAGCGGGGAAGAAATCACTAAGGACAGGGCAAAGGTCGCACCGATGGTGGTGCCGATCATGGCCATCGCTTTGGTGCGGTGCTCTTCCCGGGTTAGGTCGGCTAACAAAGCCATCACCACCGCCGATATGGCCCCCGCGCCTTGTAGCGCGCGACCCAGGATGATCGTCGTAATATCATGGGCACTGGCTGCGATAAAACTGCCTAAAACCAGCATCAGCAGGCCTAGATAAATCATGCGCTTGCGGCCAAAGCGGTCGGATGCCATGCCGAAGGGCAATTGCAACAAAGCCTGGGTGCCGCCGTAAATTCCCAAAGCTAAGCCCGCTTGGGATGGAGTGGCACCTAACGTTTGCTCGGCATAGATGGTAAATACCGGTAAAATCAAGAACATACCGAGCATGCGTAGGCCGTAAATACTAGCTAAACTAGCGGCCGCTTTGAGCTCGAAGGGTGTCATCCGTTCTGGGTTTTTCATCGCGAGATTTGGGTTAGCTGGAAAAATTGCGTATATTAGCAGGTTCGCTAATGCTTAGATGAAACAGACTCTCCATGGAATTTATCCGCGTTCGCGGCGCTCGTACGCACAACTTAAAAAATATCAATCTCGACATCCCGCGTAATCAGTTGGTCGTGGTCACCGGGTTGTCGGGTTCCGGCAAATCCTCACTGGCCTTCGACACTTTGTATGCCGAGGGGCAACGGCGCTATGTGGAATCGCTTTCGGCGTATGCCCGGCAATTTTTGCAACTCATGGAAAAGCCGGATGTGGATTTGATCGAAGGCTTATCCCCGGCCATTTCCATCGAGCAAAAAGCCACCTCGCACAATCCGCGTTCGACGGTGGGCACGGTCACGGAAATTCACGACTACTTGCGCTTGCTGTACGCGCGCGCCGGTGACCCTTTTTGCCCGGAACACGCCATCGAACTCTCCGCGCAGACGGTGTCGCAGATGGTGGATCAAATCATGCTGCTGCCGGAAGACACCAAGCTCATGGTTCTGGCGCCTATTGTTTCCGGACGCAAAGGCGAGCAGTTGGAGTTGTTCGACGAACTGCGCGCGCAAGGTTTTGTGCGGGTACGGATCGATGGTAAAGCTTATGAAATCGACAAGCTGCCCAAGCTGGATAAAAACAAAAAACATACGATTGAAGTGGTGGTCGACCGGATTAAAGTGCGCCCTGACATTAAGCAACGTCTCGCTGAATCATTCGAGACCGCGCTACGCCATGCCGAAGGCCGCGCTATCGCCGTGGAGATGGATACTGAAAAAGAGCATTTATTTTCTGCTCGCTTTGCCTGTCCAGTGTGTGATTATGCCTTGGCGGAATTAGAGCCGCGCCTGTTCTCTTTCAACAACCCGATGGGTGCCTGCCCGAAGTGCGATGGTTTGGGTACGGTCAGTTTTTTCGATCCCAAGCGCGTGGTGGCCTTCCCGCATCTGGCGCTGGGTGCCGGTGCGATCAAGGGTTGGGATCGGCGCAATCAGTTTTATTTTATGATGCTGCAAAGCCTGGCAACGCATTACGGTTTCGACCTGGATCAAGTGTTCGAAGAATTACCGCAAAAGATCCAAGACATTTTGCTCTTCGGCAGCGGCCAAGAGATCATCGCTTTTAAATATCTCGGTGAGCGCGGCGGTATGCAAAGCCGCAAACATACGTTCGAAGGCATCGTGAATAATTTCGAGCGCCGCCACCGCGAAACCGATTCAATGGCCGTGCGCGAAGAATTGGCGAAATACGTGAATCATAAAACTTGCCCGGCCTGTGAAGGCACGCGGCTGCGCATCGAAGCGCGTCATGTTCTCGTCGGTGGAAAATCGATTTACGAACTCAGTCATATGCCCTTGAAACAAACGCTGCCGTTCTTCCAACAACTGCGTTTAGTTGGTTCCAAGCAGGCCATTGCCGAACGGATCATCAAGGAAATCAGCGCGCGTTTATCGTTCCTCACCAATGTCGGCCTGGATTATTTATCGCTCGATCGTTCAGCGGAGACACTGTCCGGCGGCGAAGCGCAACGCATTCGTCTCGCCTCGCAAATCGGCTCCGGCCTGACCGGTGTGATGTATGTATTGGACGAACCGTCGATTGGCCTGCATCAACGCGACAACGAACGCCTGCTCGGCACCCTGAAACATCTGCGCGACTTAGGCAACAGCGTCATCGTTGTCGAGCACGATGAAGAAGCCATCCGCATCGCGGATTACGTCATCGATATCGGCCCCGGTGCGGGCGTGCATGGCGGCCAAGTTGTGGCCGAAGGCACGGCCGAAGAAGTAATCCAAAATCCCGCTTCACTTACTGGCTTGTATCTTTCCGGAAGACGTAAAATCGCCATTCCCGCGAAGCGGGTGCAGCCCGATCCTGAGCGCTGGCTCACGCTGACCGGCGCAACCGGAAACAATTTAAAGCAGGTCACGCTCAAGCTCCCGGTGGGTTTGCTCGTCTGCGTAACGGGCGTTTCCGGCTCGGGCAAATCCACGCTCATCAATGACACGCTGTACCCAGCCATCGCGCAACATTTATATGGCTCCTCGACCGAGCCGGCACCGCATGATGCAATCGAAGGTTTAGAGTTTTTCGACAAAGTCATTGATGTCGACCAAAGCCCGATTGGACGCACGCCGCGCTCCAATCCCGCTACCTATACCGGCATGTTCACACCGATTCGCGAATTGTTTTCCGGCGTACCGGAATCACGCGAACGCGGTTATGAACCGGGTCGTTTTTCTTTTAATGTCAAAGGCGGGCGCTGCGAATCCTGTCAAGGCGATGGCGTACTACGCGTAGAAATGCACTTCTTGCCGGATATTTATGTGCCGTGCGACGTGTGCCATGGCAAACGCTACAACCGCGAAACCCTGGAGATCCGTTACAAAGGACAGTCGATTCACGAGGTCTTAAAAATGACCGTGGAGCAAGCTTTTGAATTTTTCCAAGCGGTCCCCACCGTAGCGCGCAAACTGCAAACCTTGCTGGATGTCGGCTTGGGCTACATCACGCTGGGCCAATCCGCCACCACCCTTTCCGGCGGTGAAGCGCAGCGTGTTAAACTCGCGCTCGAACTCTCCAAACGCGATACCGGTCGTACGCTCTACATTCTGGACGAGCCTACCACCGGCCTCCACTTCCAAGACATCGAAATGCTGCTCACCGTGGCGCATCGCCTGCGCGATCACGGCAATACGGTAGTGGTTATCGAACATAATTTAGATGTGATCAAAACCGCCGACTGGGTTATCGACCTCGGTCCCGAAGGCGGGGATGGCGGCGGACAAATCATCGCCGAAGGCACGCCGGAAACCATCGCGCAATGCAAAGCAAGCTATACCGGGAATTTTTTGCAGCCGATCTTGCTCAATCAATAAGATAAAAGCATTATCATGCTATAGATTTAGCAAGTTCGTTTTACAAACTGAAACGATTTATTTGACGGCCCGCTTAAAATTCAGCCGATTGAACATTGACACAAACAACGCTGCTGCGTAGCGTACAGCAATCGCATGCATTAAAATTGCCCTTATGGATCTCACCACCCCGCCTGACAAAGTGCTCTTACCTTCGGGTCCTTTGCGCCTCAAAGATGTATTGGCACGCCTGCTTGCCGAGGGTCATATTCCTAAAGATGAGGGCAATCATTTACTCACCGCGCAGCGCAGTGAACGTGCCGACCAACATCCTTTGGTGTTAATCGCCAATCAGAAGTGGCGCAGTTTACTGGCTCCGCACGCGGTGCTGCAGATGGAGTTCCTGACCCAATGGCTGGCACAACAATCAGGGCTTGCGGCATATCATATCGACCCGCTTAAAATTGATGTGGCGGCGGTCACGGGCGTGATGTCTCAAGCTTATGCCACACGCTTTCGCATTTTGCCGGTGGAAGTAAATGCAAACGAAGTGGTCGTCGCAACCGCGGAACCGAATGTGCGCGACTGGGAGGAAAGCGTGCAGCAAGTGGCGCGCCGTCCGATCCGGCGCGTGATCGCTAACCCGCTCGACCTGAATCGTTATATCGCGGAGTTTTACAGCCTGGCCCTTTCCGTGAAACAAGCGGTGCTGGCCCAGGAAGGTGCCGTGCAAAGCGGCATTACTAATTTCGAGCAGTTAGTCGCGCTCGGGCGCATGGGCCAGCTTGATGCCAACGATCAAAGCGTAGTGCGGATCGTGGATTGGCTACTGCAATATGCCTTCGAGCAACGCGCCAGCGATATCCACATCGAACCGCGCCGCGAATCCGCCAATGTGCGCTTTCGCATCGATGGTGTGCTGCACTTGGTGTATCAAATTCCCAGCGCCGTCTACAACGCCATTACCAGTCGCATTAAGTTGCTGGGTCGCATGGATATGGTCGAGAAGCGGCGACCACAAGATGGCCGCATCAAAACAGTCGCGCCGACCGGTGACGAAATTGAATTGCGGCTCTCCACCATGCCCACGGCGTTCGGCGAAAAACTCGTCATGCGGATTTTTGATCCCGAAGTACTGGTGCGCAATTTCAGCGAGCTGGGTTTTAGCGACGACGAAACGAAACGCTGGGAAAGTATGGTGTCGCGTCCCAATGGTATCGTGCTGGTGACCGGCCCGACCGGCTCCGGAAAAACCACGACGCTCTACACTTCGCTCAAGCAATTAGCCGAGCCGGAAGTAAACGTGTGTACGGTCGAAGATCCGATTGAAATGGTAGTGCCGAATTTTAATCAGATGCAAGTGCAAGCCGGCATCGGCCTGAACTTCGCCAGCGGTATCCGCACGCTCATGCGACAAGATCCGGACATCATTATGGTCGGAGAGATCCGCGATTTAGAAACGGCTGAGATGGCGATTCAAGCGGCGCTAACCGGGCACTTGGTGCTTTCCACGCTGCACACCAACGATGCGCCCGCGGCTATCACACGCTTAATGGATCTGGGTGTGCCGTCCTATCTTATTCAATCTACCGTGTTGGGTATCTTGGCGCAGCGTTTAGTGCGCACACTGTGCCCGCATTGCAAACAGCCTACCACCATCGACGATGACACCTGGAACGAACTGGTGCGCCCCTGGAAGGCACCCAAACCTGCGACAGTGTACGGACCCAGCGGATGTTTGGAGTGTCGCATGACGGGTTACCGTGGGCGTAGCGGCCTGTATGAAATACTGACCATGACACCGACACTGGCGCGGCTCATTATGCCGAGTTGCGATCTGGCAAAAATTCGCGATCTCGCTTTTCGCGAAGGCATGAAAGCGCTGCGTGTATCCGGTGCCTCTAAAGTGGCGGCCGGTATTACAACGCCGGAAGAAGTGCTCAAAGTAACCCCTCCACCGATTTAAGTTAAACTTGCGCGGCACGCACACGGAACAACTTTAACCATGCTTAAATTACTGTATTTTGCCGCTTTGGTGGACATGCTTGGCAGCGCTGGCGAAGCACTGCCCGCCCCCTTGCCCCACGATGTGCGTGGCTTGGTTGACTTGCTTAAACAACGCGGTGGCGCGTGGGAAACCGTCTTTAGTAAAGGCAGTGTGCGTATTACTGTGAACAAACAATTCGCCGAAATGAATACCCTGCTGACGAAGGGCGATGAGGTTGCCTTTATTTCTGCTTGAATTTAAATACGTCAAAAGTTATTTGCCGCGCCGCTCCAGCGTAATATATTCACGCTGATTTTCACCGGTATACACTTGGGTCGGACGAAAGATACGATTTTGGCCCAACTGTTCTTTCCAATGCGCCAGCCAACCGGCCACGCGCGACATGGCAAAAAGCGATGGAAAATGATCGGTGGCAATCCCCATCTCCGCATACAACACGCCCGAGTAAAAATCAACATTGGGATAAATGCCTTTTGCACCCAAACGCTCCGTAGCCGCTTTTTCCACAGCTTTAGCGATGGAAAACAGTGGCCCGACCTGCCCATCTTTGTAATCCGCCAACTTGTCCATTAGGTGTTCCAAAATGACTGCGCGCGGATCTTTTACATTGTATTCACGATGACCAAAGCCCCAGATTTTTTTCTTCGCCGAGAGTTGCGTGTCAATATAGGCATCCGCTTTATCCGGTGTGCCGATTTCTTCCAACATTTTCACTACCGCCTGGTTAGCACCGCCATGCAGTGGACCCGAGAGGGTAGCAATGCCGGAAGCAATAACGCTATAAGGACTGGATAGCGTGGAACCGGCTACCAACACAGCAAAAGTGGAAGCATTGATGGTGTGCTCGGCGTGTAGAATCAAACAAATATCCATAACGCGTGCGATATAACGATCCGGCTCTGTACCGGTGAGCATCCACAGAAAATTTTCCGCGTGGGTCAGATCGTTGCGCGGCTCGATTGGATCATAACCATTTCGAATATGCTCCCACATAGCCACCATCGTCGTCATGTGCGCAATGATGGTGACCGATATGTCGTGTACAAAATTTAGATCACCGCAGTGGTCGCCGCTGGTTAAACAACCTTGATCCGAATGGTACATACCGAGGCAAGCCATCATGGATTGCAGCATATCCATCGGATGGCCATTCGGCGGTAATTGGCGCATCAATTCGCGGATACGAAATCGAACCCGACGATTCGCGCGCATATCCCGATCAAAGGCTTTGAGGTTCGCGCGTGTGGGTAAATCACCGTCTAATAAAAGTAATACGGTTTCTTCAAAGGTGCTGCGCTCGGCTAATATTTCTATCGGATAACCTCGGTAAGAAAGGATACCCTGATCGCCGTCGATAAAGGAAATGTTGGATTTTGTGGCTGGTACGCCTTCCAGACCGGGCACGTATTCGTTCATGCTTGCTCCCTGCAAAAAAATGGGGGCGTCATGCGCCCCCTTTAGTTATTTTTGCTTAATGTCTTTTCAGCTTCTATTCCGAGGTATCACGCGGAGAAAGAGGAACCACAGCCGCAAGTGGATGTTGCATTGGGATTCTTAATCACGAACTGTGAACCTTCCAGGCCTTCTTGATAATCGATCTCGGCACCGACCAGATATTGAAAGCTCATCGGATCAACCAAGAGTGTCACCCCGCTCTTTTCAATGGCTGTGTCGTCTTCCGCTTGGTTTTCATCAAAAGTGAAACCGTATTGGAAGCCGGAACAACCGCCGCCCGATACGAACACGCGCAATTTTAAATCTGCACTACCTTCTTCTTCGATCAATTGTTTTACTTTAGCCGCCGCATTATCGGTGAATACGAGTGGGGCGGGCATTTCGGTGATGGCATTCATGGCAAACTCCTTCAATCAACAGTGGTTCATTATCCAATGCTTATGCAGATTGGTCAATGATCGTAGCGGGGCTGAATCCTTCTTGTAGTGTGGTACCGGTGGTGCCCTCAACATGGACCATCTTACCCTCTACAATCGCGCCCATATGCATTTCTAAGGTTTTATAAAAAACATCTCCCGTAACATGGCACTTGGACTGGAGCTCTACATACTCCGTAGCATGCACCGGGCCTGCCACTACGCCATTAATGACCACGTGTGAAACATGGATTTTTCCGTCAATTCTGGCATTCTCAGACAAAACCAGGGTACTGGGGCCCTCGCCCATCATGGTTACATTGCCTTTGACAAAACCATCGACGCGCAACCCGCCGCTGAACGTTACATCCCCGACCACTTTAGTATCGGCACCGATCAAGGTGTCAATGCGATTCTGCGGTTTACTTGGTTTTTTTGAGAAAAACATAGTTTTACCTTTATGTAAATAATTTAAAGGGTTACGTTTCGAGTCCACTTCGGTTGCGGGTTACCCGCCTCGAATACCCGAACCTGAACGCTTTTAGGCATCAGACCCGCCGGCAGCCGGATCGTGCCTTCCAAGCGCTGATAGTATTTGAATCTAACATTAATCGCTTGCGGTTTTTCTGGGGTTTCGGAGGATACGGGTTGTACCGAAACAACCTTCTTGCCCGCCTGCTCACCCGTTACCAAAAACTGCACACTACCAACAAAATCTTGCTCTCTTTTCCCTGTTTTCAATAGTAGCAGTCGGTAGCGATATTCACCAGACAGCAAGGAATTATGTTCCCATTTAAAATGATAAATTGAAATCGGCCCCGGCCCTTGATCCGGCGATAATAGATTGCGAAAAAAAGCATTGTCTTCCCGCAGGGTTACGATTTCTTCTTGAATCCCTTGTAGCGATTTAGCTAAATCTTTGTTCGTGGTTTGTTCAATTTGAATATCCTGCATCGTCCGAATTTTCTCGGCTTTAAGCGTAACGTTTTCTTGATCGAGCCGGCTCACTCGGGCGCGCAATTCCGTTAACTGCTCTTGCGCACGATTTTTTTCGAATCCGGCTAAGCGCAAACCGGTTTCAAACACCCATTGCCCCAACAGTAATCCGCCCGCCACCAATACGCCCACCACTACCATGCGTAACGGCCAAGGGATATAGGTGCGCACCAGCAGGCGTGGAGCATTAATCCCAAACTTGGATTTGATATTGCGGAAGAGCTTAAATGCCACGCAACAATGCCTTCACTAGGGCAATACCGGAACTTGGTCAAGGCCCAAGGTCTCCGGCACGCCGAACAGGATATTCATGTTTTGCACCGCCTGGCCGGAAGCCCCCTTGACCAAGTTATCAATTACCGACAGCACCACCACTGTGTCTCCGCCCTGCGGCCGGTGTACTGCAATCCGGCAAATATTCGCGGCACGTACGGAACGCGTTTCGGGATGTGCGCCAGGCGCTAAGACATCGACAAAGGCTTCGCCGCGATAACGTTTCTCGAATAAGGCTTGCAAATCGACATCTTGATTCAAGCGCGCATATAAAGTGGCGTGAATACCCCGAATCATCGGTGTTAAATGCGGCACGAAGGTCAGGCCAACATCCGCGCCAGTCACCCGGCTGAGCCCTTGACTAATTTCCGGAAGATGGCGATGCCCTGCTACCCCATAAGCCTTAAAGTTATCACTGGCCTCCGCCATTAAGGCATGAACCTCTGCCTTGCGCCCGGCCCCGGATACACCGGATTTAGCATCGGCGATCAGATGATCTAGATCCACTACGCCCGCCTCAATGAGAGGCAAAAACCCCAATTGTACCGCCGTTGGATAACAGCCGGGATTGGCGATTAGACGCGCACTCTTAATTTTTTCACGGTTCAGTTCGGGTAATCCATAGACCGCCTCGGCGACCAAATCGGGACAGGCATGCGTCATACCATACCACTTCTCCCAGATTGACACGTCGGCGAGCCGAAAATCGGCAGCCAGATCAATAACCTTTACACCGGCTTCTAATAAGGCGCGTGTTTGCGTCATGGCGATGCCATTGGGCGTTGCAAAAAACACCACATCGCAACGATCCAGCGGCGCTGTCGCGGGATCGTCAAATTTCAAATGTACGCGCCCGCGCAAATTTGGAAACATATCCGCAACCGGCATACCGGCTTCTTTGCGCGAAGTAATCGTCGTCAGTTGTGCTTGCGGATGCTGCGCCAGCAGGCGCAGCAATTCCACACCGGTGTAGCCCGTGCCACCGACAATACCAACTTTAATCATAACCGCACTCCCTCTCTTGGTGCTTAAGACGATGATAAATCAGCGCGATGCCTACGCCAATGAAAAAGCCGCCCGAAGGCGGCTTTCTGTACAGATCGTAACGCGATTAGCGTTTGGAGAACTGTTTACGCCGACGGGCCTTGTGAAAACCGACTTTCTTTCGCTCCACTTCGCGCGCATCCCGTGTTACAAACCCGGCCTTTTTCAGAGACGGTTTGAGATCCGCGCTAAAATCGATCAAAGCGCGTGTAATACCGTGGCGCACAGCACCGGCCTGCCCTGTTTCGCCACCACCCAGCACGTTTACTTTGATGTCGAATTTGGCTTCGTTTTCGGTGAGCACGAGCGGCTGACGCACGACCATACGACCCGTTTCACGCGAAAAATATTCATCGACCGGCTTGTCATTAACGATAATCTCGCCTTTGCCGGGTTTCAGAAAAACACGTGCGATCGAGCTTTTGCGACGACCTGTTCCGTAGTACCAGCTTCCAATCATGCTATTCCCTTAAATTTCCAAAGCTTGTGGTTGTTGCGCAGCGTGCGGATGATTTGCACCTGCATACAACTTAAGCTTTTTAATCATCGCATAACCAAGCGGTCCTTTCGGCAACATGCCTTTGACCGCCTTCTGAAGAATGCGCTCCGGATGCTTGGCTTGCAGTTTGGTAAAATTGGTGGTGTAAATACCGCCCGGATAGCCCGAGTGACGGTGATATAGCTTGTCTTCGGCTTTGTTGCCGGTAACACGCAGTTTTTCAACGTTCACGACGACGATGAAGTCGCCAGTATCCATATGCGGGGTGAAAATTGTTTTATGCTTGCCACGCAAGCGGTGCGCAATCTTAGTCGCCATACGACCTAGCACTTTATCGGTGGCGTCCACGACAAACCATTCTTGTCGAATATCTTGCGGTTTTGCTGAGAATGTACCCATGCTCGATCCAATTGCTAAAATTGCGAAAGCCGCGAAGTGTACTAGGATTACCCACGATGTGTCAAATACAATACACGCACCAAGCCCGGTATTGCCGACCCGCCAGCAAAGCGTGTTTTATCTACGGCATCCGCACAACACGACGCATTTTTACACCGTACCGGAATGTTGTTGAACGTATCATTGCAGTGATACCGTAAATTCCCAGATGCGCTCTGCGGACTTGCCGTCGTGCGGCTAATCTAAATATTTTTGTTAAAAAATGCCATCACTGTAATTAAGTAACCAATAACAGTAAAAAAATTAAGGGGGTGCAAAGAATGTTCGATTTGGTGCTCTATCAACCCGAAATCCCCCCCAATACCGGAAACATTATTCGACTTTGCGCTAATAGCGGCACAAAACTGCATCTCGTTGAGCCGATGGGATTTACATTGGAAGATAAAAAACTGTTGCGGGCCGGCTTGGACTACCACGAATTCACGAATCTAACGCTGCATAAAAACTGGGATGCCTGCAAAGAGCAATTGCATTTTCGCCGCTGTTTTGCGCTCACCACCAAAGCGAACCGATGGCATAGTGAGGTGGCGTTTGAAACGGGCGACGTATTCGTTCTGGGTCCGGAAACACGCGGGCTACCTGCCGACGTGTTGACGGAATTCGAAACCAGTCACCGTTTGCGACTGCCGATGCAATCCAACTCCCGCAGCATGAATTTATCCAACGCTGCCGCCGTAGTCATTTATGAAGCGTGGCGACAAACGGGATTTAAGAACGCGCTGTAGCGCGTCTTGGGGCAATGCGGAACAAGCCGAGCGAGATCAGCCTAACTGCCCGTGGCAGTGCTTATATTTCTTGCCGCTACCGCATGGACAGGGGTCGTTGCGACCAACTTTATGATCTTGACGCACGAAGGGTTCCGGCACATCGGTGTCAACTTCGGTCTTTGCATCACTGCCGAGCACTTCATCGTAGTCCGCATGGTGATACTGAATATTCTCGGGCTCGGTGTGCGCATCCACCACTTCCACATCTTCCGGGCCACGAATTTGTACGGTCAGCGTAATCCGCGTCACTTCGTACCAAATTGCATCCAACATAGCAGAGAATAATTCAAAGGCTTCGCGCTTGTATTCTTGTTTTGGATTTTTACCCGCATAGCCGCGCAGGTGAATCCCCTGGCGCAGATGATCTAACGCCGATAGGTGTTCGCGCCAATGCGAATCCAAACTTTGCAGCATAATACCGCGTTCGAAATGGTGCATGGCCTGTAAACCGACCGCCTCGATTTTTTCCTGATAGCGCGTATTGGCCGTATCGAGAACGCGCTTTAATAGACCCGCCGCATCGAGCTGATCCTCTGCATCGAGCCATGTCTGCAGGGGCAAGTCGAGGCTGAGATCCGCAACCAAGTGCTGTGTCAGTCCCACGATATCCCATTGCTCCGCTACCGACCCTTGCGGTACATGTTGCAGGAACACACTCTCCAACACTTGGTCGCGAATACCCGTAATAGTAGCGCTGACATCCTCCGATTCCAACAATTCGTTGCGCTTGCCGTAAATCGCTTTACGTTGCTCGTTGGCGACATCGTCGTACTCCAACAATTGTTTACGCATATCAAAGTTGCGCGCTTCAACTTTGCGCTGCGCGTTTTCGATGGCGCGCGTCACCCACGGATGTTCAATTGCTTCTCCTGGCGGCATCTTCAACCGATCCATGATCGACGCCACTCGATCCGAAGCGAATATCCGCAGCAAGGGATCTTCTAGCGATAAATAAAATCGGCTCGAACCTGGATCCCCTTGGCGGCCGGCACGACCGCGGAGCTGATTATCGACGCGCCGCGACTCATGGCGTTCGGTGCCGATAATATGCAGTCCACCCATAGCAATCACTTGATCGTGACGTTGCTGCCATTCTGTGCGCAGGGTGCTGACCTGCCCCTTCTTCTGCTCTTCGCTCAGGGTATCGTCAGCCAAGACTTTATCAATATCGCCCTGCGGATTACCACCGAGCACGATATCGGTACCGCGCCCGGCCATATTAGTGGCTATTGTAATCATGCCGGGGCGACCGGCCTGCGCCACGATGTCCGCCTCGCTGGCATGCTGTTTCGCATTCAGTAATTGATGCGACAGTTTTTCTTTCTTCAGTAAACTGGATAAGTATTCGTTAATTTCAATCGAGGTCGTACCGACCAACACCGGCTGACCACGCTGTTGGCAATCCTTAATATCCGTGATGAGTGCGGCGTATTTTTCTTGGATAGTTCGATAAACTTGATCCATGCGATCTTGCCGCACCATGCCGCGATGTGTAGGAATTATCACCGTTTCCAGACCGTAAATTTGCTGAAATTCATAAGCCTCGGTATCGGCTGTGCCGGTCATGCCCGATAGTTTATTGTATAAGCGGAAATAATTTTGAAAGGTAATCGACGCCAGGGTTTGATTTTCCTTTTGGATCGCCACGCCTTCTTTGGCTTCCACGGCTTGGTGCAAGCCTTCCGACCAGCGCCGACCCGACATCAAGCGTCCGGTGAATTCATCCACGATCACAACTTCGTCATTTTGCACCACATAATGCTGGTCGCGATGGTACAAAGCGTTGGCGCGTAAAGCCGCATTCACGTGATGCATCAGCATGATATTGCTGGCATCGTACAGGCTGCTGTTCTCTACCAGCAGCCCTGCTTGCGTTAATAATTCTTCTGCGTGCTCGTGACCTGTTTCCGTGAGTAAAACTTGGTGGGCCTTTTCGTCCACGGTAAAATCACCGGGACCATTCTCCACCTCGACTTTAATCAGTTTGGGAACAAGCTTATCGACCTTCACATACAGTTCGACATTGTCTTCCGCCTGCCCGGAAATAATCAGCGGTGTGCGCGCTTCATCAATCAAGATCGAATCCACTTCGTCGATAATGGCGTAGTTTAATTTGCGCTGCACCCGCTCTTCGGGGCGAAATTCCATGTTGTCGCGTAAATAATCAAAACCGAATTCGTTATTCGTGCCGTAGGTAATATCGGACGCATAGGCCGCTTGCTTTTCATCGTGGCTCATTTGCGACAAATTGCAACCCACGCTCAGACCCAAAAAGCGATGCACGCGTCCCATCCATTCCGCATCGCGACTGGCGAGATAATCATTCACGGTAATGATGTGGACACCCTGATCGCTGAGCGCGTTGAGGTAGGCGGGTAATGTCGCGACCAAGGTTTTACCTTCACCCGTGCGCATTTCGCTGATTTTTCCGTCGTGCAGCGCCATGCCGCCGATGAGCTGCACGTCAAAGTGGCGCATCTCCAACACGCGCTTCCCGGCTTCACGTACCACCGCAAAGGCTTCCGGTAATAGCTGATCCAGCGTTTCGCCATTACCGAAACGCTGCTTGAATTCCGTGGTCTTTGCCGCTAATTCCGGGTCGGAAAGCGCTTGCATTTGCGGCTCAAGAGCGTTGATGCTTTGTACTACGACAGCGTATTTTTTGACTAGGCGCTCGTTACGGCTACCGAATACTTTTTGCAGCAGGGTCGTGATCATGTCTTTGTCTTTGGTCAATAAAATTAAGGTGCGAATACCGTGCAATTAAACGCACGGTACTCGCACCTTATCGGTATAAGGCCGAGTCAGCCCGGCAAGTTCAAATAGCGGGTGGGGTTTTGTGGCGTACCATTCAGCAGTACTTCGAAGTGCAGATGCGGACCGGTAGAACGACCTGTGCTGCCGACTTCGCCGATTTTCTGGCCGCGCATCACGACATCGCCTTCTTTCACCAGCCGTTTAGAAGCATGGGCATATCGACTGACCAACCCGTTACCGTGGTCAATTTCGATCATATTACCATAGCCTGCGTGGATGTCGGAGTAGACGACAATTCCACCGGCTGCCGCTTTAATCGGCGCACCCACATCGGCGACAAAATCAACACCTTCATGCATGGCTCGCTGACCCGTAAAAGGATCCAGTCTCCAGCCGAAATTTGACGAGAAAAAACCAATATTTACCGGTAGCGCCGAGGGCAGTGCCGCTTTGCGCACCTGCTCACGGGATAATAAGGATTCCATCACGGTCATTTGATCCGATTTATCGTCCAGGATGCGCTCGAATTTACTCAATTCTTGTTGAAAGTCATCCAAGCTTAAGGAAAAACCACGACCGGGTGGTAACGGGCCACCGCGGCCTGGCTTACGATCAAAATTGATTTCTTCCTTTTTAATCCCGGAAACTTTTGCGACACGCTCACCCAACGCCTCAAGACGCAGTATCTGCGCCTGCATTTCACCGACTTTAATCGCCATCGCCGACAAACGTTGCTGCGTCTCTAAGCGCGCCCTACCCGTCTCGTTTTCCAGTGTCGATACCAGTATTTTCTGTACCATAGGTACCTGCGTACCGCCGAATTTAAATAGAATAAGGTAACCAAAGCCTGCGCTCAGCACCACAAACAGGACTAAGGTACCCATCAGTAGAAAAACGGATTGGCAGCGGTCAACACATACGGTTCGCGCTTGGGCTAGCCGATTTGATACGAATATGATATTCAAGCGTATCCCCATTCAATGAACCTACGCACCATGTCGGCACGTAAATTAGATAGTTTCCTGAGCGAGGCAAGCTCACCACTCAACCACCTAGTCATAGCGGCCCAAAAACTCAGCGCTTTCGCGCGTCTTTGGGAGTCCATCGCGCCTATTGGCTTGGCGCCTTCTTGTCGAGTCGGTCGCCTAGATAACGGCGTTTTGACTCTTTATGCTGATAACGGCGCAGTCGCCTCAAAGCTGATGCAGCAACTACCCAGCCTGCTTACAAAATTTCAGCAGCGGGGGGGTGAAATTACTGGAATTCATGTGGATGTGCAAGTGAACATGCCGTTAACCCCACCATTGTCGGCACCCAAAAATGCCATTTCCCAGCATGGTTTAACTAGCCTTAAAAAATTAGAGCTTGAATTAAGTGAGTCTAAACTTAAGGAGGCGCTTACTAACTTAATTCAAAACCAAACCCGTTCAAACGGTCAGGACTAGCCGACCGACGGTGATGGCCAAACCGATCACTAGTAGTAGCACAACCGAGAATTTGAATAGCTGCCAAGCAAACCGCAACCACCGTTTGTCTTTATAAATCAGTCCCACCAACAAAGCGCCGCCGATGGTCAGCAGGACGAAAAGCAGGTAGAAGCGCAGAATAATCATGGCACCGAGCGGCCCGGGGCACTAAGCCGTCTGTGCCTGTAGGCGTAAAAATCCTTGTGGTGCTTCGTCTTTGTGTTTGAATGAAACATACTCCCACGCCTCCTGATTTTGCAGCATGGCGCGCAACAACTGGTTGTTAAGAGCATGCCCAGACTTGTACCCGCTGAAAGCCCCGATCAGAGGATGGCCCAACATATAGAGGTCACCGATAGCATCCAGCGCTTTGTGTTTGACGAATTCGTCGTCGTAACGCAGCCCATCCGCATTCAGCACTCGATACTCATCCATCACAATGGCGTTATCTAAGCTGCCACCCAGCGCCAAGCCATTGTTGCGCAGGTACTCCACCTCGTGCATGAAGCCGAAGGTGCGGGCGCGACTAATTTCTTTAATAAACGATGTATCGGCAAAATCTACCGTTACCGCTTTTCCGGAATGCTCGAAAACCGGGTGGTCGAAATCAATGCTCAAGGTGACACGAAAGCCGTTATACGGTTCGAATTTCACCCATTTATCACCGTCTGTAATGGTAATGCTGTTTTTGACCCGAATGAAACATTTCAGGGCCTGCTGCTCCTCAACACCGGCGGATTGCACTAAAAACACGAATGGGCTAGCGGAACCATCCATAATCGGTACTTCGGAAGCCGTAAGATCCACATACAAATTATCGATTCCCAAACCCGCCAGGGCTGACATCAGGTGTTCGACCGTCATGACCTTTGCGCCATTTTCTTCCAAAACAGAACACAGACGTGTATCGCTCACGTGAAACGGATCGGCTTTTATGACCGGCGCATGCGGTAAATCCACACGACAAAACACAATACCAGTATTAACCGGCGCCGGGCGTAGCGTCATCGTGACTTTCTGACCGCTATGCAACCCTACCCCCGTGGCGCTAATAGCATTTCTTAAAGTGCGTTGCTTTAACACGGCATTGTCCTGAGGTTTCATGCATAAAAACACATTCTATCATAACGTTAACTCACCCAAACTTTAGGGAGAGCCGCGCCCCTGGGTGTTAACACCCATTTTTACTACGTACAACGACCGAATGCGGTATCGCCCGCGATCGGGCTTTTAGTCCGCTTGCTTACGCAAAAATGCGGGGATATCCAGCAAATCCACACCGGAGGCCTTCATGGCTTCCACGGCTGCCGCGCGTCGTCCGGAACGAATGACGGCAGGCGCATCTCCTTCATGATAACCAACCTCAATGTTATCGGTACCGGTTTTAACAATCGTCAACGGCTTCGCTTGACGCGCTTGCGAGGGCATCCCCAAGCCGGTAGCCACCATCGTCACACGCAGTTCTTCGTTCATGCTTTCATCGAACACCGCACCAAAAATTACGGTTGCATCTTCCGCCGTATATTCGCGGATGGTTTGCATGACTTGATGGATCTCCTTCATCTTCAGCGAATGACTGGCGGTAATATTAACCAACATGCCGCGCGCGCCAGACAAATTAACGTCTTCCAACAGCGGGCTCATGACCGCCTGCTCTGCGGCTAGACGCGCACGCTCGGCACCCTGTGCTTTCGACGAACCCATCATGGCCATTCCCATTTCCGACATCACCGTGCGCACATCGGCAAAGTCCACATTCACGAGGCCGGGGCAACTAATCACTTCGGCAATACCGGAGACGGCGCCGTGCAATACTTCGTTAGCGGCTTTAAAAGCATCCAGCACGGAAACATCGTCGCCCAACACCTGCATTAATTTCTCATTGGGAATGATAATGAGGGAGTCCACGTTCTGAGACAACGCTTCGATGCCCGCGTTCGCCACTTTTAAACGACGGCCCTCGAACATAAATGGCTTCGTTACCACGGCTACGGTCAAGATACCCAGTTCTTTCGCGACCTCGGCGATGACCGGTGCCGCACCCGTACCCGTTCCGCCACCCATACCGGCGGTGATAAACAACATATCTGCGCCGTCGATGATTTCAGCAATTTTTTCCCGGTCTTCCAGCGCGGATTCACGCCCGATTTCCGGATTTGCACCAGCACCTAAACCCTTGGTAATTGAATTACCCAGTTGTAGCTTCACGTGCGCGTCGCTCTTCGCAAGCGCTTGCGCATCGGTGTTGGCTGCAATGAATTCCACCCCTTGTAGTCCACACGCGATCATGTGATCTACCGCATTGCCGCCGCAACCACCCACGCCGATCACTTTAATCACGGCATCCTGAGACTGATTATCGAGAATTTCAAACATCGCCACCTCCTAATAAAAAACAACGTAAAAAAACAACACCCAAATTAGAACCCCTGAAACCACGATTTCATCTTATCGAGCACTTGCTGCACGGAAGAACTCTGCATGCGCACCAATTGATGACGCTGATATTGTTCCAAACCGGCAAGCAACAACCCCACACCGGTGGCGTAGCGCGGATTGCGCACCACTTCCGACAAACCGCCGACGTATTGCGGTAGACCGAGCCGCACCGGCATGTGGAACACTTCTTCCGCCAAATCCACCATGCCCTGCATCATGCTGGAACCCCCGGTCAGCACGATGCCGGATGAAACCAATTCTTCGAAACCACTGCGGCGCAACTCCGCTTGCGCCAAGGAATAAAGCTCCTCAACGCGCGGCTCAATCACTTCCGCCAACGTTTGCCGTGAGAGTTGGCGCGGGCCGCGATCACCCACACTCGGCACCTCGATCATTTCTGAAGGGTGCGCTAGTTGCCGCAGGGCGCAGCCGTGAATGCGCTTGATATCTTCGGCCTCTTTGGTCGGTGTACGCAGGGCCATCGCAATATCGTTGGTAATTTGATCGCCGGCGATTGGAATCACCGCGGTGTGGCGGATTGCGCCATTGGTAAACACCGCGATATCTGCGGTACCGCCACCGATATCAACCAGGCACACGCCCAAGTCTTTTTCATCTTCCGTCAGCACCGCCATGCTGGATGCCAAGGGTTGTAAAATTAAATCGCGTACTTCTAAACCACAACGTTTCACGCACTTGATAATGTTCTGCGCGGCGGAAACCGCACCCGTAACGATATGTACTTTTACTTCCAACCGCACACCACTCATACCCAACGGCTCGCGCACATCTTCTTGGCCATCGATAATAAATTCTTGCGTCAGGATATGAAGTATTTGTTGATCCGTCGGAATGTTGACGGCACGTGCGGTTTCAATCACACGCTCTACATCGGCTTGCGCAACTTCTTTGTCTTTGATCGCTACCATGCCGTGCGAGTTAATGCTCTTAATATGGCTACCGGCGATACCGGTATACACCTCGCGAATTTTGCAATCCGCCATCAACTCGGCTTCTTCCAAGGCGCGCTGTATGGCATTCACCGTGGACTCGATATTCACCACCACGCCTTTCTTTAAGCCGCGCGAGGGTGTTTCACCGATGCCGATCACTTCCAGGCGACCTTCCGGCAACACTTCCGCCACCAACGCCACGATTTTGGAAGTCCCAATATCCAGCCCAATGAGAAGATTTTTAATTTCTTTATTTTTAGCCATCTACACGCACTCCAAATCCCTTAGCTTTTTACTTTATTTTTAATTTCACTGCCGAACCGCACAGCAAAGCCATTGGGGTAGCGCAAATCCACATAAGCCACCGGTTGCGGCATGCGCAAGATCGTCGCGTCGTACACACGCACAAATTTCTGTAACCGCACTCCCGGCTGATCCCGGCCCAGCTCCAGCGTTACACCGTTATCCAACTTGATTTGCCAAGCGCGCCGTTGATTCATCGTCAAACTGACCGGTGTCCGCTTAATGGGAGATAACACCGTTTTAAATTGACCGTAAAGTTCGGTAATTTCTCTTGCGCTACCCTCCAGACCGGTAAATTCCGGTAACTGACTATTGCTCGCCGCTTGAAATAATTCGCCGCGTGTATTCACCAAACCGCCGCCGCTCCAGCGCGCTAACTCTGTGTGCTCCTCCAGCTTTACTTCGAGCGTATCCGGCCATTGGCGACGCACACTGACATTGCGCACCCAAGGTAGTTTCTGAAATCCCTTACCCACCTGCGCTAAATCCAAGGTGAAGAAATTACCTTTGAATTCACGTGTTACGATGTAACTGACTTGCTGATAAGTAACATGGCGCAAGTCCCCCTTCACCTCCACGTGCTTTAATGGAAACAAGGGTAAATGAATCATCAAAAAGAACACCGCGTACACCAATAAAATGGCCGCCGAGGCGTACAAAAAATTAGCGCTCCATAACATCAACTGCGCTTTATCCCACAGCGACAACACCAAGCTGCCGGGGGTGGTGCCCGCCATTGGGCGGCGCATGAGATCGCCCTTGTCTTTATTACCCCACATGGGTGAAATCCAATATCTTAAGTACCAGTTGTTCAAAACTTAAACCGGCTTGGCGTGCCGCCATCGGAACCAAGCTGTGATCGGTCATTCCTGGTGAAGTATTCAACTCCAAAAAGTACGGTGTTCCACTGGTGTCCACCATCAAATCGGCGCGCCCCCAACCCTGGCACCCCAGCAATTCAAATGCGCGCAAAGCCAGTGCCTGATAACCTCGTTCGCGCTCCGGCGGCAAACCGGAAGGACACGTATAGCGCGTGGTATTCGCCACGTATTTTGCTTCGTAATCGTAAAAAGTCCGCGGTGTTTCCAGGCGAATTAAAGGCAGTGCCGCGCTCCCTAAAATAGTCACGGTATACTCTTCACCGGCGATAAATTGTTCGGCGATCACCAGGCGGTCATACCGGGCAGCGAGTTCGTAAGCCGATTTAAAATCATCCACCTGCGTTACTTTACTCATGCCTATCGAAGAGCCTTCGCTCCCCGGTTTAACCATGAGCGGAAGACCTAACTCCTCCGCCACTTGTTCAAAATTGGTATATGAAGTCAGCAAAGCATAGCGAGGGGTCGGCACTCCAGCGGCTTGCCACACCAACTTGGTGCGCCATTTATCCATAGCCAAAGCCGATGCCAGCACACCGCTGCCGGTGTAGGGAATGCCCATTAATTCCAGCGCGCCCTGAATCGTGCCGTCTTCGCCATAACGCCCATGCAGTGCAATAAACACACGATCAAAACCTATTAATTCGGCGATTGCGCGCTCTGCCGGATCGAAAGCCTGCGCATCAACGCCGCTACTGCGCAATGCATCCAACACCGCGGTACCGCTCTTGATGGAAACTTCACGTTCAGCAGAACGCCCGCCCAACAATACGGCCACCTTACCGAAGCCCGTACTGCGTGTTGCAAACGGCAAAACTTGTGAGCTAATACCGCCGGCGCTGCCGCGTTCAGCTTCTTCTGCCATTACTTTTTTTACGCGCAAAATCATCTGCCTATTTTCATCCGCACTAAAAGCATGATTCATGATTAGCTCCCGAGCCCGAGACGGCATCCCCAACGATCCGCACCTCCGGCTGCAACAACACTCCCGTTTTCTGTCGCACCGTGTCTTGCACCGTACGAATCAGCGCCTCAATATCTGCCGCCGTAGCCGCACCGAGATTAACGATGAAGTTGGCATGTTTTTCCGAGACTTGCGCATCGCCGAAGCGCTTGCCTTTTAAACCGCAAAACTCAATTAAACGCGCCGCAAAATCCGGCACCGGATTACGAAACACCGAACCCGCATTGGGCCTCTGCAAAGGCTGCGCCGCAATGCGCTGCTTGAGTAATTGCTGAATACGCTGCCGCGCCTCTTCGCCGTTGCCACGTTGAAACTTAAACCAAGCGGCAATAAACCATTCCTCGGGATGCTGGCAATTTTCGTCAACGCCCGTTAAACCTCCATCGTTCGCCCTTAACATCACGTGGCGATAAGCAATTTCGTACGCATCCGGCTTGCGCTGCTTTAATGCACCGCACCGATTAATCGTCAGCACTTCATCCACACTTTTCCAAGTTTCAGCACCATAGCATCCGGCGTTCATTGCCAATGCACCACCGATGGTGCCGGGTATACCTGCTAAAAATTCAGCGCCTTCGAAATCCTGTTTCGCCGCAAAACGCGCTAGCTTGGGACTAGCCACACCAGCCTCGGCGTAGATCCGCTCTTCTTCCAAGCGCACTGTGTTCAACACTGCATGCATCAAAATCACCGTCCCGTTAAAACCACCATCACGCACTAATAAATTGCTGCCCAGTCCCACGAATAACACCGGCTCGTCCAGCGGTAAACTTTTCAAGAAGGCAGCCAAGTCCGTCAAATCCGCCGGCACATAAGCCTGCCGTGCCATCCCTCCAGCCCGCCAACTCACGTGCTTGGCCATCGGTTCGCTTAAACGCAGATGGCCTTTCACCGCTCACCGTTCGCCACTAACCAATAAACCCGGCACTTGCCCGACCGAGCCCGCACCCATCGTCAGCACCACATCGTCCGCGCGCACTAAATTTTGAAGCGCCTGCGGCACTTCCGCGATAGTCTCCACAAAAACCGGCTCCAACTTGCCGGCGACGCGTATAGCGCGCGCCAACGCGCGCCCATCCGCCGCCACAATCGGGAGTTCTCCGGCGGAATAAACCTCGGTCAATACCAATGCATCCACACTCGACAATATTTTGACGAAATCCTCGAACAAATCTCGGGTACGCGAATAGCGATGCGGTTGAAACGCCAGCACCAATCGCTGCTTAGGAAACGCACCGCGCGCTGCCGCGATGGTGGCCGCCATTTCCACGGGGTGATGACCGTAGTCATCCACCAAAGTAAAGTGTCCGCCACGCAACAAAGGAATTTCGCCGTAGCGCTGAAAACGTCGACCCACCCCTTTAAACTCGGACAAGCCTTTCAAAATAGCGTCGTCCGGAACGTTGAGTTCGTTGGCTACCGCGATCGCCGCCAGCGCGTTCAATACATTGTGATGCCCGGGTAAATTCAGGGTCACATCGAGTGTCGAGGCATTTTTACGTTTCACCTGAAATTGCATTTTTCCTGCGACAGCCTTGATTTTAGTGGCACGAATGTCCGCATTTTTCGCTGTGCCATAGGTCACTAGCGCCTTGGTCAGGCGCGGTATAACGGCGGCCACATGCGCGTCGTCCCCACACAGCACGGCTACACCGTAAAATGGTAAATGTTGAATAAAATCGACGAACGCCTGCTTTAATTTTTCAAAGTCATGTTCATAGGTTTCCATGTGATCGGCATCGATGTTGGTCACCACTGAAAGCACCGGCATCAAGTACAAAAAAGAAGCATCCGACTCATCCGCCTCAGCGACCAACCAATCCCCTTGACCTAATTTGGCGTGCGCGCCGGCCGCTTCCAAGCGCCCGCCGATCACATACGTCGGATCCAACCCACCCTCCGCCAATACGCTGGCAATCAAGCTCGTGGTCGTGGTTTTACCGTGTGTCCCGGCGACGGCGATACCTTGCTTAAAGCGCATGAGTTCCGCCAACATCATCGCGCGCGGCACCACTGGCGTGCCTTTTTCACGCGCCGTCAGCACTTCCGGGTTATCCGCTTTCACGGCCGTCGAAGTCACCACCACATCGGCCTTTTCAACATGGTCGGCCGCATGACTGTGATAAATTTTCGCGCCTTGTTTCGCCAAGCGTTTGGTGGCTGCGTTTTCCGCTAAATCGGAACCACTGATTTTAAAACCTAGATTCAACAATACTTCGGCAATGCCGCTCATGCCGACACCGCCGATGCCCACAAAGTGGATGTGTTTAACTTTGTGTTTCACGCCGCTAACCTCCTGCAGGCTTCCGCCACGATATACGTCGCATTCGGCTGCGCCAGCGCGCGCGCCCGCTGCGCCATAATCTGTAGATTTTCGTGCGTAAATTCACGCAGCAATTGTGCTAACTTTTGTGGCGATAATTCTGTTTGCGGCAGCAGGATCGCAGCGCCTGCCGCGCTCAAATAAAGCGCATTGGCCGTTTGATGATCGTCCACCGCAGAAGGAAACGGTACGAGCACGCTGGCCACACCAGCCGCCGCTAACTCCGCAATCGTCAACGCTCCGGCGCGACACACAACAACATCGCACCAAGCGTAACGCGCTGCCATATCGTCGATAAAACCCAATACTTCCGCTTGCACACCCGTTGTTGCATAGTGGGCTCGTAACTGTTCAATATGTTTCAACCCCGCTTGATGCACCACCACTGGACGATGCGCCGCATCAATTAACTGCAACGCTTTCGGCACGGCATCGTTCAACGCTTGCGCCCCGAGACTGCCGCCCACCACCATCAGGCGCAGCCTGCCGCTGCGACTTTGCCCACGCGCCTCCGGCGTGGGTAGCGCGGCGATATCAGCGCGTACTGGATTGCCGCAAATTTGCGCCGTTACGTTGCCGCAGAGAATGGGTTTATCTTTGGGGCCTTGAAAGGCGCTGGGGAAAGCGGTCAGTACTTGATCCGCCAAACACGCCATAACACGATTTGTTAGTCCGGCAATCGCGTTTTGTTCGTGGATCACGAGCGGGCGATTCAACAAAGAAGCCATCATCCCGCCCGGAAAAGCAGTATAGCCGCCCAATCCCAACACCACGTCGGGACGGTATTTGAGAATAGCGCGAGCGCTCTGAATAAAGGCTAAGATAATTTGCGCCGGCAGCCAGAGCATGCGCAAAACACCTTTCCCGCGTACACCGCCAAATTTCAACCACACCATTTCAATGTTCTGAGCCGGTACGAGCTTGGCTTCCAGGCCCTGTTTCGTGCCCAGCCAAACGATGCGCCAACCTCGCGCACGCAATTCTTGTGCTACCGCCAAACCGGGATAGACATGCCCGCCGGTACCGCCCGCCATAATCATGACTGTGCGTGACGCGCTCATGACGTGTAGCCTTTTAACAATTGGCGGTTTTCCCAGTCCACGCGCAACAAAATTCCCAACGCAACACAGTTCGCTGCAATACCGCTACCGCCGAATGACAGCAAGGGTAAGGTCAAGCCCTTGGTGGGCAATAAACCCATATTTACGCCCATGTTGATGATGGCTTGCACCGCGATCCAAATACCGATGCCATGCGCCAGAAGTGCTGCAAATGCGCGTTCTAATGAGGCCGCTTGGCGCCCAATGGCAAAGGCGCGCAAGGTGATAAATGCAAACATCAGCACCACCAGCAGCACACCAACAAACCCCAATTCTTCGGCAATCACGGCTAGTAAAAAATCTGTGTGCGCCTCCGGTAAGTAGAGCAGTTTCTCAATACTGCCGCCCAGACCAACACCGAGCCATTCGCCGCGCCCAAAGGCGATCAAAGCATGTGACAATTGATAACCCTTACCAAAAGGATCGGCCCAAGGATCCATAAAGCCGATAATGCGTTGCATGCGGTAAGGCGAACTCCAAATCACAATCGCAAAGCCGACCACCAACATCACAATCAAACTACCGAATTGCCGGCCATTAATACCACCCAAAAACAAGATGCCCATCGCAATGGCAATGATGACAGCGAAAGCGCCGAAATCAGGCTCGAACAGCAGCAGTGCACCGATGAACAGCATGACCACTAACATCGGCATAAAACCTTTGGTAAAACTCTGCAAGTGATCGGCTTTACGGATTGCATAATCAGCGGCATACAGCACCGCGAATAACTTCATGAGTTCGGAGGGTTGAAAATTAATCACCAGTAGCGATATCCAACGCTTGGATCCGTTGACCTCGCGCCCGACACCCGGAATCAACACCATGACCAGCAACACAATGCCGACAATAAATAAATACGGCGCCATTTTTTGCCACGCACGTACCGGAAACTGAAAGGCGATGAAGCCGAACACTAAACTTACCGCAATAAACATTAAATGCCGGAACAGGTAATAACTTTCTTGATAGCCGGTATAGCGATTGGAGCCGGCAATGGCGATGGAAGCCGAATACACCATCACCACACCTAACGCCAATAACAGCAAACTGACCCACAGCAAACCTTGATCGTAATCCGGTTTGGCGTGCTGCTTTTTTAAGGCGGTGGCGTAGAACATCATGCGGCACGCTCCGCTTGTAATTTATGTACCGCCGCGATAAACGCTTCGGCGCGATGCACGTAATTGCGAAACATGTCGAAGCTCGCGCAGGCCGGAGACAGCAACACGGCATCCCCAGCGTGACTCTGCTGAAACGCTAAGCGCACGGCTTCTTCCATATCGCGTGCCGGTAACAGCGGTACACCGCAATGTTCCAAGGCAGCCGCCATTTGCGGCGCATCACGCCCGATCAGCACCACCGCGCGGGCATGCGCTGCGCAAGCCGGTTTTAAAGGTGAGAAGTCTTGGCCCTTGCCTTCACCGCCTGCAATCAGCACCACCCATTCGCGCATGCCCGTCAACGCCGCCACCGTCGCGCCGACATTGGTTCCTTTGGAGTCGTCGTAAAAAATAACGCCGCCCACTTCAGCGATTTTTTGTACCCGGTGCGGCAGGCCGGTAAACGCGCGTAAAGCCGCTAGTAAGGGTGCCATCGGTAAACCGATGGCGGTACAGAGCGCGAGCGCTGCCAAAGCATTGGCCGCATTATGACGGCCGGCCAGCGGTATTTCTTTGCAAGGCAATAATTTTTGTTGGCCGTGCATCAACCACTCTTGGCCATCGACTTCGGCCAAGCCCCAGTCGGCATCGTTCGCCGGTGCGCGTAATCCAAAATACTGGACACTGCGCCCCGGCTCAACCAGGGCGCAACTGTTGGCATCGTCTCCATTCAGCAATTGCATGCCTTGACCTGCGAAAATACGGGCTTTAGCCGCAGCATAAGCCGACAGATCGGTATAGCGATCCAAATGGTCTTGAGTAACGTTCAGCACTGTTGCGGCATCGGCATGCAGCGTTGATGTTGTCTCCAATTGAAAGCTGGACAATTCCAACACAAAAATTTCCGGCAGCGCCGCGCCGTCCTCTACCGCACTTAAAGCTTCCAAGACCGGCAGACCGATATTTCCGGCCACCACTGTTCGGGCACCGCTTTGCCGGCACATGGCGCCGCATAGCGCTGTCACCGTGGTCTTGCCGTTTGATCCGGTAATCGCGAGAACTTTAGCCGGATGTGCCATGAGCGCCTGCGCAAACAACTCGACATCACCGACCACGGGTATTTTTGTCGGCGGGAGACTCGCCAGCGCGATGCCGGGGCTAATCGCGATTAAATCAATATTTTGAAAACAAGCTGCATTAAAAGCACCGGTTATGATTTCAACTTGCGGCCATTGCAGGCGAATTTGCGCCGCGTGCGGCGGCTCAGCGCGGCTATCCGCAGCGCGCACCTGCGCACCCTGGCGCATACACCAATGCACCATCGAGCGCCCGGTATCTCCCAGGCCCAGCACCAATATTTTTTTACCGGCAAGTTTCATCTGAGTTTTAACGTCGACAGTCCGATCAATACCAAAATCATGGTGATAATCCAAAAACGCACCACGACCTGGTTCTCTTTCCAGCCCTTTAATTCATAGTGATGGTGTAGCGGTGCCATGCGGAAAATGCGCTTCCCCGTGAGTTTGAACGAAGCCACTTGCAGCACCACCGATAAAGTTTCCACCACGAATACACCGCCCATGATGAACAACACGATTTCTTGGCGCACGATGACCGCCACCACACCCAGCGCACCACCCAAAGCCAGCGCGCCCACGTCGCCCATGAACACTTCGGCCGGGTAGGCGTTAAACCAGAGAAATGCCAACCCCGCACCGGCGATGGCCGCGCAAAACACCGCCAACTCGCCAGCACCCGGGATGTGCGGTAGTTGCAGGTATTTAGCAAACACCACATTACCGGCGACGTAGGCAAAGATCGCCAAGGCGCTGGCGACCATGACCGTCGGCATGATGGCTAATCCATCTAAACCATCGGTTAAATTGACCGCATTGCTGGTACCTACAATGACGCAATACGCCAATGCCATGAAACCCACGGTGCCCAATGGAATCGCTACTGTCTTAAAGAAAGGCACAATCAATTCCGTCTGCGCCGGTAAATGCGTACTCAGCGCGATGAACGCAACACCGCACAATGCGATCAGCGATTGCCAAAAAAATTTAACGCGCGCCGATAAACCTTTCGGATTGCGGTGTACCACTTTGCGATAATCGTCGACCCAACCCACCGCACCGTAACCTGCGGTAATGAACAGCACCACCCACACGTAAATATTTTTTAGATCAGCCCAGAGTAAGGTCGACACCAAGATCGCCACTAAAATCAGCGCCCCACCCATCGTGGGTGTGCCCGCTTTAATTAGGTGTGTTTGTGGGCCGTCGTCGCGCACCGATTGTCCGATTTTGTAGGCGGTTAAACGCCGTATCATGATCGGGCCGATCACAAACGAAATCGCCAACGCCGTCAGCGCCGCCATAACGGCACGCAAGGTGATATAACTGAATACGTTAAAAACTCGTATATGTTGGTCCTGCACTAACCATTGAAATAAGGCTAATAGCATGACGGGCTCCCAGGCGGCCGACGATGCCCGATGATTGCAACACACCGCTGCATCGTTGCCGTCGTCCCGATTCTCCGAATGACACCGGCTGCCGGATACTTCATTATTTTTTCCTTAGGCAATTTCAAAGCTTTGCACCACCCGCTCCATTTGCATGAAACGAGAACCTTTGACCAATACCGTCACGCTCGGCGCTAAACGATTTTCCAAATCGGCGAGTAATTCTTGTATACGCTCAAAATGCCAAGCGCCCGTGCCAAATGCTTGCGCGCTATGACGACTCAGATCACCTAAACAAAATAAGCTATTAATCCCTTTTTCCTGGGCATAGCGCCCAACCTGCGCATGCCATTGCGCCGCCTCTGTACCCAGCTCTCCCATATCACCCAACACCAAAATTTTTTCACCGGATGCTTGCGCCAGCACGTCAATTGCGGCACTGACCGAACCGGGATTGGCGTTATAGGTATCGTCGATGAGCGTTGCACCGTGCAATATCGCCTTGGTTTGTAAACGTCCTTTCACGCCCTGAAATGCGTTCAATCCCTGCGCAATGGCCTGTGGCGCAATCTGCATTGCCAACGCCGCCGCCGTTGCCGCCAGTGCATTGCGGGCATTGTGTAAACCAGGAACCTGCACATGCGTTTGCACGATTTGCTGCGGGCAGTGAATTTCCAACCGCACGCTGTCCGGTAATAATTCGCAGCGCCCGGTTATTTGAGCCGCATGCTCTAGCCCGAAATCCATAACGGTGCGCTCCGCATTCAACGCGCGCCAATACGCTGCAAAAGTGTCGTCCGCATTGATTACGGCAATCCCACCGGTGCGTAGGCCGGTAAAAATTTCGCCTTTCGCGCGTGCAATATTTTCAACGCTTCCCAACTCCCCTATATGCGCATTCTGCGCATTGTTCACCAGCGCCACCGTCGGGCTCGCCAAGCGCGTGAGATAGTCAATTTCACCGCGATGATTCATGCCCATCTCGATCACGGCAAAGCGGTGACTGGCGCGCAAGCTCAGCAAGGTGAGCGGCATTCCAATATCGTTGTTTAGATTCCCTCGCGTGGCGAGCACCGCTTCGGCCTTGCCCGTTGCATGCAGCAAAATAGAGGCCAGCATTTCTTTCACCGTCGTTTTGCCGTTGCTGCCGGTGATAGCGACTAAAGGAATATCAAAACGGTTACGCCAGGCGGCGGCGAGTTGCCCTAAGCCTAAGCGCGTGTCCGCCACCACTAACAACGGTGCATCCTCCGGCAACCCCATTGCTTGCGCTTGAAATGCCGTATCAACCATGACCGCGCTCGCGCCGTTCTCAAAGGCGAATCGTACAAAATCATGCCCGTCAAAATGTGGCCCGCGCAACGCAATAAACAGCGCGCCATGCTGCAAAGCGCGGGTATCGGTACTCACTGAACTGAACGTAATATCCGCACCGCTTGCGGTGATGTTCAAGGTCTGCGCGGCTTCGCTCAGGCGCATCATGCGGATCGCTCCGCGTCTATTTTCAGTACGCGCATCGCCACTTCCACGTCGCTGAAAGGCCATTTTTCGCCATTAATATCTTGATAGGTTTCGTGACCCTTGCCCGCGATCAAAACCACGTCCACCGGACGCGCTTGCCGAATTGCATAGGCAATAGCTGCCGCCCGATCTTCCTGAACATGAAAATTCGAAGTCATACCCGCGACAATATCGTCAATAATGGCGCGGGGTGATTCATGACGCGGGTTATCACTGGTCACGACCACTTCATCCGCCAAATTTGCAGCCACACCGCCCATTAAAGGACGCTTACCTTTATCGCGCTGCCCGCCACAACCGAAAACGCAAAATAATTTAGTGTCGGAAGCCTTGGAGTCGGCGGCCACTTCCCGTAAGGTCAACAATACTTTTTCCAACGCATCCGGTGTGTGCGCGTAATCCACGACGACCAAAGGTTTACCCGGAAGACGAATCTGCTGCATGCGCCCAGGCACCGCTTGCACGTGTTGCACGCTAACCATCGCTTGTTCAAACGGCACGCCGCCAACCAGTAAGGTGGCCAACACCGCTAGTAAATTATGTGCATTAAATCGGCCTAATACACTACTTTCTAAGCGCGCTTCCCCCCACGGCGTGGCCACGTTGAAAGCCAATCCATGTGGCCCAACGCGCAAATTGCTAGCGCGCACATCACACGTATCAAAACCATAAGTCGTTACTGTTACACCGTGTGCTTGCGCTTTTTGGCGCAGCTCTTGTGCATAGGGATCGTCCCCGTTCAGCACCGCGTGTTTTAATTCCGGCCAAGTAAACAAGATGGATTTCGCGGCGGCATAGCGCGACATATCGCCGTGATAATCCAAGTGATCGCGCGATAGATTAGTAAACAAAGCCATTTCAAAGTGCGCACCGTTCACCCGACCTTGATCCAGAGCGTGTGACGACACTTCCATCACCGCACAAGCGGCACCCTGGTCTAAATAGCGCTTCAAACTACGCTGCAACACAATGGGGTCGGGTGTAGTGTTCGGCGAAGGCTCCAACTGTTCTGGAAACCCATTGCCGAGCGTGCCGATAATCGCCGCCGGTCGCCCCGCCTGACTCAGCGCTTGCGCCAGCCAATGGGAGCAAGAAGTTTTACCATTGGTGCCGGTAATGCCGATCACACACAGTTGACGTGAGGGGTGTCCATACACGTCGGCGGCAAATTCGCCGACTTTATCGCGCAGTTGCGGCACGGGTATATTCGGTACCTGCCATGCAGGGTCCCACAAATAATTTTGCGCCTCCCACACAATGGCGTTAGCGCCTTGCGCAATGGCTTGCGGAATAAATTGTCGTCCATCCCGATGAGCCCCGGGATAGGCGAGGAAGGTATCACCCGCCTGTACTTGGCGGCTGTCGTTGACCAAGTTCGTCACCGGCACCGGCAGCACATCGACCAGTTTGAATTTAAAGCTGCTCTGCGGTGGGTTGCTTGGAATCACGTTTCCTCCCGCACTTCCGGCGCATCCGTAGGTGGCAGTAACATATTTTGCGTCGGCATATCCGGCGACACCGCCAGCATGCGCAAAGCGCCGGTCATGATGCGTGAAAAAACAGGGGCGGCGACTGTACCGCCGTAATACTGGCCCGCCGAAGGTTCGTCCACCATCACCGCAATAATTAAGCGCGGGTCGGAAGCCGGTGCAAAACCCACAAAGGACGCTATATACCGATTCGGCGCATAGGTACCCTGCGCATCCAGTTTATGCGCCGTACCGGTTTTTCCGGCCACGCGGTAACCCAGTACTTGCGCGCGCGGAGCGGTGCCGCCCGGCAGCACCACTGTTTCCAGCATGGCACGCAGGGCTTGTGCCGTGTGCGCCGAAATTACACGCCGACTTTCTGCGGGCTGCTCTAATTTGAGTAACGAAACATTTTTTAATTCGCCGTCGGAAGTAAACACGGTATAGGCGCGCGCCAATTGCAATAAACTAACTGAAATGCCATGACCGTACGCCATCGTCGCTTGCTCAATCGGGCGCCACGTTTGGTAGGGACGAAGCCGACCCGAGACTTCGCCGGGAAAACCGGACTGCGGGGGCCTGCCGAAACCGAGCTTAGCAAAACCGCTGTACATATATTCCGGCGCGAGTGACAGCGCCATTTTCGCCGCTCCCACATTGGAGGATTTTTGAATCACTTGCGACACACTTAATATTCCCTCCGCATGCGCATCGTGAATCGTCGCCGGACCAATACTGATCTTCCCGCCTTCGGTGTTGATGAGCGTATCCGGCTTGTAATGTCCGGACTCCAGTGCAAGCGCTACGGTAAACGGCTTCATAGTAGAACCCGGTTCAAACGTATCGGTCATTACGCGATTGCGGGTAAGGCCAGACTGCATATTTTTACTGTGCTTGTTGGGGTTGTAAGAAGGCTGGTTCACCAAGGCCAAAATTTCACCTGTTTTCGCGTCCAACACCACCGCCGCACCCGCTTTAGCGCGGTTCTGAATCATCGCTTCACTGAGTTCGCGATACGCTAAGTATTGAATATTGCGATCAATAGCCAGCGTGACATCCTGTCCTTCTTGGGGTGTACGAATACTTTCGACACCCTCGATAATATTGCCGCGACGATCTTTTAGTACACGGCGCGAGCCATCGACCCCCGCTAATTTTTCGTTGTACGCGAGCTCGACCCCTTCCTGTCCTTTGTCGTTCAAATCGGTAATGCCCAATACTTGCGCGGTTTCTTCGCCATAGGGGTAGTAACGACGATATTCGCGCTGTAAAAACACGCCGGGAATATCCAAACGCAACACTTTTTCTGCGGTTTCCGGCGATAGTTGGCGCTTGAGATAGACAAAGTCACGCGCTTCGCCAAATTTCTTTTTCAACTCACCCGGCTTCACCGTTAAAAGTTTCGCCAACTGTTCCATTTGTTGCGCATTAATTTCGGTCTCACGCGGATTTGCGGCAACCGACTCGACCGGGCTGGAAATGGCTAAAGGCTCATGGTTGCGATCGGTGATTTTACCGCGACTGGAATTAAGATTAAGCACACGGGAGTAACGCGCCTCTCCCTTCATACGCAGGAAGTTTTTATTCACCCCTTGCAGGTACACCGCGCGACCAATCAGCGCAATAAACCCGACCAGCAAGACGATCAAAATCGTGCGCGTACGCCATACCGGTAAGCGCAACGCCATCTGCCCTTTGCGGTTAACCGTATCGGCCATCATGGTTTTGTACCGCCGACACCGGGTACTGTATTCGTCGCCGGAAAAACCGGTGCCATTTGAATTTTATCCGGCGCAGGCGCCTGCATATGCAAACGCTCAACGGCAATTTTTTCAATCCGAGAATGCATGGCCCAAGTACTTTGCTCCAACTGCAACTGGCTATACTCGGTTTGCATTTGTTTGGCGGATTCTTGTGCGTGCTGCAACTCTGCATACAGCTTACGGGCACGGTGCTGTGACGTGACGACCCCTAGCGAACACATTATGACAATACCCAGCAGCAATAAGTTGAGCCGCGTCATTGGGGCCGCTCCGTGCGCTCAGCCACGCGCAAAATCGCGCTGCGGGCACGTCGATTGGCCGCCGCTTCGACACTGCCGGGACGTTGTGCTTTACCGATTAAACGCATCCGCGGTAGCGGTAAATCGGCGGCTTTGATGGGGAATTTTGAGGGCAGTTGGTCGGGCTGCGCTTCTGATTTCAGGAAGCGTTTCACGATGCGATCTTCAAGAGAGTGGAAACTAATCACCGCTAAACGGCCACCGGGGGTGAGTAGCTCCACGATTTGTGGTAGCACTAACGATAACTCCTCAAGCTCCTGATTGATGTAAATCCGTATAGCTTGAAAGGTACGCGTCGCCGGATCTTGGCCTGGCTCGCGCGTGGGCACGGCCTCTGCCACGATCTTGGAAAGCATTCGGGTTGTCGTGATTGCCCCTCCCGCGCGCGCCGTAATAACCGCTCTTGCAATCTGCTTAGCAAACCGTTCTTCGCCATACTGTGCTATCGCCTCCGCTAGTTCTCGTTCTTCTACCGTGGCCAGCCATTCTGCTGCTGTCCTCCCGCGGGTGCTGTCCATACGCATATCGAGCGGACCATCCATCCGAAAACTGAAACCGCGCTCGGCTTCATTCAGTTGTGGCGACGACACACCCAAATCCAGCAACACCCCATGCACTTGCTCTACCCCCACCGCATGCAACGCGGTTTGCAAGTGCGCAAACCCCAGATGCAACACGCTCAAGCGCGGATCCTGCACCGCCTGTGCCGCCGCGATGGCGGACGGATCTTTATCCAACGCGATCAAACGGCCTCGATTCCCTAAGCGCGCTAAGATGGTCCGCGCATGACCGCCGCGCCCAAAAGTGCCATCCACATACACGCCTTCAGGTTGGATATTCAATGCCGCAACCGCTTCTTCCAACATCACCGAAACATGTTGTGAGCTATCGCTCACAGGTTTCATCACAAGGAAAAATTCCCCATCTCCGGCGGCAACACGGAATCGCCTTGCGCCAAAGCTTCATCCAATTGCGCGCGCCAGCCCTCCAAACTCCATAATTCGAAGTGCGTCCCTTGCCCCACCAACATCACTTGTTTTTCTAACGCGGCGAATTCGCGCAACACCGGCGACACCAAGGCGCGACCGGTGCCGTCCAATTCCAGATCTTCGGCAAAACCAACTAATAGCCGCTGCAACAGGCTCGCTTGCTTATCGAGGCTGGGCAAAGACATAATTTTTTGTTGGATGGGTTCCCACGCGGATTGCGGGTAGAGCAGGAGGCAGCGATGCGGATGCGCGGTTAAAACAAGGCGACCGCCTGCCTGCACCGTCAGCGCGTCCCGATGCCGCGTCGGGACGGCCAGCCGCCCCTTGGCATCCAGCGTTAGCGCTGTTGCGCCGCGAAACATGCAACCTCTTCAAATTGTTTCATTTCCCACTTTCCCCCACTTTTTACCACTACTTCCCACTATAGGAGAATTAAATGGCAGGGTCAAGAATAAATCCAGCGGGAAAGCTTAATTTTCTCTAATGCTGACAACAACTTACTTTGAAATGGATTGGTAACCAATTAATTCGATATGAAATATGGAGATATATAAAATACTTAATAATAAATTTTAGTTGTTAGTTTAACTATATGTAATTAAACAATATTATATAGATTATCCGTAGCGCAAGATTATTAAATGAAATTTACAACCACGGACGTGTCTTTATTTCATAATTATTTCCTCGTCTGATTCAAACCGCGCTGCTCCCGTTGCTTTTCCTACAGACGCTTTTGATCTTCCGTTCAGTTTGCGCACTTATGCTGTGCTGCCCCGATGTCAGCCCAATCCAGGCAGCGACTTGTCGACCATTCTTGAAATCATGCCCGCTGCAGATGCTGGCCAGGAGCGCGCTGGCGGTGACCGGGGCGCTGCATCAGGCGAAGACTGCGTTCATCCTCACGTGCAGCTTTTGCAATCGCTTTGTCGTAATCGCTAATGCGCAGATCGATCTGATCGGCGTGGCTTAGCAGGTCATCGACGCAGCGCTTGGCGTAGCACGGTGACTTTCTGCGGCAAGACGATGCCGAATTCAGCGATCAGGCCGCGTAGCCGGTTATAGGTCGCGGTGCGCTCAGCGACAAAGCCTTGGCGGGTGCGGCGTAGGCAGAGGATGCTTTGCTAGTGCTCTTCTTTGATCGGGACAAAGCGCATGTGGGGGCGGGTAACCGCCTCAGTGATGGCGGCGGCATCCGCTGCATCGTTTTTGCCGCGCTTACCGCTCATGCGGTAGGGGGTGACGAACTTGGGGGCGACCAGCTTGACGGTGTGGCCGTGAGTCCGAAACAGGCGGGCCCAGTGGTGGGCACCGGAGCAGGCTTCCATGCCGATCAGACAGGGCGGTAGATTGGCGATGAGCGGCAGGAGTTGATCGCGGGATACCTTGGGTTTGACGAGTTCGGCGTGTCCGTTTTCATTCACGCCATGCACCGCAAAAATGTTCTTGGCGAGATCGATTCCGATGGTGATAATGGGCATGACTTTTCCCTCCTGTGGGTGTTGATGAAATCGAGAAATTCCATCATGGCACT
>JAYVZN010000026.1:0-39047 GCA_043783305.1 Betaproteobacteria bacterium
ATTACAGCGCGCAGTCCAGTCACCGCCAATCTGCGCGTAGGCAATCAAGTGGACAGCATGGTGTTGAATGAATCCCTGCAAATAGGTGTCGGTGACCACCGTGAGAATACCGTGTCGGGTTCGTCGCTGAAAATTGAGCGCTTTGATGTCGAACCGGTTGCGGACTTTAGAAGCGGGACGGATTTGCAGTTTAGGGTATTCGGTACGCCCGGCGGCAAAGTGGATCTTGTCATCCAGGGTGTTAAGGGCAAGATTTTTTTGCCGGAAGTGTATAGCGGTGAATACACCGGCACATACACCATCCGAAATCGCGACCGGATTACATCGAACAGCACCGTAACGGCGCACTTGCGCATAGGCGAACGCGTTGTTAACGCTGACTTGAACAAAAATCTACAAAGCGCCGCACCTGCACGGGCGCGCGCGGGCCGCATCTGCCATAACTGCGGCACGGTTGAATCGGTCAATCGCGTCGAAGTTAAAGGCGAAGGTGGTTATCTCGGCACCATCGGTGGCGGGGTAGTCGGTGCGCTACTGGGGAGCCAGGTTGGAAAGGGTAAAGGCCGTACCGTCGCTGGCATAGCCGGTGCGCTAGGCGGTGCGTATGCGGGTCATGTCATCGAAGGCAAGGTGCGTAAATCGTACCACTATGAAATCCTGGTTCGCTTGCAAAATGGCACAACGCAAGTCATTACCTCTGCAGTCGAGCCGGATTTTCATGTCGGCGATAGAGTCAGAATAAACGAAGGTGTTATCGCACACGATTCTTGAACTTAAACCAATGCGCCGTATGTGGGCTAGCGCACGGCGAAATCGTCGAAATAAGCATAGGGTCAACCTGGGTTGATCTCGGATGCGGCGCGAATGACAAACTAACGAGGAGAATTTCATGAAACAGAAGACCAAAGAGCCGCATCATAAAGCGGGGCAGATGCCACCATCCCCTGTAGAAGAAGCGAACAAGCAAAAGCAGAAGGCAGAAGAAGGCGAGGTGGTTGGCCGGCACAAAAACGACGGTCAAAAAGATCACAAAGGTGCGCGTTAAGTCGGATAAAGGTTGTTAGTGACGCGGGCGCTCAATAAATCTGCGTGCAGCAATTTTTGTATATAGGACGGCTGGGGCGCGTCTTGACACGTTGTGAATGGTATTGGTGTTCAGCACGCTGCATTAGTTATACCGATCTGGGCCAAGCGTGATTCGTCGCAATGGTCTCGCTATGCCACCGCCCAGTGGCGGCACTGGTTTGCGGCGTTGACGCTGCGCCTGCCGCAAATCGTAGTTGGCCTGCATCGTAAGCCAGAGGGCGGGCGCATATATCATCAGCAAAAAGCAGCTTTACACGATATCTATTGCTATGAGGCAGGTCAGGATTGCTTGCCTTGGTTACGATCGTATTCTTTTTTAAACTCGGCGTTCATCCAGTCGTAGAGGAGTTTGAAGGCCGCATTTTTTTGACCTTCATCGGCGCGGATTACTTTGCCATCGGGCCCGTAGATGATGATGAAGGGAATCAGGCCGATGTTTCTGCTGAAATTCGCGGGAACCCAGCTGTCCACCAGTTCGATTTTGCGGAAGGCCACATCCTTGCGTAGTTCAAGAAAATGGCCCATATCACGGTCGAGCCGCAGGCATCCCGCGCAGCTATCCTGATGGTAGTACACCACGGTGAAGGCCTTATCCACAATGTAGTCCTGATCGTGAATGGGTATGTTCTGGTAATCAGGCTTAACGAAAATGTTGGCTTCGGTGTCGGCGGCCAATTCCGTAGCCGGCTTCATCAGGTGATCCAGATCGGTCTTGCGAAAGCCGAAGTAATAGATGCCGATGATGATGAGCCCGAAAATAATAATGTTTCTTAGCATGCTTATGCTCCCGCTTTAGGATTTTTGTTGTGATAATGTTTGAAGACAAGAAAAGCGGCGTACAGAACCCCGATGAGGGCCAGCACTGCCGAAATGAGTTGATCCCGGGTGATAAACATAGTCTTGGCATGTGAAGTGCCTCCTGTCGTGATCTCACCGGAAGCCGCCGTAATCAGGGCATCGATGGTCTCGTCGATGCCTTCGAACCACTCGCGCCTCTTGAAATGAAGATCCATGTGATCTTGCCAGATGTGGCGCAATTTGATATCAGGCAAGGCGCCCGCAATACCACCGCCAGTAGCGAACCAAAAAGCGGTAGGATCGGAACTGATCAGAAACAACAGGCCATTGCCGTCGCCGTGATTGCCCGGATCCCATTTCTCCATCACCTTGGTGGCGTATTCATTGATGGGCATGTCGCCCACGCTGGGCACGATCATGAGCACGATCTGCGTACCATTTTTCTTTTCGAGTCGGGAGAGTTTCTCGCTAAGGCTGTTCACTTGGGTTAGCGTCAACACGCCCTGATAATCGTTCACCAGGTTGTAACCATCGGGAATGGGAAAAGGCACTTTCTGGACGTCTTCGGTTGCTACGTCAGCATTCTGCGCATCCTGGGCCTGCACATTACCGTCCTGGAGTCCTGCAGCATGCGCCAAGCTCGCACTTAACAGCATCCATAGCAGCAGAAAATTTTTCATGAGGCTATTTGTGCAGGTCGACTACAGGCGCTGTGGCGATGGCGCTTTCGCTATCCACCGAGAAATTGGGCTTCACCTGGTAGCCCATGTATTTGGCCGTAAGGTTGCTGGGAAAGCTGCGCACTGTGACGTTGTACTGGGCGACGGATTCAATATATTTTGCCCGCGCATAGGTGATGCGGTTTTCGGTGCCCTCGAGCTGAGTCTGTAGATCCTGAAAAACGCCATCGGCCTTGAGCTGAGGATAGTTTTCGCACACTATCAGCAGATGCGACACAGCCTTGCCGAGACGCTCCTGCGCCTGAACGAAGCGGCTCAATGTTTTGGGATCGCTGGGAGGGGCATTGCTGCTGGCTGCGATGGAGGCCCGAGCAGCGGTGACTTCTTCCAGCACTTCCCGTTCGTGATCTGCATAAGCTTTGACCACCCGGACCAGATTGGGGATCAGGTCGAAACGCCGCTGATATTGATTGAGCGCTTGGCTCCAGCGCGCCTTGATGATTTCATCCTGCAGTTGAAGATCGTTGTAACCACAACCGGAAAGCATGAAAAGCAGCACCGTGGATGCAATAAGGGCGGCTAACCTACGCATTTGTTGATCCCCTCTCTTATTATGCGCGGCGGGGCTTGGATTATTTAGCAGATCGCCCCACACCGCTTTTATGCTGAAGGTGTAGCATACGGGCGGCTGTGATTTTGCGCAACTCGTGGCATAGCTGGCTGACAGGTGTACGGGTGACGATGGTGTATTGGATGAGGCAATTGTGGTGGCAGGAGACGGATTCAGCTTGTTCAGTGATGCCCGAACGGGCGTTAGGATTCTAAGGTTATCTCTGGTTTTATTTAAATCACAGCAAGGGTGTCTGGTGGTCATGGCACTCGGCTAAGCTGTCGCTGAGCCTGCTAATTCAAAACGCGACTCCTTGCGTTTTGCGTTGACCCTAATAATTCAAGGCAGGTGGGTTAAGGCACGTTAAGCAGGGTAGTCCAGTTCCCGCTGATGCCGTACTGCCAGAATTCGAATCTGATCTTGTGACGGCAGGAAGCGGTAAAGTGCGACGTAGCCCGTTTTGCCAAAGGAAATCACCAGCTCGCGCAACTCGCCCTCAATCCGTCGGCCAATTAAAGGGTGACGCGCCAGCATTCCAACGGCCTCACGGATCGCGGCAGCCGAAGCGACAGCAGCTTGCTGATCTTGTTCAAGTAAAAAAGCGAAAGCGCGGTCGAGATTCGCGATTGCGTTGCGGGAATAGACTATTTCCGCCATGGTTTCGGCGGCGCGACTTTGCGCTTGGTGGCCAGCCGGTCGAGCCAGTCGTGCACATCCTCCGCCCGATACACATCCGCGCCAGCCTCAATCTCAGCATCGGCGGCCAGCGCTTCGCGCACAAAAACCTGCATGCGTTCCTCGCGCGCCACCTCACGCTCCAGCGCTTCGATCATCAGGCTGTGCGCCGACTTCTTCGACTGCTTGGCCAGGCGCGCAATACGGCTCTTGAGTTCTTCCGGCAGTTTGAGGGTGGTGGCGACGCTCATGACTCACTCCTGTATCTATGGTATTACCATCGTAACACCGACGTGGCGACTGGTAAAGCAGCAGCATTGTCCAACGGGGTTTGAGTCTGAACCGGGAGCGTGATTCCACCGGGGTTTGAGTCTGAACGGGTAGCTGGGATCGATCATGATGCGAGGCATGGTGATCGACATGAATGACGAACAATTGGATACGCTGGCCCAGCTACGGGCCTTTCTGGATGGGACTGCGGCGGTTGATTTCGCGGTGGCGGCTGACGCGCGCTATGACTTCATCGCCCGTACCATACGCCGCTTCGGCTATCGCCATCTGAAGCGTGCCGACAAGAGTGTGGTGTTACGCTTCCTGGAACGGGTCAGCGGCTACTCGCGCCAACAGTTGACCCGGCTGGTTAAACGGAGCGGTGAGCGACGCCCGCTCACCAAACGTTACCGCGCCTCGCGCACCAGTTTTGCACGCACCTACACTAGCACCGACGTGCGCCTGCTTGCCCACACCGATACCTTGCACGGCACGCTGTCGGGCTTGGCCACCAAGAAGCTCATGGAGCGTGCCTACGGTGTCTTTGGCGATGCCCGTTACGCGCGCCTAGCAGTCATCTCGGTGGCGCATCTGTATAACCTGCGCAGCCGCGCCGGTTATCAGCGGCACCGCCAGGTCTGGACCAAGACGCGGCCGGTGACAATCCCCATCGGCGAACGACGCGCTCCGTCCCCCAACAACCAGCCCGGCTACCTGCGCGTGGACAGCGTGCATCAAGGCGATCAGGACGGCGTCAAAGGTGTCTATCACATCAATGCCGTGGACTGCGTGACCCAGTACGAGGGGGTGGCCACCTGCGAGCGCATCAGCGAGGCGTTCCTGATCCCGGTGCTCGAAGCGTTGCTCGAAAGCTTCCCCTTTGTCATCAAGGGATTTCACTCCGATAATGGCTCGGAATACATCAACCACCACGTCGCGAAATTGCTCAACAAGTTGCTCATCGAAGAACAAACCAAGTCGCGCTCCCGGCACAGCAACGACAATGCGCAGGCCGAGTCAAAGAACGGCGCGATCGTGCGTAAACATCTGGGTTACAGCCATATCCCGCAACGCTTCGCGACTCTCGTCAATGCGTTCTGTTGCGATCATCTCAACCCTTATGTCAACTTCCATCGGCCATGCCTGTTCGCCGAAACGATCATCGACAACAAGGGGCGAAGCCGCAAGCGCTATCCTTACAAACTGATGATGACACCCTATGAAAAATTCAGATCACTGCACTTGGCCGAGCAATTCCTTAAGCCAGGAGTCACTTTCCAACAACTCGATACTCAAGCTCGCGCGATGAGCGATAATGATGCCGCACAGCGTCTGGACGATGCGCGGGCAATACTCTTCAAAACCATTTTTAACCGGTCGAAAACAGCCGCCTGAACATAATCAAAAACCGCCCGCTCAGACTCATACCTCGATTGGAATGTACTGCAGCCCAAGCGCAACCGCCGCTGGGCAGTAACTTGGGGATGTCACGCTCCTGGCCGTGCTGTGTCACGTCATAATACAAGACGCGACCCAATACTGTTCGGTTAGTTACTTTTGTGCCACACTGCGCCATCGTCTTTCTGGAGATGTCCATGGCACGAACCAAAGCAGTATTGGGAGCAGGCGCACGTTTAAGCGACTTTCTGAGTGCCAGCTTGCTGGCGCGGGTCTACCCGGCAACGATGATCCGCGAGATACTCGACGCACATGGCTGTAACAGTAAACGCATTCGCAGCCTGCCTGCCGTATCCGGCACCTATTTTTGCATGGCGCTCAGCCTGTATCCCGAAGCGGCCTATGAACAAGTCTTTGCGGTCGTCACACAGGGACTATCCTGGATGCAAGGGCACGACTTGGACGTGACCATCGCCAAGTCCTCCATCAGCGAAATGCGCGGCAAGATTGGCTCTGCGCCATTCCAGAGCTTGGTCGCGCGCGCTTGCCTGCCGCTCGCTAATGTCACGCTACATCCGGATGCCTTCTATGCCGGGCTGCGCTTAGTGGCTATAGACGGCAGTAATTTGGAGGTGGCCGACGAGCCGGACAACGTTAAAGCCTTTGGCTACCCTGGCAGCCGTACCGGCCATGCAGGCTATCCGCAAGCTCAGTGCGCCGTGCTCGTCGAGTGCGCCAGTCACGCCATTCTCGCCGCCAATCTGGGCGCTTACCGGGAAGCCGAGTGGGCGATCTGCAAACCGCTGCTAGCCCGCCTAGATGCCGGTATGCTCTGTTTGGCGGATCGTGGCTTTAACGGCTATACCCATTGGGCAGCGGCACGAGCGACCGGCGCGCAACTGTTATGGCGCTGCTCGAATAACCGCCAGCTTCCGGTGGTTAAGGCGCTCAGCGATGGGTCGTATCTCAGTGTGATCTATCCGAGCGGCACACGCTCTAAAAAACAGCGACAGGCTTCAACCGAGGGGATCACCGTGCGGGTGATCGATTATGCATTGCCGAGTGCCCCTGAGGCGCAACCACGTTACCGTTTACTCACCACGCTGTTGGATGATAAAGCGACCCCGGCATTGGAACTGGCGGCGCTCTATCACGAACGCTGGGAGGTGGAAGCGGTATTTGACGAACTCAAGACACATCTACTGCAAAAGCGGCGCGTATTGCGTAGCAAAACCGCTGATCTGGTGCGACAGGAGTTCTATGGTTGGGTGCTGGCGCATTACGCGGTGCGCTGGCTCATGCATCAGGCCGCAACCGAACACCGCCAGACTGATCGAAGTCTATCTTTCACCGCAAACGTTCAGCTATTTCGAAACGCGCAGCCCCAGTCGGGGGCCTTTCCCCCCAGCGCGGCCTCGACTACGTCGGCGGTGGTTTAATGCCTTGCTCTCTACCGCCGCGAACTTACGGTGCGTCACGAGCAAAGGTCTGCAAAACCCGCGCATGCAGAAGCCCCGCCATTCGCCCTACGCAAGTCACAACCGTTCAGCTGCGCGCAACATCGAAACAAATTTCTCGCCACAATTGCTTGCGCCGCTACCGGTGCCACCAAGGAAAATAGATGGAAAAAGAATTTAACCGAACAGTATTGAGACGCGACCGTTCGCAGTAACAGCAGTAAATCCATCGGGTTAAAGTCCCGTCCAAGGAGTTGTCCGTACACCTTGGTAGCATGAGGAAGCGGCGTCGTGGTAACACGGGGTCGTGAGTTTCCAAACAGCAAGATAGCAGGCCGTAACGCAAGTGAACCTATGAGTAGCCTCGTAAACGAATTGGAGAAGCCGAGCCTGTGGTCAGAAGGCGAAGGCCGCCGGACGCGCACTGAAATAACGGAAGTAGTGCGCGTCATCTCCCGGGGTAGCAAGGACGGCATGTTGTCGAAGATTTATTGCCCAGTGCTGGAGACCCGTTTCGAGGGTGGGGAGGCCACCGACTGATGCGTATAAGGAAACGAAAACGCAATGGCTTGGAACGGGAGTCGGAGGGGTTCATAGTACCGTTTGAAGCCGAGGGACAACATAACCCAGGCCGAGGGAAGGAACCCTGCTTTGTTCGTGCAACCGAAGAGCGGAGGATCAGAGGATTGCCATGTCGCTAGTCACCCCGGATACGATCAGGACGCTACAGAGGAAGCTCTACACCAAGGCCAAGCAAGAACCTGCCTATCGCTTTTACGCGCTCTACGACAAGCTACTGCGGGCAGACATCCTCAGTCATGCTTGGCGGCTTGTCCGTGCCAACCGAGGCAGCCCCGGCGTTGATGGGATCAGCTTCGAAGCCATCGAGCGCGGAATAGGCGTAGACACGTTTCTGCAGGAACTGGCCCAAGACCTGAAACGCAAAACCTACCGTGCCCAACCGGTGCGGCGCGTCATGATACCCAAAGCGGACGGCAGCCTGCGTCCGCTGGGCATCCCGACCCTCCGCGACCGGGTAGCGCAAATGGCGGTGAAACTCATCATCGAACCGATCTTCGAAGCCGACTTCTGTCCGAACTCGTACGGATTCCGACCGAGGAAATCGGCGCACGATGCGGTGGGCGACATCGCCAATGCGTTATGGGGCGGCTACACTCAAGTCATAGACGCCGACCTGTCGAAATACTTTGACAGTATTCCGCACGCCAAGCTGATGGCCGTGGTGGCCGAGCGCATTGTAGATGGGGGCATCTTGCACCTCATCAAGCAATGGCTCAAAGCCCCGGTCGTAGGCGAAGACGACAGTGGAAAGAAGAAGATCGTAGGCGGCGGAAAAGCCAATCGCCAAGGCACGCCGCAAGGCGGCGTGATCTCGCCGCTGTTGGCCAACTGCTACCTGCACCTTCTGGATCGACTATGGCAACGGCACAACCTCAAAGGCAAACTGCAAGCGCACCTGGTGCGCTACGCGGACGACTTTGTCGTGCTGTGCCGAAAAGATGTAGAGGAACCGCTGAAAGTGGTGCGCCACGTACTGGATCGGCTTGGTCTCAATCTTAACGAGACCAAAACTCAGATCGTGGACGCCACTCAAGCGAGCTTCAACTTCTTAGGATTTGCAATCAGGATGAGTCGAGGAAGGCGCACCGGCAAGCCGTACCCGCATGTCTGTCCATCGGACAAGTCGCTGATGAAAATCAAGGCCAAGCTGACGCAGCTTACGGGGGGGGAATTGACCCCCATCGCTTTGGATAAGATCGTGGGAAATGTAAACCGCAGCCTGAATGGCTGGGTGAATTACTTCCATTATCGAAATTCAAATCTGGTCATGGAAAAGGTCAAGACCCACGCGGAACAACGAATGCGCACACACTTGATGAAGCGTCATAAGGTGAAAGACAGAGGCATCGGCGAAGGCCGATTCCCGAGTGTTGATCTCTACCGGCGTTATGGGCTGTACAAAGTTCCCACGGCAGCGGGCTGGAAATCGGCGCATGCCTTGGCGTGAAGAACATCGGAAAGCCGTGTGCGGGAAAACTGCATGCACGGTTTGATGAGGGAGGGCAGGCGAGAGCCTGTTCTCTACTCTACCTTTTGTCGACTCCTTTGGCTACGTGGTGGTTTAGGTAAAAGGAAAGACCTCGGTGTTGTGGCCTATGCCGCCTTGCGCAAGGGAAGTATGGGTTTGCGACGTTGACGTTGACGCTGCGCCTGCCACAAGTCGTAGGAAGCCTGCATCTTGAGCCAGAGGCCGGGCGTTTGTGCAAAGGCCTCGGAAAGTCGCAAGTCCATATCGGCGGAAATGCCGACATGGCCGTTTAGCACGCGCGAGAGATGCGGCCGCGAAACGCCCAAGTGCTCTGCGAGCTGGCCCACGGTCAGACCGAGCTCCGGCAACACATCCTCTTTCAGGATTTCGCCCGGGTGTGGGGGATTGTGCATGCGCATGTTTTGCTCCTAGTGATAGTCGAGATAATCCACCAACTCCGCGTCGCCATTCTCGAAGCGGAAGATCACACGCCAATTGCCGCTCACGGAAACCAACCAGAAACCCGCCAAGCGCCCCGTGAGTTTGTGCAAACGTAAGCCCGGCGTGTTCACTTGATCGATGGTCTGCGCCGCATCCAACACGCCGAGAATCCGGCGCAGCCGCGCCGCGTGTTGGGCAACGATGCCGGCTTTGGAGCCGGTTTCGAAGAAGGCACACAGACCGGTGTGGCGAAAGCTTGTGATCACTTAAAAAGTGTAATCTGTTACCTAACAGATTACAAGCGGTGTTTGAGGGTTGGGGCGGTGTGATTTTGGGCTGATCTAGAAAATACAAGATACAAGACGCGACCCCGCGACCCAAGCGACCCCGCGACCCAAGACGCGACCCCGCGCTTCCGACCCCGCGCTTCCGACCTAGGCCTGAAAAAGCGACATAACAAGATGCGCCGCCTTTGCTCGGTTAGGCCGCTGGAAGGTAAAGGCCCGATGCTCGTGTGAAACGCGCGACGTTCGACGGTGTCATGCATTGACCGAATTCCGAGCGTCGGCTTTGGTCGAGCTTGGTGGAAATTTCTAATCGGGCTTGGTCAAGCATCATATGTGGCAAGTGTGTGTCAGTAATGCATTCATTCGGCGGATTACAATCCGCCCTACGTGGGCGTGATTTTCATCGGCTTGCATTTAGAACCGCGTCAATCTTCGCTTCTAACCGTAGATTTGCAGCGCCAATAAAGTATGGAAGGCACCAGAAATTTACAAGCGGGATAAATCCAAGAATAGTCCAAAGCCCAACTTTTCTTCCTTTTTCTTTCGCAAGTAGGTGCGCTACAACGCCGAATCCGAGAGACATGATGAATATAGGTAGTAAAGAAAGCAGAGGATCTTGTTGAGCAACATTTTGTTCCATTTGTTTCTCCTATAAAGATTGTTAGCAAGCAAACCAAATTAAGGTAGACCTAAGAAAGGGTGGGAATTAATTCGACTCTGACCCCATTTGTTTGCGCCGCTACCGGTGCCACCAAGAAAAATAGATGAAAAAAGAGTCTAACCGAACAGTATTGAGATGTGACCCTTAGCGCGTTTGCAGGCGCAAGCCTGGTGTGTTCACTTGATCGATGGTCTGAGCCGCATCCAACACGCCAAGAATCCGGCGCAGCCGCATCGCGTGTTGGGCAACGATACCGGCCTTGGAACCGGTTTCGAAGAAGGTGCGCAGACCGGTGTGGCGAAAGCTTGTGATCACCGGAGTAGTGTAAGCTGTGACCTAACAGATTACAAGATTTGTTTGTGGAAAAAGGGGGTATTGGGCGGTGTTTAATCTAAACGGTATGCGTGGTGCGTCTTGTGAAAAAGCAGTATGTAAAGACCCGACCCCGGGTACGATTTGTTAGGGGGCCGGGCACGTAGTTACCGTTTCCACAGTAAATTCACACGGCTGGTTTGGTGAATCCTTCCAGTGATGTCGATCCAAGGCCGGGGTGCATGCAGCATCCTCCAGAAGTCCGCGCAGCCCATCCGCCGTGCAGATTAACACCACACTATGGCGCTCCTTTGAGAGTGCACGAACTTTGAAACCGGAAAAATTTTCGAGCAATTGCGTGTCATGTTGCGTGGAGAGCAAGAGCAAGCCCTGTTCATCCAGGTCGGCTGGAGGGTTCTTGTATCGCACGGTGGATTCAACTGCTGCCGAGAGTTTTGTAAGCTGCGACGACATGATGAACATCGCCTCATTGTCGGCATTAGCGTTTATGGCACAGGCTGAAACCAGCCAGGATAAAACAATGCTTCCCACAAAAGATTTGGTCATAAGGATCATGCTTAACTCCAGAAAACGAGGTGTTTCATATCATCCCGTCCGGTATCGAGATCCCATTTGCCGAGCTTCATCTCATAGTCCTTATTACCGGTAAAGACACCTTTCCAGATCAACGACCAGATCGTTTTGACGTTCTCGATAGCCTTATCGAAAATTTTATCGTAGTCCATCTGGCCACCAGGCACATTGAGCCCAATGATGAACGTTTGATCGATCTCACCCACTTCTGGATAAGTAATGCCACTGTTGACTGCCAAGTGGCGCGCCGCAGGAAAAAGCTTGTTGCCTTCTTCCGCAACATTATCCACAACCAACTTGAAAGAGCTGTGCCATTTATCCAAGTCTGGGGGATTGGTCGCGGCCTGCCCGGGATAACATTCCTTAAGCATGGCTTTCCAAAGTTTTGCCACGGCCGGATCCAGCTTGCCGCTATCCTTGGTGTCGCAGCATGCCCAAATTCCCGAATCCAAATGTTCAGCAAGGCCAAGGCCGCCAAGGTTAAGGCGTTGGAAAATATATGCGTCTTGGTTCAACTCGCAAATGCGGTGTGCTGTTTTATTTTGCGCATAAGGCCCGACTTTAATTTCCACTACTGGGTGGATTGTCATATCGGTGCCAACATGAGCGGCGTATCCACACAACCAGGCGAATGCCTTACGCCACTCCTCGCTACGCTTCATCTGGGCTAGGATGCGAATCCCCGATTTGATCATGTCCCCCGTGTTCGTGTAATGCATGGCGTCGGCCCACGCACAGGCTTTCTTATCAAGGGGAACGAGATAGGGATAGTCTGGGCTCACCGCACCTAGCTCACAGAATTTGAAATAATCCAGCATTGCGGTTGCGCCGTAAGAATCGAACCCCTGCACGCTCTCTAGATGGTGCGGCGCCTTCAGGATGTTGACTAAGGTGATGTGTGCGTAGGCGCCTGGCATGATATTCCTCTTTTCCGCATTAATCTGAGAGCAGTAGGCTCGTAGCGAGTGACTCACGTCCATGCAACTTAGCTGGCAGTGACACAGACTTGCAGCTTCCTGGTTGTTATCTGCTAATCCGCTTCGCCTTGTTTGTGTTCAATCAGTGCCATTTTTTTCTCCAGGCGTCGAATCTCAGCAAATGCAGCCCGCAGTTCTTTTTGAGGTGTGGGGTGTAGTTGGTTTTCCCCTTCCTCAGCCTCAGCCTCAGCATCTTCGGGCAGAACAAAGTCCACTTCCCCTCCCTTTTCGATGAAGTTCACGAGGTTCTTTACTGCTTTATCGAGGCAGATAATCTTGTCTCCTTCGCCATTCCGGTTAATGTTTAGTGTGATCGCGATGTCATTCGTAATCTTACTTATACCAGCTTCCTTTTCTTTCTCCGCTTCATCTTCTAGGCTCTTGGCCAGTTTAGTATTGGAGAGTTTGAGTTGGCGAATTTCTTCGGCTTTCTTCTTAATCCCCAGTACGCGATCAGCCACGTTTAACGCAGCGAGGATGATGTCAGCCGTTGTCTTCGCTATCGCGTATATAACCGCGAGTTCAATGATAATTGAACCCTTGGTAGCGCCTACTATCTTCACATCTTCTGGGGCCGCCCCATGCGCCATAGTGATACCTCGCCCGATGTCGTACCAGATGTTCCCCCAGTTTTTAAAGTCTGCAATATTTGCCATCGCAGCGTGGCCAGTAAAGCCAATGCGGATCATGACTTCATCTACAATGACTTTCTCGTGATCCACACACCCTGTTAATCCTGTTGTAATTTGAGTGGCCTTTTGGATGCCAGAATTCAAATTCGTAATAATGGCTTGTAACTTATTAGCCGAGGTTACGATGTCGATTACATTTTTATATAAGATGTCTTCCACCTGAGCAACGCCTTGTTTGCCGATGGCACTTAGAATGTCAAGGCGATCAAGGAAAGCAAGTTGATCCTTTGTCAGACTATCCAGGGGGGCGGCATTTAGCACTCCAATAAGATTATCTTTCTGCGTTTCGAAGGGCTGCTTAGGCTGACTAGGCTGTGTATTCGCCTGTAGGACCGAAAATAGCTCCTGATAAAGCTGAGGAATACGAGTTCTCGTAATTTCCCTATCAATCCAGTGCGTCAACTCGAAAAGTTCGGATACATTCATATTGCTGTCTTTCCCAAAAATGAATAGAAGCGCTTATTTAAGTGGCGATGTTTTTGCCAAACAAAAAAGGCGCAGTCCCCTGCGCCCTTTTTTAACCTAGCCGGTTAATCCCAGCTGAGTGCCCCACCCGTCTGATACTCCGTCACCCGCGTCTCAAAGAAATTTTTCTCCTTCTTCAAGTCCATCATCTCGCTCATCCACGGGAAGGGGTTAGTCGCTCCCGCGTAGAGTTCGTCCAGGCCGATCTGTTGGCAGCGGCGGTTGGCTATGAAGCGTAGGTATTCTTTGAACTGGCTGGCGTTGAGGCCGAGCACGCCGCGCGGCATGGTGTCTTCGGCGTATTTGTATTCCAGTTCCACGCCTTTTTTCATCAGGCCGGAGATTTCTTTGCGGAACTCGGCGGTCCACAGGTGGGGGTTTTCCAGTTTGATGGTGTTGATCAGATCAATACCGAAATTACAATGCATCGACTCGTCGCGCAGGATGTATTGGTATTGCTCGGCGGCGCCGGACATTTTGTTTTGACGGCCCAGGGCTAAGATTTGCACGAAGCCGACATAGAAGAACAAGCCTTCCATGATGCAGGCAAAGACGATCAGGCTGCGCAGCAGCTTTTGGTCGTTTTCCGGGGTACCGGTTTTGAATTCCGGGTTGGTGAGGATGTCGATATACGGAATCAGGAACTGATCTTTAGCGCGGATTGAGGCGACTTCGTTATACGCATTGAAAATCTCGCCTTCGTCCAAGCCCAGGCTTTCGACGATGTATTGGTAAGCGTGGGTGTGGATCGCTTCTTCAAACGCTTGGCGCAGCAGGTACTGGCGGCACTCGGGCGCGGTGATGTGGCGATAGGTGCCGAGCACGATGTTGTTGGCGGCGAGCGAGTCGGCGGTGACGAAGAAGCCCAGGTTGCGTTTGATCAGCAGACGCTCGTCGTCGGTCAGGCCGTTGGGGTCTTTCCACAGCGCGATGTCGCGGCTCATGTTGATCTCTTGCGGCATCCAGTGGTTGGCGCATCCGTTGAGGTATTTGTCCCAAGCCCATTTGTATTTGAAGGGCACGAGTTGGTTGACATCGGCGCTGCCGTTGATGATGCGCTTGTCTTCGACGCGCACGCGCAGGTGTTTTGCGTCTTCGGCGGTCGGTGCTTGCGGCGCGCTCGGGTGCAAGGTGAGTTGCGCTTCCACGGCTTGGCGCAGGAGGTCTTGACTGTTGTTCCGGTTGCCGGGGTGAAATGCGGGCGACACGGGGGCTAAGTCTTCTTCAAAATTCAGCATCGGTCTTACTCCTCAACAAATAAAGCTGTTATAGGTGGACGGCACGGCACGTCCTTTATGTTTCTCTTCCATCCTCCTCCTTTTATAAGGGGGTAGGGGCTACTTACTGGCAAGACTCGCATTCGTCGAAACCAACATCGCCGGGGCGCATGGTGCAGGCTTTGCCGACGATTTCGGGTTCGGGCAGGTTCGACATCCCCGACATCATGGGTGTACCGGCGGCAACTGCGCCCAGGCCACTGGCGCTGCCATTCGCCGACACGGCATTCAACTCGCCGCCTTTGCCGGTGGATTTCTCCGCCGAGGTGGCGCCCAGGGTGCGTAGGTAGTAGGTGGTTTTCAGGCCGCGCAACCAAGCTAGTTTGTAGGTCTCGTCGAGTTTTTTGCCCGAGGCACCGGCCATGTAGATGTTGAGCGATTGCGCTTGGTCGATCCATTTTTGGCGGCGCGAGGCGGCTTCTACCAGCCATGCGGGTTCTACCTCGAAGGCGGTGGCGTACAGTGCGCGCAGTTCGGCGGGTACGCGGTCGATCTTGGCCAGCGAGCCGTCGAAGTATTTCAGGTCACCCACCATGACTTCATCCCACATGCCGAGTTTTTTCAGGTCGTTGACCAGATATTTATTGGCCACGGTGAATTCGCCGGAGAGGTTGGATTTCACATAGATGTTTTGATAGGTGGGTTCGATGGAAGCTGAGACGCCGACGATGTTGGCGATGGTGGCGGTCGGTGCAATGGCGATGCAGTTGGAGTTGCGCATGCCGACTTGCCGAATGCGCGCGCGCAGCGAATCCCAATCCAACGTGATGGAGTCGTTGTATTCCAAATAGCCGCCGCGCTCTTCGCGCAGACGCTTGATGGAGTCGTGCGGCAATACGCCTTGATCCCACAGGGAGCCGGTGAAGCTGCTATAGCGGCCGCGCTCTTCCGCCATGTCGGTAGAAGCCCAGTAGGCGTAGTAAGTGACGGCTTCCATGGAGCGGTCGGCGAATTCGACGGCTTGCTCGGAAGAATAAGGAATGCGCAGTTCGTACAAGCAATCTTGGAAGCCCATGATGCCCATGCCCACGGGGCGGTGTTTGACGTTGGAGTTGCGCGCTTTTTGTACCGAGTAGAAATTCACATCGACCACGTTGTCCAGCATGCGCATCGCGGTGCGGATGGTGATTTGCAGTTTCTCGTGATCCAGCTTGCCGTCTTTCAGATGGTTGACCAAATTCACCGAGCCCAGGTTGCACACGGCGATTTCATCTTCGCTGGTGTTGAGGGTGATCTCGGTGCAGAGGTTGGAGCTGTGCACCACGCCCACGTGTTGCTGCGGGTTGCGGATGTTGCACGGGTCTTTGAAGGTGAACCAAGGATGGCCGGTCTCAAACAACATGGACAGCATCTTGCGCCAGATTTGCGTGGCGGAGGTTTTCTTGAACACTTTCATTTCGCCACGGGCGGCTTTTTCTTCGTAGCCGACATAAGCGCGCTCGAATTCTTTGCCGAATTTTTCATGCAGATCGGGCGCTTCGTTGGGCGAGAACAAGGTCCACTCGCCGTTTTCCATCACGCGCTTCATGAATAGGTCGGGAATCCAGTTCGCGGTATTCATGTCGTGGGTGCGGCGGCGGTCGTCGCCGGTATTTTTGCGCAGTTCCAGGAACTCTTCAATATCCAGGTGCCAGGTTTCGAGATAGGCGCACACCGCACCTTTGCGCTTGCCGCCTTGGTTCACGGCGACGGCGGTGTCGTTCACGACCTTTAAGAACGGGATCACGCCTTGCGATTTGCCGTTGGTGCCTTTGATGTGGCTGCCCAGGGCGCGCACCGGGGTCCAGTCGTTGCCCAGGCCGCCGGCGAACTTTTGCAGCAGGGCGTTTTCTTTGATCGCCTGATAAATGCCGTCCAAGTCGTCGGATACGGTGGTGAGGTAGCAAGACGAGAGCTGGCTATGCAGGGTGCCGGAGTTGAACAAGGTCGGTGTCGAGCTCATGAAGTCAAAGCTGGAGAGTACGTTGTAGAACTCGATGGCGCGCGCTTCGCGGTGGATTTCGTTGAGTGCTAAGCCCATCGCCACACGCATGAAGAACGCTTGCGGCAATTCGATACGGTGATCTTCGATATGCAAGAAGTAGCGGTCGTATAAGGTTTGCAGCCCAAGGTAGCCGAATTGCAGGTCGCGCGATGGCACCATGGATTTGCCCAAGACTTCCAGATCGTATTGCGCCAGGCGTGGGTCGAGTAGTTCAGCCTCTACACCTTGCTTGATGAAGTCGGGGAAGTACTCGGCGTAGCGCGTGGCCATATCGGCTTGCAGCACTTCTTCGCCCAGCACTTCCAGGCGGATGGTGTGGAGCAGCAAGCGCGCGGTGGCCTGCGCATAGGCGGGTTCTTTTTCGATTAAGGCGCGCGCGGCCAGGATCGTGCACTTGCGCACTTCATCCATCGGTACGCCGTCGTACAAGTCACGCAGGGTGGCTTCGAGAATTGGCGCGCTGCGCACGACATCGCCCAGGCCGGAGCAAGCTTCTTCGATCACGGCACTGAGCTTGACCAAGTCGAGCGCTTGGGTGATGCCGTTTTCCGTGACGTTAATGATGCGCTCGTCGTGTATCTGGGTTTTTTTCTGCTGCGCACGCTCCTGGGTGCGGCGCTCGCGGTACAACACATAGGCGCGCGCCACGTCGTGCTCGCCGGAACGCATCAAACTCAGCTCGACTTGGTCTTGAATGTCTTCGATATGAAAGGTGCCGCCGTGCGGTTGGCGGCGGATCAGCGCATTCACCACCAGCGCTGTCAGCCCTTCGACCATTTCGCGAATACGCGCCGAAGCGGCTGCTTGCCCACCATGCACCGCGATGAAGGCTTTGGTCATCGCAATCGAAATTTTGGATGGTTCAAACAGCACCACGCTGCCGTTGCGGCGGATAACTTTATGTTCAGGATATTTGGTCTCTGGGGCGGCGGGCGCTGCGTTGTATGGGTAACTGTGGCCTTGCGGAACTGAGTCGGGGTGGGTGCTGTTGGTTGTCTGCATTGTTACTCTGCCTCCATCGTTTTTATCTAAAGCTATATTTTATTGAGTGAAATGACGGGTTTACCGCCAACTGCCAAAACCACAAGATGTTGTGTTTACCGGGGAGCTTGGGAACTAATTCTAGTAACTTGGTTCAGGTGTTGCAACATTTATTTCATGATTTTTTATGGCGCGATCAAAGGTGTTTAAACATAGGGCGCGCGCGATAAATTGTGGGCCTCGGCATCCGCAATTGGGACGCGATGGTAATATGTCCGCCTGATTTCAAAGATGTGGGTCGATGCCGCTCTGCACGGATATTTAGTTTAACGCGATGGCCCGTGTGCTGGATGAAAATTAGCCGAACCTAATCCCGGTATTTAAAAATGAAACAAACCGCTACCCTCTTAATTAGTTGCCCGGACAAAAAAGGTCTGGTAGCGGCAATTGCCGATTTTTTATTGCAGCACAACGCCAATATTTTGCATGCCGACCAGCATCAAGACGCGGAACTGAAATTATTTCTAATGCGTGTGGAATGGGATCTGGCGGACTTTAATCTGGACACCGTCGGCTTTGAATCGGCGTTTCGGCCCATCGCCGATAAGTTCGATATGCGCTGGCGTTTAGCGCTTTCCAGTACCCGGCCCAAGCTGGCGATTTTCGTATCGAAGTACGATCATTGCCTGGCGGATTTGCTGTATCGGCATAAAGCCAATGAGTTAAACTGCGACATTCCGCTGATCGTCAGCAACCATGCCGATACGCTCTGGATGGCTGAGGCTTACGGTATTTCGTTCCAGCACGTGGAGGTCGTGAAAGAGGCCAAAGTGGAAGCGGAGCGCGATCAACTCGCGCTTTTGCGCCACCACCATATCGATTTTATTGTATTGGCGCGCTACATGCAGGTGCTATCGCCAGCCTTTATCAGCCATTACCCGAACCGGATTATCAATATCCATCATTCCTTCCTGCCCGCGTTTCATGGAGCGCGGCCTTATCACCGCGCCTTCGAGCGCGGCGTGAAGCTCATCGGCGCCACCAGCCACTATGTCACCGAAACCTTGGATGACGGCCCGATCATTGAGCAAGATGTCGCACGCATCTCGCACCGCGACCAAATCGAGGATTTAGTGCAGAAAGGTGCGGATCTGGAAAAAATCGTACTGTCGCGCGCGGTGCGCTGGCATGTGGGAAATCGGGTGTTGGTGTATGCGAATAAGACCGTGGTGTTTGACTAACCGCTGATGGCAGTGCGAAGCCACGCTTTTCTAAACAAACAATTTTTCCGAGGGTGTTGACATGATTTATCGTATTTTCGGCGTACTGCTAATCCTTTTTCTGAGTGGCTGCGGCTCCAATTCCGGTGCCGGCACGCCCGGTAAAAGCCCATTTCAAGGCACGGATATCACCGGTGTCGATTGGGGTAAAGATCTGCGGCTTACCGATCACACCGGCAAGCGCCGTAGCCTAGCCGATTTTCAGGGCAAGGTCGTGGTGGTCTTTTTCGGTTACACCCATTGCCCGGATGTGTGCCCAACGACCTTGGGCGAACTCGGGGTCACCTTGAAACGATTGGGGGCGGATGCCGCTAAGGTGCAGGTTTTGTTCGTCACCCTCGATCCGGTACGCGACACGCCGACGATACTGGCGCAATACGTGCCGTCGTTCAACCCAAGCTTTTTGGGTTTAACCGGCAGTGATGAAGAAATCGCCCAAGCGGCTAAATCGTTTAAGGTGTTTTACAAGAAACAGGAAGGCGGCTCGAAGGAGGGATACACGGTGGATCACAGTGCAAATACCTTTGTTTTGGATACGCAGGGGCGACTGCGCTTGCTGTTCGGCTTTGGGTCCGGTGCCGCACCGTTGGTACACGATATTAAAATTTTGTTGGCCGGTAATACCTAAGCCCGGCAGCAGGTTTTTGCCGGACGCGCTTAAGCGGTTTCCGCTGCAATAATTCCTTTCATTTTCTGCATCGCTTTTTGCTCAATTTGACGAATGCGTTCCGCTGAGACACCGTACTCTGCGGCGAGATCGTGCAAGGTGCGGCTTTCGTCCTCGGTGAGCCAACGTGCTTGAATAATACGCCGACTGCGCTCGTCCAAATGTTCCAAAGCCTTAACCAAACCGTGTTCGCGCTGCGCTTCGTCTTGCTTAAATTCCAATTGACGCGCCGGTTCCGCGCCGGGGTCCGCTAAGTAGGCGAGCGGACCATAGCTCTCTTCATCGTCGCCGCTGGGTTCGAGCGCGACATCACCGCCATTGATTCGGGTTTCCATTTCCAGGACTTCTTCTGGTTTTACCCCTAAATCCCGAGCGATGTGCCGCACTTCTTCAGGGCCCAAAGAACCCAGGGACTGTTTCATGCTGCGTAAATTAAAAAACAGTTTGCGCTGCGCTTTGGTGGTGGCGATGCGCACCGTGCGCCAATTGCGCAGAATGTATTCGTGCATCTCGGCCTTGATCCAGTGAATGGCGAATGACACCAAGCGCACACCGCGCTCGGGGTCGAAGCGTTTCACGGCTTTCATCAGGCCCACATTGCCTTCTTGGATCAGATCAGCTTGGGGCAGGCCGTAACCCATATAACCGCGGGCGATGTGCACCACGACACGCAAGTGCGATAACACCAGCTTGCTTGCCGCATCCACGTTGTTTTCGTCGCGTAGGGCGCGGGCGTATTGGGTTTCCTCCTCCGCGCTCAAGATCGGAAACGCGCGCACGGCCTGGATATAACTCTCCAAATTGCCGATGGCCGGATTGGGTAAGGCGATTGCTGTGCTCATGTGCTTCCTTTCAATCGAATAGTCAAATATTAGCACTCTCGTATAAAGAGTGCTAATTTTCGTTAAAAGTTCATATAGAAATAACGAAAAATATTTTATATGGTTGATAACATTGAGTTATAAACCTATGGGTTGTGCGCAATGCGTGTTTTTATAGAGAAATGGCACTTTAGGGCTATTGGATATTGACGCAGCGTGTCGAAAAATAGCGGCTAAATCGACGGGTTTTTGTGCGTGTGAAGATAGTTGGCAATGCGCACATATTCGGACGCGCCAAGATTTTCCGCGCGCCATCCGGCATCAATTCCCAGCGCCTGAAAGTCGGTGTCTGTTACGCGGCCTTTGAGCGTGTTGCGCAAAGTTTTGCGGCGCATGGAAAAAGCGGCCGCCACAATTTCAGCGAACAAATCGGTATCCTGCGCCGGGTACGGCAGGGGGTGCAGCGGGAGCATACGCACAAAACTGGAGGTTACTTTCGGCGCGGGATGAAAGGCTTGCGGAGGGACGTCGAACAGGGGCAGGATTTGAAAGCGGTATTGCAGCATGACCGAGAGCCGGCCGTAAGCGGATGTCGAGGGCGCTGCTGCCATGCGCTCCACCACTTCTTTTTGCAGCATAAAATGTAAGTCTTGGATGTGCGCGGCAAACTGCGCAAGATGAAATAGCAGCGGCGTGGAAATGTTATAGGGTAGGTTGCCGACAATGCGTAACTTTTCGCCGAGCTGAGAGAAGTCGAATTCCAGGGCATCGCCGCCGTGTACCGTGAGTTGCGACGTTGAGTAAGCATGCTGCAAGCGGGCAATTAAATCGCGGTCGATTTCGACGACATGCAGATGCGGAATTTGCGCCGTCAGCGGTCGGGTCAAGGCACCGAGGCCGGGCCCGATCTCTACCAAGTTTTCTGTCGGCAGCGGACGAACGGCATCCATACAAGCACGGATAAAATGAGGGTCTTGCAAAAAATTTTGCCCGAAACGTTTACGCGCGATGTGCATAAAGGGCCATGTCTTGTGCGGTTTGCAGCGCCACGCACAGACTGCCTGTTTCGATCTTTCCAGCCGCGGCCAAATCCAGCGCGGTGCCGTGATCGACCGAGGTGCGGATGAACGGGAGCCCGAGCGTGATATTGACACCGGCCCCGAAGCTGGCAAATTTGAGTACCGGCAAGCCTTGATCGTGGTACATCGCGAGGACACAGTCAGCCTGTTTTAGCCGTTCCGGCTGGAATAGGGTATCGGCCGGTAGCGGGCCTTGTAAATCCAAGCCGAGATGGCGTAATTGCGCTAATACGGGTTCGATGATTTCGATCTCTTCGCGTCCAAGATGTCCGGATTCACCGGCATGCGGGTTTAAGCCAGCGACCAAGATGCGTGGGCGGAGAATCCCGAAGCGTGTGCGCAAGTCATGGTCGATGATGCGTAGCGTTGCGGTTAAGCCGGAGCGTGTAATGTGTTTCGGAACATCTTGCAAAGCATAGTGGGTGGTTGCCAGTGCGACTCGCATGCCGCCACCGGCCAGCATCATCACCACCTGCGGCGCTTGTGCGCGTTGCTGTAAATATTCGGTATGACCTTGAAACGCGATACCGGCATCGTTGATGTTGCCTTTATGCACGGGCGCGGTTACCAGGGCGCTGAATTCCCCGCTCAGGCAACCGTCCACGGCGCGATCCAATAGCGCGAGTACGGCACGGGCATTATCCGGATTTAGTTTTCCGGCTTCGCAAGGAGCGGCGAGCGGCGAGGATAAAACCGTCAAGTGCTGTGCGGCGCGGGTTACCGTCTGTTCGTATTGGTAATCTTCGAAGCGGATGTTTAGTCCCAAACGGGCGGCGCGTTGCTGCAGCAAATTTTTGTCGCCCAAAATCACAATATCTAAGCTACGCGCGGTATCCGCGAGCCGTAGACATAAATCAGGGCCGATTCCCGCTGGTTCACCGCTGGTGAGCGCGATCGGGGCGAGATTAGCGATCTTCTGGTTTGATTTCGACATACGCCCGGTCGCGCAACTGCCGCACGAATTCCTGGTAGGCCTCATCGGCCTTACGTTCGCGGATCTCTAATTTTGCCCGGAGCTTTTGTTTTTCTTGGGTGACATCTTCTTTGCGGCGCTCCAACACTTCGATCAAATGCCAGCCGAACTGGGTATGGATGGGCGCGCTGACGACATGGGGCGCTAATGCATCCATCGCGTGCTCAAAATCGGGCACCGTATCGCCTGGGGAGAGCCAACCCAAGTCGCCGCCTTTTGATGCCGAGCCGTCTTCCGATTGCAGGCGTGCTAAATCGGCAAAATTAGCCCCGTTATCCAGACGTTCTTTGAGTTCCACCAAACGATGCTTGGCATCGGCTTCAGAGATCACTTCATTGGTTTTGATTAAAATGTGGCGCGCGTGTGTTTGCGTGACGACTAAGATCGCGTCGCGCCCGCGCTTGTCGTGCAGTTTCAGTATATGGAAGCCGTTAGGACTACGCAGGATGGGGCTAACTTCTCCGGGCTGCAACGCATTTAAAGCGTCGGTAAACAGTTGCGGTAGGCGACTGGCAGGGCGCCAACCGATTTCGCCGCCTTGCAGCGCATTCGGGGTATCGGAAAAACTCGCAGACACTAGGCCAAAATCACTTCCATTTTTTAATTCAGCCAACGCTTGTTCGGCACGTTTTTTGCGCTCTTGAATTTGTTCGGCACTGGCTTGCTCCGGCACTTGGATCAAAATATGGCCTAAGTTATATTCGGTATCGTTGCCTTTTTGCGTTTGGTTGGCAAAGTAATTTTCCAATTCATTTTCCGTGACGACGACCTTATTGTCCGCTTCACGTTCTTTGACGCGCGACAATGTAATTTCGTTGCGGATATCTTCGCGAAATTTAGCAAAACTTACGCCATCTTTTTCCAAGGCTTGGCGCAATTGGTTTAAGGGCATACGGTTGCCCTCCGCAATGCGCACGATGGCTTGATCCAGAGCGCTGTCATCGACGCGAATCCCAGTTTCGCTGGCGAATTGCAACTGCACGCGCTCGTTAATCATGCGTTCTAGGAGTTGTTTTTCCAGCACTTCCTGCGGAGGAGCCGGAATTTTTTGGCTTTCCAACTGGTGTTTTGTTACGCGCAGACGCTCGTTAAGCTCGTACTGCGTGATGATGTCGTTGTTGACAACCGCCACAACACGGTCGATGAACTGCACCGGCGACGGCGTGCGTTGGGCCCACGCTTGGGGCGATAGCGTAAGCACAACGAGTAAAAGGGAAAAAACAGAGCGGTGGAGGGACATGGATTAAAACTCGTTCAAGTTAACTTCTTGGGGTTGCGGCTTGGTTTGGCTGTAGCCGCCGATATTTTGTTTGAGTGTGTTGAAGGGATTCGTTCCCAAACTGGACAATCCGGACAGTTCAAGTTGAAAAAACAAAGCGCTGGTGGTGGTCTGCGCCGCCGTCTGGAAGCGGTGTGCTACAACGCGCACAGCCCAGCAATTTTCTTTGTATTCAAATCCTGCTAAGGATTCAACGGACTTCCGGTCTTTGATCGAATAATTCCAGCGCCCCAAGAGTTGCCAGTTATGCGCAATCGGCCATTGACTCGAAAAATCGAGTTGATGCAGCGAATCGCGGGTAAAGCGGTAGTTAACATTGGCGAGTTTACCGGGTTCGGGATTATAGCGCGCGCCGACATTGTATTTTTCGCTACGCCCAATATTGGGGTTGTACTGCAAGGTGGCATCTCCGGACCATGCGGGTGAAATTTGGCCGCCGAGACTGGCCAAGAAGTCGGACGTTTTATCCGTGGATACGAGCGAAGTAGGTGCGATGGTGACCCGCGGTGTGCGGAAAAAATAACGCTGGGCGACGGTAGCGCGCAAGCGCTCTAGGCCAGTATCGGCTTCGATGTAACGCGAGGTCAAGGCAAAGGTTACTTGGTTGGCATCGGAAATACGATCACCGCCGCTGAACCGGTTTTCTGAGAAAATTTGTGCAAAAGTAAAATCGGTTTCACCGCTGTCGAATACTGGAATTTGATTTTGATCTTTGTAGGGCACGTATAAATAATACAGTCGCGGCTCTAAAGTTTGCGTCAATACTTGGCCAAGCAGGCTGGATTCGCGCTCAAACGTGAGGCCGCTATCCAAGCTGAATATCGGCAAAGTACGGGTGGTGTCCGGTAAGTGCGTGGGGTTTTGGCTTTGATCCAATTTATAGCGGGTGTAATGCACGCCGAATTTCGGTGTGATGTAGCCGTACGCTCGGGTTAAAGGCACGCTAAACGTCGGGTTCACCGTGAAGCGCGAACCGGTCACGCTGGTCGGATGTGAATATTCGACATATTCGCTGCTGGCCGATACATCGGCGAAGCCGAGCACATTCAGCTTACGATAGGCACCGGTAATTTGCGGTAGGCGTTCGTAGGGGTTGGCAACCGGCGCAATCGGATCTTGCAGAATTTGGTAGCGCTGAATTTTAACGCCGGCGCTAAACGGGCCATTACTGTAGTTCAAATTCCCTTCGCGCGGCAGCGTGGTTGTCGAGGTCGCCGCAATCAAGCTGCTCAGGTCGCGGTAGTAATTGTCATCCGAGACTTTTTGGAAGTTGATGTTGCCTGAGAACCCGGCACCGAAATTTTGGGTGTGCAGCAGGCGGAATGCGGAACGCGTGGATTTGCTGACGTTGTCGTTCGGCAACACATCGCCGTAAATTTCTCCCGCATAGTTGGGCTGTAAATAACGGAATTCGGCACCAAGTTGAAGGCCGCGTTTGGTCATGTAACGCGGTGTAATGGTGGCATCGTAATTGGGGGCTAAGTTTAAATAATAGGGGGTCGTCAACTCGACACCGCGGGTGTTGGACGTGCCGAAAGCCGGGGTCAGGAATCCCGATTCGCGGGCATTGTTGAGCGGAAAGGAAATGTAAGGCGTGTACAGGAACGGCACGCCTTTAAATTCAACCCAAGCGTTGCGACCGATGCCGGTGTCGGTGGTGCGATCAATTTCCAGTTGACCGGCATGGATCCACCAAGCTTCTTGGCCAGCCGAGCAGGTCGAGTATTTGGCTTTTTCCATTTGCGTGTGTGTTTCGTCCACAAAGGTCAGTTTGTCCGCTGTGCCTTGCCCCGCAATGGTCCCACCGAGGGCGTAAGTCGGCGTATTCATGAACCCGGTGCTGTCTGGAATTTTGTAAAACAAATCGGGGCCTTTAACCACACCGGAATCGGTTTGGATGCGCACATGGCCTTTAGCGTCCACAGTTTCCTGCGCTTCGTCATAGCGCAGCGTATCGGCGTTCATACGCAAGCCTTGTTTGCGTAATTCAACGTCTTCTTCCGCTTCAATATACGTGTCCGCCTGGCCCTGTAAGCGCATGGCGCTGATGAAAAGCGGCGCTTTTTCGTCCGGTTGCGCCGGGTGCGGCACCAACGTTGCCGTAGGGTGTAAGCGCAGCGGGGTGTTGTTGATATCGTCCGGCGGCAGGTCTGGCGGTTGTGCGGGGGCGGTCGTAACGGGTGCCGCGATTTCAACGGGAGGTGTGTTTTTGGCACCGAGCGCCGGGGATGGTTCGGGAGCGCGGCCCGTGGTTGCGGGGGGTAACGGTATGGGTTTGTCGGGCGGTGCGATATTTTGCGGATGCGCCGTGCTTTGTCCCGCCACGGGCGGTGACGCGTTGGCTGGGCTCGGCGCGCTGGGCTCAGCGCTGATTGAGGGAGCCGGATTCGGGGGCGTGATTTTGGGTACGAACGGGGCGGGTTCCTCCAAGGCGGGCAAGCCGAGCAGACGTGGATCGATTTTCAGCGGCGCTGCCGAGTCGGCGCGCACGGCGTTAACCCATAGCGCACCCGTAGCGAGGGAAACGAAAGCGAGTGCGGTGACGCGATACCGGGAATTCATTATGGTTTTGCCGGACGGAAAGGGTGCTAAAATCGCATAAAAATGCAAATATTTCAATAAGGAAGCGAAATTTGGAGCGTCTTGAACAAATTCAAACCTGGCTGCGAGAGGTAATACCCGGGGAATCTTACGATCTTAGCCCGGCTTCGAGCGATGCCAGCTTTCGGCGATATTTTCGGATTAGTCTCTCCAATCGGAGTCTCATTGTAATGGATGCGCCGCCGTCACAGGAGAATTGCGTTCCATTTGTTCAGGTCGCTCAATTGTTCAAAGCGGCCGGGGTGCACGTCCCGGAAATTTTAGCGCAAGACTTAGCGCAGGGTTTGTTGTTGTTGTCCGATCTCGGCAGCGAAACCTATCTTGCGCAACTCAATGCTAACAGCGCCGATGATTTGTACCGCGATGCGAATAACGCCCTCATTAAAATTCAGCTCGCCAGTCAACCGAACCAGCTGCCGCGCTACGATGCGGTGCATTTGTTACGGGAAATGCGTTTATTCAGCGAATGGTATATTACGAAACATCTACAGGCAGTGCTTTCAACGAAACAAACCGAAGTGTTGGAAAATGCCTGGCAGCAGATACTGAGCAATGTTTTGACGCAACCCACGGTGTACGTCCACCGTGATTATCATTCCCGCAACCTAATGTACGCCGAACCGAATCCCGGCGTATTGGATTTCCAGGATGCAGTGTTGGGTCCGATAACGTACGATCTTGCGTCTTTGTACAAAGACGCTTATATCGCCTGGGAGGAAGAACGCGTGATTGATTGGACCATCCGCTATTGGGAGGCGGCCAAGCGCGCGCAACTGCCGGTGGGCGATGATTTTGGCGCGTTCTACCGGGATTTTGAATGGATGGGAATCCAACGCCACGTTAAAGTGCTGGGTATTTTCGCGCGCTTATACCATCGCGATGGTAAAGACGGCTACCTTAAAGATATGCCGCTGGTACTGGATTATTTGCGCAAGGCTTGTTCGCGCTATCGCGCGCTGGGACCGCTTTTGGACGTGTTGGACGAACTGCATCGCCGTGAACATCAAGTGGGTTATACGTTTTGAATTTTAATTTTGGCGGCACGCGGGCGCATTTTAGGTCGGCTATTGTATGAAAGCGATGATCTTAGCGGCGGGTCGCGGCGAGCGCATGCGCCCTCTCTCTGACACCCTACCGAAGCCCTTATTACGTGTGGGCGGAAAACCGCTCATCGTATGGCATATCGAAAATTTGGTGCGCGATGGCTTTACCGAAATCATCATTAATCATGCCCATCTAGGACATCTGATCGAAGCGGCGCTGGGGGATGGACGAAAATTCGGTGCACACATTCAGTACTCACCGGAGGATAAAGCGTTGGAAACCGCCGGGGGTATTGCACAGGCATTGCCGCTGTTGGGAAAAGGTCCGTTTTTGGTGGTGAATGGCGATACCTACATCGAATATGATTTTAGCCGCGCCACAGAAATCGGCATGGCCATGCGGGCTAATCCCGATCTATTTTCGGCCTATCTGGTGTTAACGGATAACCCGCCGCACCACGAGCCGGGCGACTTTGCGCTGGAGCATAGTCAGGTTAAGTTGAGCGGGCGACCCCTGTTAACGTTTACCGGCGTAGCGGTGTACCACCCGGATAATTTTCGAGATATCGAGCGCGGGGTTAAGGCCCCGCTGGCTCCTTTGCTAAAGACACTGATTCAATATGATTTAGTACGCGGTGAACACCACCGAGCACGTTGGGTCGATGTCGGGACGCCGCAGCGTTTAGCGGCGTTAGACCACCTGCTGCAAGGTGCCTAATCCAGTATAACGCTCAAGAAAACTTATGACTCCTTACCGTGAACGTCGTGAAAATTTAGCGCAGCAAATGGGCGCAGGCATCGTTGTCGTTCCGACGGCGGCAGAGCGCTTGCGCAATCGTGATTCACATTATCCGTTTCGCCACGATAGCTATTTTTATTACTTGAGCGGGTTCTCCGAGCCGGAAGCCGTGCTGGTAATGCTGGTGGGAGAGCGTACGCAGACTATTTTATTTTGCCGCGAAAAAAATTTAGAACGTGAAATTTGGGATGGTTATCGCTATGGCCCCGAAGGCGCTTGCGAGGCCTTTGGTTTCGATGCGGCGTATCCGATTACAGCGCTGGATGCCATGCTGCCCAAGCTGCTGGCGGATCAACCTAATTTATTTTTCGATCTTGGTGCCGATGCGCGTTGGGACGTGCGCGTGGTGGGTTGGTTAAATAGCGTGCGCGATGAAGCGCGCAATGGGGTGACGGCCCCAGGCGGGGTACGCGATGTGCGCACACTGCTGGATGAAATGCGTTTATTCAAAGATGCGCACGAGCTGGATATTATGCGACGCGGTGCGCAACTTTCCGGCGGCGCACATCAACGCGCCATGCAGGCCACCCGGCCCGGACGTTGGGAATATGAAATCGAAGCAGAATTACTGCATGAGTTTCGTCGTCATGGGGCGCAGTCTCCGGCCTACACGCCCATCGTGGCGGGGGGTGCAAATGCCTGCGTACTGCATTACGTGAGCAATAACGCGCAACTCAAAGACGGCGATTTGCTGTTGATCGATGCCGGTTGCGAGTTGGATGGTTATGCCGCCGATATCACACGCACCTTTCCCGTAAATGGGAAATTCAGCGCGGTGCAAAAGGATATTTACCAACTGGTACTCACCGCGCAAGCCGCCGCCATGACGAAAGTCAAAGTGGGTTGCCACTGGAACGAACCGCATGAAGCGGCCTTGCGAGTCTTGGTGCAGGGCATGCTCGATTTCAAATTGTGCGTAGGCAGTGTGGATAGCGTTATTGAGTCCGGTGACTTCCGGCGTTTTTACATGCACAAAACCGGGCATTGGTTGGGTATGGACGTGCACGATGCGGGTGAATATAAACGCGGCGGTGAATGGCGCGCGCTTAGCCCCGGGATGATGCTCACGGTGGAACCGGGATTTTATATTCGTCCCGACGCACAAGTGCCGGAGCATTTCTGGAATATTGGCATCCGCATTGAAGATGATGTGCTGGTGACCTCCGGCGCGTGCGAAGTGCTGACTCATGCAGCACCGCGTACGATTCAAGAAATCGAAGATTGTATGGAGTCACAAAGTTAAATGTTTCAAAGCAACGATGCCTGAATTAAGCAACAGTTTCGATGCCGATGCCGATGTGATCGTCGTCGGTGGCGGGCCGGTGGGTGCCGTGCTGGCTTTAGCCTTAACTCAGCGCGCACCGGTGCCGCTACGGGTGACGGTGTTGGAAGCCCAGGCTGAAAGTATGCCGCGCCGTGACACGCGTACTTTGGCTTTATCCCACGGCAGTCGTTTGATTTTGGAGCGCGTTGGTATTTGGCAACAGCTTCAAGATGCGACCCCCATTACGCGCATTCATATTTCGCAACGCGGCAGTTTTGGTCGCGCCTTACTCAGTGCGGCGGAAGCCGGATTGCCGGCGTTGGGCTATGTCATTTCGTATGCGGAATTACAAGACACTTTGCAGGCGGCTTTGCGTACCTGCGGCGCACGTTATTTAACCGGCGCAGAGGTATCGGCGGTGTTGCCGGATGCGGGTGCCGCGCAAGTGCAGTTCACTTGCGATGCCGCGCAGCAGTCGATGACAGGCCGTTTGGCGGTGTTAGCCGATGGCGGTCGCAGCTTGCAAAACATCCCCGGCATCGTGCGCGAAACGCGAGACTATCAGCAATGCGCCGTGGTGTGCCAAGTGCGCACCGTTTTGCCACACCAAAATTTGGCGTATGAACGTTTTACCGACGAAGGCCCGGCTGCACTGCTGCCCAGCGGCGCGGACTATGCCTTGGTATGGACCGCCACGCCGCCGCGCGCGCAAGAACTTTTGGCGTTGAGCGATGCAGAGTTTTTAACGCAACTGCATACCCATTTCGGTGATCGGCAAGGTGCATTTTTAAGCGTCGGTAAACGCAACAGCTTTGCACTGGGCTTACAGCAAAGTAAAACGGTGACGGGCGCACGCTTGGTCTTGATCGGGAATGCCGCGCAAATGTTGCATCCGGTTGCCGGTCAAGGATTCAATATGGGATTGCGCGATGCTTGGGAATTAGCGCAAGCAACCGTCGCCGGCACACCCGAAACCATCGGCGAGCGTGCAATGCTACAGGCATACGCCGCAGGGCGGCGTCTGGATACACAAGGCGGCGTGTTTTTTACGGATCTGCTGGTGCGCGGTTTTTCTAATCGCATCGCGGGTTTGCGTCAATTGCGTGGGTTGGCTTTGTCGGTGCTCGATGCCTTACCGCCGGTAAAGTCGTTTGTGGTGCGGCGTATGATCTTCGGCGCAAAAGGCTGAGCCGCATGCATCAACCGATAACGACGGATGTGGTAATTGTTGGGGGCGGTCTGGTGGGTGCTGCGCTAGCACTTGCCTTGTGCGACGCGGCGGTCAGCGTTGCCTTGGTCGAAGCGCGTGCGCCGCAAGCGCTGCCGGACGACGCAAGCTGGGACAACCGCATCTATGCCATCAGCCCCGGCAGTGCGCAATTTTTAGAGCAGTTGCATCTTTGGCAAGCACTCCCGGTGCCACGTTTGGCGCGCATCGAAGCGATGGCGATTTACGGCGACAACGGCTATGCGCGTCTCGACTTCAATGCTTACGAAGCGGGTTTGGGGCAGTTAGCGTACATTGCGGAAAATCGCGTATTGCAAGACAGCCTATGGCGTGCCCTGGAAGCGGCACCGCACGTGCGTTTATTTTGCCCTATGTCGTGCGCCGCATTAAGGATCGAACCCGAAGCGGTACACCTGCGTTTGGACGATGGCACGGCGATCAATGCCCAATTAATCATCGCCGCCGATGGAGCGCATTCTTGGGTGCGACAGCAGGTTGGTATTCAGGCGGGCGATAAAAATTACCGGCAACTCGGCGTGGTGGCGAATTTTGCCACCAGCTTGCCGCACCAGGGTGTCGCTTATCAGTGGTTTAGCCCCGATGGTGTATTAGCTTATTTACCCTTGCCGGGGAACCGTATATCGATCGTATGGTCTTTACAAGAGGATATGGCGCAAGATTTGTTGCAATTAACACCGGCGGCCTTAGCGGAGCGTGTGGCGGAAGCCGGTGGCCTGCGCCTTGGCGTGTTAACCTTGCTTTCTCCGGCGGCGGCGTTCCCGCTGCATTTAATCAAAACCAATGAATTGATCCGACCGCGCGTGGCTTTGGTCGGCGATGCGGCGCATCAAGTGCATCCCCTGGCCGGGCAAGGCGTAAATTTAGGTTTTGCCGATGCGAAAGCATTAGCCGGTATACTCGCTATGCGCGGTGAGCGCGATTGCGGCGATGTGTATTTGTTGCGACGTTACGCACGCGCACGAAGTGAAGAGATTTTAGCGATGCAAATCGTCACCGATGGATTGCAACGGTTATTCAATCGACCACAGCCTATGATAGGCTGGGTCAGGAATGCTGGGCTAGCCGCAACCAATCGTTTGCCTTGGTTAAAGCAGCAACTGCTAAAGCAGGCTTTAGGCCATTATTGATTTTTAGTTTATGTTGAAAGGAATGCCGTGAAAATAAATTGGATAGCGCGCGCAGTGTTGGTCGGTATGTTTGTCGCGAGTAGTGCATTGGCCGACGATGCTTCGATTAAAAAATTAATCAAGGAGCGCCTGCCTGAATTACAAGTGCAAAGCGTAAAACCAGCGCCCATGCCGGGTTGGTATGAAGTGTTTTCCGGCAATCGCCTATTTTATGTGGATGAAAAAGCCGACTTCATTATGGTCGGTTCGATTGTCGACGCTAAGACGAAGCACAACTTAACCGAAGAGCGCATTCGCGATTTAATGCGGGTGAAGTTCGATGCCCTACCGTTCGAGGATGCGATCAAAATCGTCAAGGGTAACGGCAAGCGCAAGCTTGCGGTGTTTGAAGATCCGGATTGCCCTTTTTGCAAAAAAGTGGAAGCGGATATCGAAAAACTGGATAACTACACCTTGTATGTATTTTTGTACCCGATTGAACAATTGCATGCGGATGCCACCAGCAAATCGCAAAAGGTTTGGTGCGCGAAAGATCGCGCTAAGGCTTGGCAAGACATTATGCTGAAAAATCAAGTGCCGAAAAATAAGGGCGATTGCGCCACACCGATTGGTCGCAATATTGCCTTGGCGAATCAGTTAAATATTAACGGTACACCGGCTTTGATCTTTGAAGATGGACGTTTGACTCCGGGTGCCGTTCCGGCGGAACAAATCGAAAAAGGCATGCAAGAAGCGACGGCGCATTTGACGGAGAAAAAATCACAGGCCACCGATAAAAAATGAGCGACGGTTTTTGGGATACCGTGTATGCCGCGCAGCACTATGTGTTCGGCACCGCGCCCAATAGCTTTTTGGCATCGCAACAGGGTTTGTTAAAACCCGGCCAGCGCGCGCTGGCCGTCGCGGATGGCGAGGGCCGCAACGGCGTGTGGCTCGCCGAGCAGGGCTTGGATGTTTTGTCCGTCGAGTACTCGCAACTCGCGGTGGATAAAGCCCAAAAATTGGCGCAGGAGCGTGGCGTTACGCTTGCCTTTGAAGTGGCCGATGTGTTGACGTGGGATTGGCCGCAACAAACTTACGATGTCGTGGCCGCGATCTTTATCCAATTTGTCGGGCCTGAAAATCGTGCGCGCTTATTTGAGTCTATCCAGGCGGCGTTGAAACCGGGTGGGCTGTTGATACTGCAAGGTTACACCCCGAAGCAAATCGTCTATAAAACGGGCGGCCCGTCTGCGGTCGAGAATCTGTATACCTCGGCCCTACTGCGCGAGGCATTTTCCGCGATGGAAATAGTGCGCTTGGCCGAACACGAGAGCGTTATCGCTGAAGGCACGAAGCATTGCGGCCTGTCGGCCTTGATCGACATGGTGGCGGTTAAGTAAGGCGCTTGTCCCGCACGGGATCGGGTACGGTAAAATACCGATTCCAGCATGCACACTCCGGTACAACATACGCAAGTGACTCAAGACGGAATACGCTTAGCGTTCGCTGTGCTGATTTCTCTGGCGCTGCATCTATTAATCATCCTGGAGCTTCAAGTCGGCGCGGTGGAGCAGGGCGGTCAACCGCACCACGTCATCGAGGCGCGCTTAATGCCCCGCGCGGCGACGGATGCCGCCAGCGAGGTGTTGGTTAAAGCGATTGATGGGCCGGTTAAAAGCCAGGTACAAAATTACCAGCCGCCGCCGGATGTGATTCCAGATCCTACGCAAAAAGCGGTGGATGAGGCACCCAAACCGGGTATCCCCGAAGCGGCGGCAAGCCCGGTTCTACTGGATGCGCCCTTGCCCTTGGACACCACTTATTATGACGCGAAAGAAGTTGATATCCCACCGAAGAAGCTCGGTGATCCCGTATATCCCGAACAAGCCGCCCAGCTCAATATCAGCGGCAAAGTACGTGTTAGGTTGTTGTTGAATGAAAATGGCGGGGTCGATGAGGCAACAGTTATAGCGGTCGATCCGCCCGATTGGGGTTTCGATGAAGCGGTATTGGCCTATTTAAAAACAGGACGTTTCAAACCCGCGATGCGCAAAGGGCGGGCCGTGCGCAGCACAGTGGACTACGAACTGAAATTTTCAGTTGAGTAAAGGCGCGCTAATTTAGTGTAGGGCGCGACGGCATTAAAACTGTACCAGCCTAAGGTTTAATTGGTCCGCGCGGCAGCAACACCCATAGGCGCCCGCTTTGGCGCATGCGGCCAGCGTGTAGCGCCGCATCTTCGCCAAACCCCCAAAAAAAATCTGCACGAATCGCACCTTTAATCGCACCGCCGGTATCTTGTGCAAGCATCAGGCGGTTCAGCGGCTGCGTGCTATTGGGCCAAGTGGTGGAGAGATACACCGGGCTACCCAGTGCGATCGCGAGTGGATCCACGGCCAAGCTGCGCCCTGCCGTGAGCGGTAATCCGAGTGAACCGGGCGGGCCGTTTGGTGAAGCGGGGAGTTCGCGAAAGAATACATAACTTGTATTTTGGTTTAACAAAGCGCTGAGCTTGTCCGGATGTTGAATGCCCCATTGCTTAATCCCTTGCAGGGAGGCTTGCTCTAGCTTGAGCGCGCCCTGCTCCACCAACTTGCGACCGATCGAGGTATAGGGATGGCCATTCTGATCGGCGTAACCGATGCGCACGATATCGCCGTTTTCCAGTTGTATCCGGCCCGAACCTTGAACTTGTAGAAAGAATAAATCGACACGGTCATCGACCCAAAGAATTTCACGGCCTTGCAGCGGCGCGCGCCCGGCATCAATCTCGGCGCGATTGTAATAGGGTACGACTTTGTTGCCGTTCAGACGCCCACGCAGACGGTAGGCTTTTAGTTCGGGATAGACACTGGAAAGATCAATGCTCAACATGTCGTCCGGCACACCGTAAAGGGGAAATCGAAACCGTGCGCTCGGCCTGCGGCTACCGAATAATAGGGGTTCGTAATAGCCGGTAATCAGGCCGCTGTCTTGTCCGTCGCGGGTGACCAGTTGATACGGCATCAACCACCGCTCAAAAAATTCACGGGCCTGTTGATCGTCTTTAGGGGTGAAAGCTGTCGCGGCGTCGCAGATGGTTTGCCAAAGAACTTGTTTTTTTAGAACCGCGCAATTGCCGAGAAACACCGGCCAGGTGGTCAAAGCGTCGTTATTCGGCCAATCCGTTAAATCCGACCAATCGCTTGCTTTTAAAGTCGCATCGGGTAACGTGGGCGCCGGACTAGCGGGGGCAACGGAGGGCGGTGGGACGGGTGCTGTGACGCAACCACCGAGCAACAAGGCGAGCATGAATAAGCTAGAACGAATGGCGGTCATTGATTCAACGGGAATACGCAGTGAGTGGAGTAGTATAGCAGGTGCGTTTATGCGGCCTGACTGTCTATAAGGGTGTCCTGCTGCCGGAATGGTTCCAACTTAAATTAAATAGAGCGGGTGAATGCGATGGGATGGTTTTTATTGGAAGCGGCGGTAGCGCTTGGTCTGTTTGTATTTATCGTTTGGTTTACCTTGCCAAAAAAAGATAAGCACGACGATAAATCAAAATAGCCGTTTTAGTGCAGTACGCGCGGCATGCTCAATGTGAATTCGGCAATCGCGGTATCGAATTTAGTGCCGTCTTCCGCTACCATTTGGTAGCTGCCCTTCATGGTGCCGACCGGGGTGTTAATCGCAGAACCGCTGGTGTATTCAAAGCTTTCACCCGGTTTAAGCAAGGGCTGCTCACCGACCACGCCCAAGCCGCGGACCTCCTGCACACTATTGCTGGCATCGGTGATGATCCAGTGGCGGCTAATGAGTTGCGCCGGGATTGAACCGGTATTGGTAATGGTAATGGTGTAGGCGAACACATAGCGATCCTGCTCCTCGCTGGATTGTTCAGGAATGTATTCCACCAGCGTGCCCACTTGAATTTCATATTTTTTCGAATCAGCCATCCGTGTATTGCACCTCAAAACGCGCACATAGGCAAGAGAAGATGTTTCCGGGTAAAATGCAAAGCTTTGTTTCTGATTAAGGAATCGTTATGGCCAGCAACTTTCGCATCGCGCCCAGTATTTTATCCGCAAATTTCGCCAAATTGGGCGAAGAAATTACCAATGTAATCGCCTCCGGGGCGGACGTTGTCCACGTTGACGTGATGGATAACCATTACGTGCCGAACCTGACCATCGGGCCGCTGGTATGCGAAGCGATTCGCCCCCTGACCGATGCCATTATTGACGTACACCTCATGGTAAAACCGGTGGACCGCATTGTTCCCGATTTCGCCAAGGCGGGCGCGAACATCATTACTTTTCATCCGGAAGCGTCCGAGCACATTGATCGTACCTTGGGCTTAATCAAGGAATGTGGTTGTAAAGCCGGTTTGGTTTTTAATCCCGGAACCCCGCTCGACTGGATGGATCACGTGATGGACAAGATCGACATGATTTTGTTGATGTCGGTGAATCCAGGTTTCGGTGGCCAAAGCTTTATTCCGGAAGCCCTGGTCAAGCTGCGTTTGGCGCGGCAAAAAATCGATGCTTACACAGCCAAGACCGGACGGCAAATATGGCTCGAAATCGACGGCGGCGTGAAAACCAACAACATCCTGGAAATCGCCAAAGCCGGTGCAGATACGTTTGTGGCTGGCTCGGCCGTGTTTGGTGCGGCCAAGGATTCCGACCCGCACCGCTACGACACGATTATCGGCGCACTGCGCGCGGAATTGGCCAAAGTTTAAATCGCGATGGATTTGATATTCCCTTTAAAAATAAAAGCGGTCGTTATTGATCTCGACGGCACGCTGTTGGATACCGCGCCGGATTTGGCCGATGCCGCCATTGCGATGGCCGTGGAATTAAACTTACCGCCGGTTGATTTAGCGACTGTCAAAACCTACATCGGCAACGGCGTATCGCGCTTGGTAAAGCGCGTCTTGACGCGTGATATGAGTGCTGAGCCGGAGGCCGTATTATTTGCGCGTGCGCTGCCCTGCTATGAAAAACATTACGGCGCGCACGTGAGTCGTAACAGCCGCGTTTTTCCTGGCGTGCTGGAAGGGTTGGCGGCGTTCAAGCAAGCCGGTTTACCGATGGCCTGCATTACTAATAAAGCGGAAAAATTTACCCATCCGTTGCTCAAAGAAACCGGCCTGTTCGATTATTTCAAATTAATACTTTCCGGTGATAGCTTACCGAAGAAAAAACCCGACCCCTTGCCGCTGCTGCATGCCTGTAATCATTTTGGTATTTTGCCGCACGAGTTACTGCTGATCGGCGATTCGCTCAACGACGCACAGGCGGCACGCGCGGCCACTTGCCCCGTGTTCTGCGTGCCGTATGGCTACAACCGTGGGCGCGATGTACGCGAGTTGGATGTGGACGCCATCGTGCCCAGCCTGCTCGAAGCGAGCCGGAAAGTGGTTAAAGGCTAAGAATGAAAAAGGAACCAACTCGCGCACTACGATGGCGCCTCTAGTGCTTGCGCTAGGGACGGGCCGCAGGTCGGCTCGGAGTGAAACTTTTTTCGGAAGACAGCCATGACTGAACCAGAATTTAATCAGCTAGCCACCGCAGGTTATAACCGCATTCCAGTGATGCTGGAGATGCTGGCTGATCTCGATACCCCTTTGTCGGTATACCTTAAACTCGCCAATCAACCGTACTCTTACCTGCTCGAATCGGTGCAAGGCGGCGAACGTTTCGGGCGCTACTCGATTATCGGTCTGCCGGCGCAAACACGCTTAATGGTGCGGGGTCAGCAGGTCACGGTTGAAAACGATTCCGGTGTTATTGAGACGCATGAAGTCCCGGATCCGCTGGCCTTCATCGAAACTTTTCAAGCGCGTTATAAAGTCGCGTTGCTGCACAGCGAATTACGCTTTGTCGGCGGCTTGACCGGCTACTTTGGCTACGACACCGTGCGCTACATTGAGCCCAAACTGCAACGCACACAAAATGTGGACACGCTCGGCACACCCGACATTCTGCTCATGTTGTCCGAAGAAATCGCCGTCGTGGATAACCTCTCGGGCAAACTCTTTTTAATCGTGTATGCCGATCCCGCTGTTGATGACGCGTATACGCTGGCGCAGCAACGCCTACAAACACTACGCAGAAAATTGCGCGCATCCGTGGAAATACCCGAATTTAGTGCCGCAGAACCTGCATTGCAGCCACTGTCCGAATTTCCGGAAAATGAATTTTTAGCCGCCGCCGCCCGCGCCAAACAATATATTTTGGACGGCGATTTAATGCAGGTGCAGATATCGCAACGCATTCGGCTGCCATTTGCCGCACCACCGCTTAATCTTTATCGCGCGCTACGCTCGATCAACCCTTCGCCGTATATGTTTTATCTGCACCTGGGCGATTTTCAAATCGTCGGCGCTTCACCCGAGATTTTGGTGCGCTTGGAGCAAGATACAGTGACCTTGCGCCCTATCGCGGGTACGCGTCGTCGTGGTGCCACACCCGAAGAAGACCGCGCCTTGGAAGCGGAGTTGCTCGCCGATCCGAAAGAACGCGCCGAACATTTAATGTTGATCGACTTGGGGCGTAATGACGTGGGACGAGTGGCGCAAATCGGCAGCGTAAACGTGACGGAAAACATGATCGTAGAACGGTATTCGCATGTGATGCACATCGTGTCTAATGTCGAAGGCAAAATCAAACCTGGGATGAGCGCGATGAACCTTTTGCGCGCAACTTTTCCGGCGGGGACGGTAACCGGCGCGCCCAAGGTGCGGGCGATGGAAGTCATTGATGAGTTGGAAGCCTCCAAACGCGGTGTCTACGCCGGCGCGGTGGGTTATCTCGGTTTCAACGGCAACATGGATTTAGCCATCGCCATTCGTACCGCCGTGATCCAGGACGGCATGCTTTATGTGCAAGCCGCCGCCGGTATCGTTGCCGACTCCATTCCGCAAAACGAGTGGGAAGAAACACAAAGCAAAGCGCGCGGCGTGTTGCGTGCGGCGGAATTAGCCCTAAGCGGCTTCGATGTGCGATGCGAATGAGGTGATGCCATGTTACTCATGATCGACAACTACGATTCCTTCACCTACAACTTGGTGCAGTATTTTGGCGAGCTAGGCCAAGCGGTGGAGGTATTTCGCAACGACGAAATCAGTCTGGAGCAAATTGCCGCACTCAAACCGGATTACCTCGTGCTATCGCCCGGCCCCTGTACGCCGAATGAAGC